>NZ_CP156081.1:2923211-3236112 GCF_039830135.1 Defluviimonas sp. SAOS-178_SWC | reverse complement strand
GCCTCGCGGCGATCCCGGACACCTCGATCTCGGGGCGCCGTGTGGCGCGTGAACTGACGGCCCTGATCGAGCGCCGCGGAAAGCCGGGGATGATTGTCTCTGACAACGGCACCGAACTGACCAGTAATGCAATCTTAACCTTCGCTGCCGCGCACCGGTCGAGTGGCACTACATCGCGCCGGGCAAGCCGATTTAGAACGGCTTCGTGGAGAGCTTCAACGGGCGGATGCGGGACAAGCTGCTCAACGAGACCATGTTCCGCAACTTGGCCCGCGCGCGGATCGTGATCGCCGCCTGGGCTGCCGACTACAATACCGAACGCCCGCACTCGGCCTTGGACTACCTGACACCGGCAGACTACGCGCGGGCCCTGACCACCGCAATCGCCCGCCCCACTGCGCGAGATGAAAGCTCCGCGCGTCGGGCGATTGCTCAACCTGCGCCGATCGGCGTAAACACCAACCGGGCTCCCGTCGCTGCTGGATGAAAGACCCGTGGCAGGTCACGAGAGCTACAATGCCATCGTGCGTCTGGAATGCCTCGCGCAGCACTGGTTCCTGAGCCGCGAAGACGCCCGCGAAAAGGTCGAAACCTGGCGCCGGGAATACAACGAAGCTAGACCGCATGGCGCAATCGGTGACCAACCGCCGATGGCCATGCTGCCTTGGCTCAAGACATCATCCCTAGCCGACCAACCGCCCGGATTCCATACTTAGGGTGGTCCAGATTCCGGGAGGGAACCAACCAACCCGAAAGGTCGCATGACGTCCGGACCAGAAACAGGGTGACGTCCCCGTAGCGGAAAATCCTCACTCAGACCGGTCCAACTTCCCAGGAGGGGACCACATCTATACCATGAGGTAACAGATCAGGAACCAAATTTACTATTATTGGATTAATTTTAAAAAAGATAAATTTTTCTTCCGCCAAAAGGTGTTAGATGGCACGGAAACATCCCTTCATATCAATGAAAGATATGCATTTTTTACAACGCTGCGCCGTCCGTTCCCGCAATGACAATTTAACTGTGTTGACATTCATCTCGCAGAAGTGCCAAGTTTGCATTAAGAAGATCGCGTGACGTATTCCTTTCGCCGGCGGTGTCAGACCCTACGAGAGATCAAGACTTTGGCAAACCAGTCGAAACCCAAATCTCAGGATCCACAGCTCAGCAATACTGCAATGCTGACGCTGAGGATCATCGGACAACGCATTCGGCAGATACGGAAGAGCCGACGAATGACTCTCCAGCAACTCGCAGAAGAATGTGGCTTGAGCACATCGATGCTTAGCTTGGTCGAACGCGGTCGCGCGGCACCATCGATCGGCTCGCTAATCGTTATTAGCGAAACGCTGGGCGTAAAGATGTCAGACCTGACCGACGGCAACGCCGACAAGCAAAACATTGTCGTGCGATCGGCCGATGCGCGCGTCGTGGTAACCGCAGAGGACGTGATCCGCAGGATACTGACGGAAGACACCCTCAACGACGTAACCGTGGCGATCAACGAATACGGACCGGGTAGCGCCTCGAACGACGTCTCGATCACGCATGACGGTCACGAATACGGGTTTCTCCTCGAAGGAGAGCTTCATGTCGAGGTCGATGGCGTCAACCACATGCTGATCCCGGGGGACTTCATCTGCTATTCTTCCCAGCGGCCGCACCGGATTCAGAACCGAAGCAGCAAGAAGGCAAAAACCATCTGGTTTAACCTCGGATCTCAATGAACGACCCGTTGCAGGCCCAATGGCCTGGCTCAACGCGGCATCATCGTTCTCGGACCTCCCCACCAGGCTACGAACTGCGCTTTCGAAGCAACCCACCGGACCCTTCAACGGCGATCATCCAGAGATTTAACCCACTTATGCATGCCACGGTCGCCCTTGACCCGGGCAGAGCGATCGTAGTCGGCAAACATCCGGTCTCATGCCTGGTCTCTGGGGGACTGTTGTTGTCCAAGCCTTGAAGCGCACACAATGCGGCTTGCGATTGCACAGCGCGCGAAGCGGTTTTGGTCGTACCGGCGCTCTTCTGCCCAAATCACGGAAGACCTCATCTCACAAACGCAGCAGGGTAGCCAACTGTTTGATCCCACGGTTTGATGGTGCGATCCAGCCGCCGGAAGAGCCGGAAGCACTATGGGACACGTTCGTCACGGCAGCCCCACAACTACGTTCGCAGGCTCAAGACCCTCCGTGGCCTCACACCTTACGAATAGATCTGCAAGGGCTGGACTTCTGAGCCTGATCGATTCACCGTCGATCCGATCCCGCTGATGCCGAGACGTAACTGCTAGTCCACGCCTCGATCAGATCGCCGGAATCCATGACGAGTCCGGTGTTCAGCGACATGATCTTCAGCGCTGCCTCCTCCAGCTCGTCGTTCGTTCCCGCAACAAGGTCGCGGACTGTGACGACACGGTAGTTGCGGTTCGATCCCTCGAAGGCCGTACTCAGGATGCAGCAATCCGTCATGATACCCGTCAGTACGATCGTCTTGACGCCCATCTGGCGCAGCAAAAAATCCAGATCGCTGGGATAGAAGGCCGACAGACGCTTCTTTGAACTGACGATTTCGTCCCCGGGTTCGACCCGCGTCACCAGATCGGTCCATTCGCTTCCCTCGATCGCATGTTCGGCGATATTGGGGATCCCGCCGACATATTCGCTGAATCCCAACCGCCAGGCGCTTGGAATGCCGTTGAGGTCGTCTGCACCGGATTTGCGCAGTTGGGATTTGACATGAACAATCCGAATCCCCATGCCCCGCGCTGTGTCGTGGAAGGTGTCGATTGGCCCTACCAGCGGGCGTCCGCGCGGCGCCGGACACGGGCACTCGGGTGCGTCCGACAGATGGCCCTTGTGCATGTCAATGCAGATCACCGCGGTTTCAGCGATGTCGAAGAACTTCCGGTAGGCTTCGGTGGAGGGAAGGGTGCGGAGTTCACCGTAGAGATAGTGCTGTGGCATAAACTTCGACCTTTCTGCTTTTTAGTGGACCAAGGTGCGCGGCGCGTTCGAGCGCATGTTCGCACTGATGATCAGCATCGCGATGACAACGACCCAGGGCAGCGCGCCGAGAAGCTGGACAGGAACACCGGGCTGCTGCGCGAGGCTCAGCTTGATCGCATCCAGAACCGCCAGCAGGAAACCTCCGGCCACCGCGCCGGGGACCGTCCAGCGACCGAGAATGACAATGGCGATCACAATGAACCCGCGCCCGCCGATGATGTCGGGAACGTAGGATCCAACGGCGCCCAGCGACAGCGAGGCACCGGAGATGCCCGCAAAGGCGCCGCAGGTCAACAGGGCCAGCGTCTGCACCCAGCGCGCCGAAACACCCTTGCTTTCGGCGGCACGCGGATCGTGGCCGACGGCCGAGATCACTAGCCCCACCCGCGTCCTGGCAAACAAGAACCAGACTGCCGCGGTCAGGATGACCGCGAGGAAATAAAAGGCATTGTGCGCGAACAGTGCCGACCCGATTACCGGGATATCAGACAGTACCGGAACACGAAGGATCGGCACGGCCGGGGCGGCTTCTGTCCAACCACCTTGAATATAAAGGAAATTCGCGATGCCCGGAACAAGAATGAACAGAGAAAATCCGACCAGGATGGCGTTGCCCTTCAGCCAGACGGTCCCAGCCGCCATTGCCGAGGCAACCACCATTCCGGCCAGCGCGGCGATGCAGATGGCCATGGGGATGTTAAACAGGGTGACGGAGGCGATGAACCCTGCAAAGGCTCCGGCGGTCATCATGCCTTCAAGCCCGACATTGAGGATACCGGCCCGCTCGGAGATGAGCTCACCCAGCATGGCTAGGAGCAGGGGTACCATCAGGCGCACCGAACTGCTGGTAACGGCTTCGATTAGTTCCATGAGACTGGTTCCTGTCTGCTATTTCCGCCCATCGGCCGATGAACCCGACGCCCGCGGCATGACTGCATAGACGATCAAGACGACGCCTAGAAAGACCTGCACGATTTCGGCTGAAACGCCGGCACCGACCTGCAGCGACCCACCCCCATGCATGAGCGCGCCAAGGGCGAACGCCGCCAGAACGATACCGACCGGATGCAGGGCACCCAGAAAGACCACAAATAGACCAGCGTAGCCGATAGGCTCAGCGATACCGGGATAAAGGCGATGGTCGATGGCCGCGACCTGCATCCATCCGGCAAGTCCAGCGCCGGTGCCGGCCAGTACAAACATCCAGATCGTGTAGGCGCCCGGATTGACATTGGCGCGCCGCGACAGATTCTGATTGGCATAGAAAACCCGTAACCGGTATCCGATTATCGACTTGTCCAGCAGAATCAGCAGCGGGATCGCCATAAGTGCGATGTAGACCCCCATGTGCGCCCGCGTTCCATCGAAAATCTTTGGAACAGAGCTGTTTGCGGGGAGCGAATCCGACTGCGGAAGGTTCGCAAAGTCGCTTTGCATCGGACCGTTCAACAGATAGCCAAGCACGGCGATCATGATGAAATTCATGGCAAGGCTCGAGACGATCTCATTGACCGTCCAGCGAGCCTTCAGGAAACCGGGTAGCATGCTGACCAGCCCTCCGGCAACAGCTGCCGAAATGGCGCAAGACACCAAGGCAAGTGGGGCAGGAGCACCAGACATATTGAGAGCCACAAACGTCGCCGCCAGCCCGCCGGCCGCGACCTGACCCGGAGCCCCGATGTTATAGAACCCTGATCGGAGCGACGGTAAAAGCGTTGCCGCGATCAGCAGCAGCGGGGTCGATCTGACCAAGACCTCGCCAAAGGTACGTAGCGACCCGAATGTCGACTGGTAAAACGCTCGCGCGGCAAGAAGAACATCTACATGCACCGCAATCAGCAGAACGCAGATTGCCACAAGTGCTAAAAGCAGTGTCGCCGTGATCGGGGCGATAACCCTAAGCATGCGCATCGACTGTCCCATCATCATTGACTGATCCCGCCCATCATCTTTCCAATCGCGTCGAGATCCCCGGAGTCGATCACGACTGAGCCCATGACGCGACCCGAGAAAAGCACGACAACGCGATCCGCCAGCTGCAGGATCTCGTCCAGATCTGAGCTGATCATGATCACGCCCGCTCCGGCATCACAGGCGCCGATCAGCGCGTCCTTGACATCACGAATAGCGCGGACATCAAGGCCTCGGAAGGGGTTATGCGCGACCACGAGCGATGGATTCTGCTCAAGCTCGCGACCCAGAACCAGCTTCTGCTGGTTTCCACCAGACAGGCTGGCCACCGGCGCTTCGATTCGCGCGCCAACGACCCGCGACGACAGCAGCATCTGGCCCGCCTTGGTATTCATCGCCCCCCGGCGCGGCCATAGACCGGAGGCGTATTCCGGTTTTGAATGAAGGTGAACCATCAGGTTGTCGCGAATAGACATGTGAAGCGCGACGGCATCACGATGGCGATTTTCCGGAACGTAGGCGATAGCTCCAGACGGCCTGTGGACGGTCCCACCGGTATGCATAAGAATTCCTGCCAAAACCTCGGCAAGCACGGTCTGCCCGCTGCCGACGACGCCGGCGATGCCGACAATCTCGCCAGCATTGACGTTCAGACTCACATCGGCCAGATTTGCTTCGGACTTGTAGGGCGACCGCGCCGATACGCTCTCGAGCACGCATGCGGCGCGGGCAGATTCACGATGATGAACCGAGGGGTGGGCACCAAGTGCAACATCCAGGAGTTCATCGGAAGCGATCTGAGCGCCTTTTCTGTCCGCTCGGCGGTCCAGCGGCGTTATATCGCCGACCATTTCCGTGGCAAGCTGGTTGACCGTCACCGATCGGGCGTCGTGGCATCCGACGACCTCACCCCGGCGCATGACCGTGATCCTGTCGGCGATTTCCTTGACCTCATGCAGTTTGTGGCTGATGTAGATTACTGATCCGCCATCGCCCACGAAGGTGCGGATGATCTGGCTGAGGGTCCGTGAATCTTCCTCTGCCAAGGATGCGGTCGGTTCGTCCAGGATCAGCACATTGGCACCAAGCGCCAGGACGATGAGGATTTCCAGCCTCTGACGTTGCCCCATAGGCAGGCTGTAGATGGGTACATTCAGGTCGATTTCACCGCCGAACCGCCGCGCAAGGCTCTGGATCATAGAGATCGCGCCCCGTCGGTCGGCAATCAGGCCCTTGCCTTGAGCAAGTACAAAATTCTCAGCCCCGGTAAGTTCCTCGATCAGACCGCCTTCCTGCTCGACGAAACCGACGCCGGCGCGATGTCCCAATATTCGCCTGTTGATTGGCGTCGACTTACCCTCGAAAACCAGACTTCCCTGATCCGCCGCCATATGCCCTGCGAGGATCCGCATCAGGGTCGATTTGCCGGCACCGTTTTCCCCAATCAGGGCGTGCACCTCGCCATAGTTGACCGACAGGCTCGCACTCCGGATTGCGACGATATCACCAAAAGCCTTGGTTACCGATGTCAGCGCAACCCGCTCCGCTCCAGATGCCATGCGGCTCTGATCTCCACAACGCTGTTGATCGAGTTTGACGGCGTACACGGGCAAGACAGCCCGTGTACGCTGGGCAACCGTGTTAACGGACACCGGGGTGCACCTTGCTTTCGGGAAGCTCGATTGCCAAAGAACCGAGTCCGGCAACGATTTCATTGAATTCGGAAGCGAGTTCGTCGCTAACCGCATCGGTGGCCGAAAAGTCCGTGACTTTTAGGCCGCCGTTACCGAATGTGAGATCCCACTGTTTCGCCTCCAACTGGCCGCTGCGAGCCTGCTTCACCAGATCGTCAAGCACCACGCTCCAGTCGAGTACCACAGTGAGGACGCTGGCGGTCGGCGCCCACTTGCGCCCATCCCCGCCCCAGGTCGCGCAGTGCGCACCGACCGTTTCGCAAAGACGCAGCCCACCGACGGCATCTTCCGTGCCGGAGCCCAGGAATATCTCGGTGATTCCCTTGTCTACCAAGCTCTGGGTCTGCTCGCGGTTGGCCTGCGGATCGACAAAACTGTTGCTGTTGACCAGAGTAACCTCGGCAGCGGGGTTTGCGGCCTTCGCGCCAAGCTGGCAGCCCTCGTAGGACTCAACCTCGAATGGTGCTTTCTGCGCGCCGATATACCCGACACGGCCGTCATCCGACAGCTTTGCCAGCAGCCAGCAGGTGGCATAGCCGATCTCCAGATAGCTTGCCGTTGCAGATGACAGGTTCGGTTGCTGAATGACGTTGAATGAGGTTAAAACCATAGGCACCTCCGGGTAGTCTGTGGCCAAGACCTTCGCCACGTCCGTCAGCACGAACGTCGACAGGGCTATGACATTTCCACCCGTGTCAATCAATTGCCGGATGACAGGCTCGGAGCGCGTCGCATCATACGCATCGTAGGTTTCGACAACCGACAGGCTGGAATCCTGCGCCTTCATCGCCTCGACGGAGTCATGCCAAGCAAGGCTCCACGGCTCGACCTCGGGCCTGGCCTCCATAATCAGCCCGATCTTCACCGGCGTGTCGTCAGCCGCATTGGCAGTCGTCGCCTGGATGGTGGCGATTCCGGCCCCCAACAGACAGGCGCCACAAAGCATCCGTGAGTTCAGCATACTTTCTCCTCCCTAGTGAGCGTCGCTTGAAATAATGCGCCGTGAGCACGAAGCATATTCAACATGATTAAAAAGTGTCGCAATAAGTTTGTCAAATGTAAACTTTTGCCTCGGTTGCCCCGCTCCTTCTTTTGGCCGCGCCATTGCGGACGAACAAGGCAGGACGAGGTGGAATCCGTCCGAGTCGTTATGGGGAGCACTCCAGGACGAACGCGCCTAACGGCCCGATTTCGGCGGTCTCGCGGCGACCGGTTCGCGAACGGGATCAAGCGCGCCTGACCAAGCCCAACCATCTCTGGAGTGTGGGGGATCAGGGCCTGATCCAGGGGATAAAATCCCCCGAGAATGGCCTGGTCAAGCGGATGACCTGCACCGTTCGGGCGCCGCCGTGAAGCGCGATCACTGTGAGAGCCGTCAGCAGTCAAGCATCCACCTCACCGACGTCATGGCCCTCTACAACTTCGGCGTTGGCCGGATTCTTCGTTGATCCGATCCGCCAGATGCCGGGAGTGTATGCCCGGGAGCGGCTTGACGGAATTCCCGGAAAATCAACCCTATTCAAGACAAAGTCACGATTTTGCTCACCTTTGGCATAATTTTTTCATGAAATCAAATACTTGACTGAATTCTTGTTTGGCAGTAGTCAAATTTCTGTTGACGGTATCAAAATTTATAAATAATCAAAAACTGTATTGAAAAGGCAATAGGGATGCCTCATGACCGATGCGTCGTCGAAGACCGTGCAAGTGATAGACAGCGCCCTGTCCCGGCACCCACTCCCGATCACGGTGGGGGAAGGGTGCGCGAACGCAATATTGTGGCCGGGAAATGGGGCCTGCTACCGCACGGTCAATATCATTGATCTCGGCGGTGGGGGGCGGACGGTGGATCTGAGCCACGCGCATGAATGTGTCTACTACATTGCCTCGGGAAGCGGCTGCGTGCGCGATCTCGTGACCAACGAGACTCAGGAACTTGTTGAAGGTTCGATGATCCACATCGGGCCGCGCGATGCCTATCGCCTCGAGGGCGGCGAAATTGGCATGAAGGCGGTTGGCGGCTGCGTACCTGTCGACCCGGATCTCTACAACCTGAAACCCGGAGGGGGTGCCGCATGAGCATTCGTGTCTTTCATCGCGACCGGCCATCGCTGCGACTGCCCCTGATCTCCAAGGACGCGCGATTCATTGTCTGGCCTGGCGTCGGAGCGTGGAATGCAAACGTGAACTACGTCGTACTGCAGCCGGGTGAGGCAAACGTGCCGCATATCCACCCGGTTTCCGAGGACACGATCTTCATTCTCGAAGGCGAAGGAACCGCGGTGGATCACACCAACGGGGTGTCCCTGCCGTTCCACGCCGGCTGCATCGTCCACGTGCCTGTAGGGGTGAAGCATTCCGTCCATGCCGACAAGGGGAGGCGGATCATCTCGGTCGGCGGCCCCGCACCCGCCGATGTGCCACTGCTGCGCATGGTCAAGGCTCTGAGCGCGGATTGCGAGGTACCCGCCAGCTTCTGTGTGGATCTGCCCGAATGAGCAACGCCTTTCAGGTATCAGCCGTCCAATTCGGCGCCAGGCATCTTGCAGTGGAGGAAAACCGCAGGACTGTCGAAGCGTTTGTTCGGGCCGAAGCCGCACACGGTTCGCGACTCGTGGTGCTGCCGGAGCTGGCAATCTCCGGCTATTGCCTCGATCCACAGGGACTGCCCGCCTGCGCCGAGCCGGCGGATGGCCCGACGGCCGCCCTGCTCCGCGGCCTTTCGGAAAAGCTGGGTGTCGTGATCGTCTGCGGCTTCTGCGAACGCGGACCCGCTGGGGAACTCTTCAACTCGGCCATTCTGGTCAGACCCGGTGGCAGTGATGTGATCTATCGCAAGCTGCATCTCTTCGATCAGGAAAAGAAAATATTCACTCCGGGCGATTTGGGGCTGGTTCTGGCCGAGACCGATCTGGGTTGCATCGGGATCTGTGTCTGTTACGACCTGCGTTTCGTTGAGGTGGCGCGCGGCCTTTCCCTTGCGGGCGCCGACATTCTGGCCATCCCGACTGCTTGGGTTGGCGGTTTTGACCGGGTTTCGCACGATGCTTCAGGATATATTGGTCAAGCGCGCGGCGCGCTGGTCCAGGCGAATCTGGATCAGTTGCCGATGATCTGCGCCAGCCAGAGTGGCGGCGATCAGGGCCTGCGGCTACTGGGCTCGTCGCTAATCGCCGATGCACATGGCACCTGCGTTGGCGGGCCGATGGGCCGGGACGATACCGGCAGCTTGCGCGCGACATTCGATATCGCCGAGATCCGCGCAGCTAGGGTGCGCTCGCCGCTGGTGCGGCCGCGGGAGGATCGACGGACGGACGTGTATGGCCTGACGATTGGAAGCCGACGGCTCTAGTCTCATGCCCTAGATCAGCAAAAGGAGCTGAACCAGTATGAAGCTGCACAAGGAATTCACACTCGACCGCACGCGGAGTGAGGTCTGGAAATTCTTCCACAACGTTTCTTCCGTGGCCGACTGCCTGCCAGGCGCCGAGTATCTGGGAGTCAATGACGACGGCTCCCATACTGGCAAGATGTCGATGAAGGTTGGGCCATTTCAGGCCGCCTTCGAAGGCGCGGCCAAGGTGGCGTATGACGAAGACACCCATGCGATCAGCATGGAGGGCAAGGGGATTGACCGGAAGGGTGCATCCAGAGGCAAGATGACGATGGATTGCCGCCTGATCGAAGCTGACACCTCGACCAAGATTCTGGTGGATGCTGACGTGCAGCTTTCCGGACCGATCGCGCAATTCGGGCGCACCGGCATCATCGAGGAAATCGCGTCGGTCCTGATTTCGGATTTCGTCGGCAACGTCGAAACGAAAATGGCGCCGACCGGTGCCGCAGCGGCCGAGCCGGTCGGGAACACCCGGGAATCCGAAGCCCGAGCACAACCCAAGGCGCCGATGAGTGCAAGCCGGCTGCTCTGGCTGGCGATCGTGGGCTGGTTCCGGTCGCTCTTCCAGCGACGCCAGGGAATGATGTAGAGGCATGCTTCTGGGCCGGGCGGTCTCCTCGCGAGCGGGAAATCCTCATAAGGCAGCGGGTTACTTCTTGCGTGATCGGAGTGTCCAGAAGCGCGATGTGCGGGTGTAGGCGCACGGCCGCCAATGCCCAGACGAACGGCCTGGGGAGGGCTCCGATTGCTGAGGGCGCAGCACAATGAACGTCATGATCATAGGGCCAACCCCGGCGGGTGTGGCCCGTCGCGACAAGACGGGATCGCCTTGCTGGTCGGAAAACGAACCACCGCTGGCCGTCGCCTTCCCCGAGGTCGTTCCCGACTCGGACCCGCCGGAGCAACCCTGAAAACAAGGAGCCTTTCATGCTAGAAGTCCTGAGGAAATACTGGAACCCCATTGCGAAGAGCGAGGACGTCACCAAGACACCGCTGGCGCGGGTGATGCTGGGCGAGGAGCTTGTCGTCTGGCGTGGCGAAGATGGCAAAGCGACGGTAATGAAGGATCTGTGCATCCACCGCGGCGCAAAGTTCACCGCCGGCGGTCACGTCGAGGGCAACAACATTGTCTGCCCTTATCATGGCTGGTCCTATGGCTGCGACGGCGCCTGCGTAAAGATCCCCTCTCTGCCTGCGAACGCTCCGATCCCCGAAAAGGCCAAGACAGTCGTCTATCCGACCCGTGAGGCATTCGGGCTAGTTTGGGCTGCGCAATCCGACAGCCCGGAACCCTTCCCGGCCTATCTTGAGGCACTCGACAAGGATTCCAAGTTCAGGATGTTCCTCGTCGGCGTCTGGGACTGGAAGACATCGGCTGGACGGATGATCGAAAACGCGATGGACTTCTCGCATTTCAACTTCGTTCATCAGGGCTACATCGAACTATCTGACGGTCCGGTGATCAAACCCTACCCGGTGGAGAGAACGGAAACCGGGTTAAAATTCGCCTATGACGATACGCATTTGCTGCGTGAATACACGCTGGAGTTTCCGTTCCAGATCCACGACAGCAAGACCATCGTCAACCCTGAGGGCGGCAAGACTTGGTCCGACCAGGGGTCCGGTGCGACGGGTGACAAGACCATCCTGTCGTTCATCCCGACTCCGATGACCGAGACCACGACGCGAATCTATGTCTTCGTGACGCGAAATCACTCTCTGGACAAACCAGATAGTGTCTTCAGCGAAGGCTTTGATGCGGTGATGGAGCAGGACCGAGTCATTGTCGAAAGTCAGCGGCCGGAGAAGATCCCGACGGATGTGAAGGAAGAGCTTCACATGCGCGTGCCCGACCAGCCCGCGATCAACTACCGCCGGATGCTGCGTGAGCTTGGCTTGAACGAAGCGTACATGCCGTAACAACGTGGGCACGCGCCGGCGACCGCCCGGGTACTGGCGCGCACTCCGCACAATTCCCGACATACTGCCGATTCATCATGTGGATATGAAATGAAACCTGCTCCGTTCTCGTATCATCGTCCAGCAAGCCTGGACGAAGCCGTAAGATCCCTTGCAACTCACGGGGCGGTTGGAAAGATCATTGCGGGCGGCCAGAGCCTCGTTCCCTCCATGAATTTTCGTCTGGCCAGGCCGGACGTTCTCATCGACATCAACAACATTCCGGAAATTCAAGGCGTTAGGGTTGAAGACGATACCATCGTCATCGGCTCGGTGACACGTCACGCCACCTTCCACAAGCCGGTCTGTGACGATCCGGTGGGTCGGATGTTGAGCAAGGTTGTCCAGAACATCGCCCACTATCCCATCCGCCAGCGTGGCACTTTCGGGGGATCGCTCTGCCACGCGGACCCTGCTTCGGAATGGTGCCTCGTCGCCATAACACTTGGCGCCGAGATCGAAATTGCCGGGCAGGATGGGACCCGCAGGGTCGCCGCCAGCGAATTTTTCCGCGGTACCTTCATGACCGCCGTGGGTGAAACCGAGCTTCTCGCCCGGCTCCGCCTGCCGCGCCTGCCGCACGGTTGGGGCAGCGGGTTCTACGAATTCTCTCGGCGCAAGGGCGACTTTGCCCTGGCAATGGCGCTGGCAATGCTGCGGCTCGATGGTGACAGGATCATCGACGCAAGGCTCGGGTTGGGGGCGGTATCCGCCCATTCCGTGCGGCTGGACGCGCTTGAAGCCCAACTGAAGGGTCAGTGTGCCACCGATGAAACATTTTCCGCAGTCGCGGCTGCGGCTCAGAAAATGGTGTCGCCAAGCTCGGATATTCACGGTTCGGCTGAGTATCGCCGCGACCTGACCGGCACGGTAATCAGGCGCGCGCTTGCCGCCGCGAGGGCCGATTGCCGTACGGGGGGGGCAGCATGAACTGGGTCGGCAGAACCCTTCCGCGCCTTGAGGATCCCAGCCTGCTGAAAGGTCAGGGCAGTTACGTCTCGGATCTTGCCGCCGGCAGCTGGTCAGTCAAATTCGTCCGAAGCCCCGAAGCCGCGGGCCGGATCGAGGACATCGAACTGCCCGACGAAGGCATCGTCTTTACCGGCCGCGATCTTGAAGCCGACGGCGTAAAGCCGATTCAGGCGGTCGTGCACCGCCCCGATTACCGGCGGGTTCCCCATCCGGTCCTACCGTCGGACAAGGTCTCGTTCTCGGGGCAGGCCATCGCACTCGTGGTTGCCCCCACGGAGGCAGAGGCGGAAGATCTGGCCGAACAGGTTTTTGTCGGTATCGAGAGTGAACGGGCGATTACTTCGATCGATGCGGCGCTGGCGGAGGGCGCAAGACAGGTTCATCCCGAAGCGCCCGGAAACGTCATGATCGAAGGCGTTATGCGCACCGATGGCCTGGATGCCGCATTCCGCGAGGCTGCCCATGTGATCGAACTCGACCTGCGCTCGCAGCGACAGTCGGCCATGCCGATGGAGGCGCGCGGCGGCGTGGCCGATTATGACCGGGCAACGGGGCGGGTCACACTTTATGCCTCAGTCCAGATGCCACACATGCTGCGCACCGGTATCGCCGATGTGCTTGGCATCCGCGAAGGCGACCTGCGTGTCGTCGCGCCCGATGTGGGCGGCGGTTTCGGGCAGAAGATGTCGCTGTTCCCGGAATATGTCGCGCTGGTCTGGGCGGCGTTGCGGTTGAAACGAAAATTGTCCTGGATCGAGGATCGGCGTGAAAACCTGCTGGCCTCGTCCCATTCGCGCGACCAGAAATACACCGTCAAAGGGGCTTTCAACGCCGAGGGCAGGCTGCTGGCCGTTGACGCCGACCTGTGTTCGAATGTCGGTGCGTTCTCGTGCTATCCGGTCACCTGCGGTGTCGAGCCGATGATGGCCTTTGCCGAATTGCCGGGCCCCTACAATTTCTGCGAATACGGAGTGCGAGCGCGAGGGATCACCACCAATACCTCGATGATGGCCCCTTACCGCGGGGTCGCGCGGCCGATGTTGACCTTCACAATGGAACAGATGATGGATCGCGCGGCGACCCGGTTGGGGCTGGACCCGTTCGAGATCCGCCGCCGGAATCTGATCACGAAGTTTCCTCATCGCTCACCAACGGGACTGATCTATGATGAGGGGTCGTATCTCAAGGCAATGGAGGCTGCCGAGAAGCTGGCCGATATCCCCGATTTCCGCAGGCGGCAGCTAGAGGCGCGCCAGGAAGGCCGCTACCTGGGCCTCGGGGTTTCCGTTTTCTCGGAACGCACCGGATACGGCACGCCGGCCTTTGCGGCCCGCGCGCTGGATATCGTCGTCGGATTTGAAAGCGTCGATTGCGAGATGGACCCTTCGGGCAACGTTACCCTGCGCATCGGCGCGTCGCCGCACGGCCAAGGGCTGAAGACGGCCTTGGCCCAACTTGTCGCCGACCGTCTGGGTATCGCACCTCAGGCAATCCGGGTTATCTCGGGCGACACCGACGCGACCCCTTACGGCTGGGGCACATTTGCCTCTCGATCCATGGTGATATCTGGTGGGGCCAGCCAACTCGCGGCGGACAAGATCGCGCGAAGGCTGAAGGAGGCGGCCGCCATCATGCTGGAGGCTGATCCCGACACGATCACCTTGCGCGACAATCTCGCCAGTGTCGACGGCAGCAACCGTTCGCTGGCGATTGCCGAGGTCGCCCGCGCGCTCCACCATCAGAGCCACCGTTTCAAGGGAGAGGCCGGACTGAGAGAGCATGGATTCTATGACCCGTCCGGAACGTTCTCGAATGCGGCCCATCTGTGCGAAGTCGACGTCGATATCGAAACGGGAGGCGTGACCATCACCCGCTTTCTGGTGGTGGAGGATGCCGGCGTACTGATCAATCCCCTGATCGTGGACGGGCAGATTTCCGGCGGGGTCGCCCAGGGCATCGCCAATGCCCTTTACGAAGAAATGATCTATGACGACCATGGCACTCTGCTTACCGCGTCGCTCGCGGACTACTTGCCGCCGACCGCGCATGAGATCCCGAAGATCGAGATCGTACATATGGAGACGATTTCACCGGAAAGCATGACCAAGGCAAAGGGCGTCGGCGAAGGCGGCACGATCGGCGCACCTGCGGCGGTCGTCAGTGCGATCGCCGATGCGCTGCAACCATTCGGCGTCACTCTGAACACTATCCCCAGCACCCCGGACCGTATTCGCGCGGCAATCCGCAATGCGAAGGGCAAATGACAGGCAGGTTTTTCCTATGGAAGACAAGATTGAAATCAAGCTGAACGTGAACGGACGGGAGTATGAGGTTGCGGTGGAGCCGCGCCGCAACCTGGCCGATACGTTGCGAGATGACTGCCACCTGACAGGCACGCACGTCGGATGCGAGCACGGCGTCTGCGGCGCCTGCACAGTGTTGATGGATGGCAAGCCAATCCGCGCCTGTCTGATGTTCGCGGTTCAAGCCGAAAGCACCAAGATCGAGACGGTCGAGGGATTGGCCGCGGGCGAGAAACTACACCCGCTGCAGCAGGCATTCTGGGAAAGCCACGGCCTCCAATGCGGCTTTTGCACGCCCGGTTTTCTGATGCTGGCAAAGGGCGCGCTGGCCGAGAACCCGGACATGAGCGACGAAGAAATCCTTGATGTCCTGTCGTCGAACTTATGCCGCTGCACCGGCTATCAAAACATCATCAAGGCGGTGAGGGCCGCTGCGGACGTAATGCGCCGGGACGTCGGCTGATGCGCAATAGCAACGCCATAGGGCAGGCGATTAAACGGCTTGAGGATCGCCCGCTTCTGATCGGAGCAGGACGCTTCGTTGCCGACGAGAACCGCGAAAACCAGCTTTACATGCGTGTCGTACGCTCTCCGATCGCCTTCGGCCGTATTGTGGAAATCGACACCGCGGAGGCACTTGAGCTTGAGGGTGTCGTCGCGGTCTGGACGATCGACGACATCGCCGATCTGCCGCAGATCGATTTTCGTATGACCAATCTCAAGGGTCTCGAGCCATACCGGCAATGGTGTCTGGCCAAGGACTATGTGCGCTATGTCGGCGATCCGATTGCCGTAGTCTTCGCGACAAACCCCTATGTTGCCGAGGATGCGGCGGACCTGATCTTTCCGGATATCGAGGAACTGCCTCCGGTTCTGTCCGCCGATGCGGATACGACCGAATTCATGCCCGAAACTCTGCCGGGACTGGGTAATGAAGCGGCGGTAGTGAGCAAATCCTATGGCGACGTTGACGCGGCCTTCGCGGCTGCCGCGCTCGTGGTTGATCTCGACGTGGCCGTGGGGCGCCATACCGGTGTGCCGATGGAGACCCGCGGTGCGCTGGCAGTCCACGACGCCGAGACCGATGTGATCACGATGTTCGGCGCCGCCAAGGTGCCCCACTACAACCGGGATGCAATTGCCAGGATGCTGGATCTGCCGCAGGAACGGGTCCAGCTTAGCGAAGGGCATGTCGGCGGCGGTTTCGGCATTCGGGGTGAACTTTATCCCGAGGATGTTCTGGTCTGCCTGGCCGCAAGGCGGCTGGGCCGCCCGGTGAAATGGGTGGAAGATCGCAAAGAGCATCTGTTGACCGCGAACCATTCCCGCGACCAGCAATACAGGATGCGCGCGGCTGTCGACGCCGATGGCGTGATCACGGGGCTCGACGTCGAGTTTTTTAGCGATCAGGGTGGCTATATCCGCACCCACGGCGCAACTGTGACGGACCTGTCAGCGGCGCTGCTGCCGGGGCCTTATCAGATTCCAGCCTATCGCGCCGTCGGACGCGTCCGCCTGACCAACAAGACGCCCGCTGGAACCTATCGCGCTCCGGGCCGCTACGAAAGCAGTTTCGCGCGCGAGCGGCTCATGGACTTCATTGCGGCAACGATCGGGGTGGACCGGTTCGAGATCCGGCGTCGCAACTTGCTCCCGGAGACGTCGATGCCGCACAGTCGCGGCATCAGGGCGCTGGGAACCGATGTGATCTATGACAGCGGCAAGTATCATGACCTGCTGACGCGGCTGGAAGAATATGTGAAGTTGCCCGACCTCGAGCGCAAGATCGCTGAACGGCGTCGGAAGGGCGAACTGGTCGGATACGGAATTGGCTATTTCGTCGAGAAAAGTGGCCTCGGCCCCGAAGATTTGGTCCGCATCTATGTCGGCGGCAACGGTTCGATCCGGATCGTGACGGGGGTGGCCTCTATCGGCCAGGGGGTGGAAACCGTCCTTGCCCAGATTTGTGCCGACACGTTGGGGATCAACACCGAAGAGATGGAGGTCATTCATGGCCAGACCCGGCTGATCGAACAGGGGCTGGGTGCTTTTGCCACTCGCGTCACAGTGATGTCGGGCTCGGCAACCCGGCTTGCCGCTGAGGCCCTGATCGGGCAGGCGCTCGACAGAGCCGCGGAGATGACCGAGACTCCGCGCGACCAGCTCAGCTTCTTGGCTGGTGAAATACATGGCGCACAAGACGGAAGCATCGTGACCTTGGGGCAGATCGCGACTGCCAGCGGGGGCGAGATGGTTGCCGAAGGCCGATTCAGGTCTGACCATATGACCTATCCCTATGGCATTCATTTTGCGCAGGTTCGGCTGGACCCCGAGACCAGTGGCGTCAGGATCGAGCGCTATGTGGTGGCTTTCGATGTGGGCCGCGCCATCAATCCGATGCTGGTCGAGGGACAGATTGTCGGCGCGGTGGCGCAGGGCATCGGGGGCGCGCTCTACGAGGAATTCGTGTATGACGACGTGGGTCAACCACTGGCCGCAAGCTTGGCCGACTATCTGATGCCGACCGCACTCGAAGTTCCGTCGGTCGAGGTGCTTTTGCGGGAGGATGCCCCCAGCCCGATCAACCCGTTGGGAGTCAAGGGGGCCGGCGAAGGCGGCATTACCGCTTCCGGGGCGGCACTGGCCTCGGCTGTAGAGCACGCCATGGGCCGAGCACAGCTGATCGACCGTCTGCCGATGAGCAGCGACCGCATCTTCCACTGGCTTAAATCGGCAGGATGACTACGAACCGGGTCTAAGCGCTGTAAGCGGTCAGACGGCATTATCACAGCAACTCGGGGTGGCCGGCAGCACCTTCCGAAGATAGCCTCAGGCCGAAGCGATCTCGCGCCAGTTCGCAGCGGCCGCAGCGCGCAGGGTCTTCAGCATGCGGCGAGAGATCAGATGGCGTTGGACATTGAAATGGTTGGTGTGGGAGGAGAGGAAGCGCCGCGCCCATCCGCGCGTCTTGAAACGAATTTGCTGACGTTCTCGGCGTCGGGTGGGCTGATGTGAAACCTCCGCCCGGTTGTTTGACAGCCTGCCGATCACATGCCGTTCGGCCAAGTCCAGCTCGCGCAAGACGGCGTAGGACCGAAGGCGGTCCGTCACGATCACATCAGGCACATAGCCCTAACATTTTAGCAATTTTCGCAACAATTTCATTGCTGCTTTCCGGCCCCGTTTCGATTGGGCGAGCACATAGAGTACCTCTCCCCCGTCATCGACAGCACGCCAAAGATAGACGATATTGCCACCGATCTTGAGGAAGGCTTCATCCAGAGCCAGCAACCGGAGGACCGTGATCGCTGAAGGCGGGTCTCCTGGACGTGATGCGGCCGAACTTCTGCGCCCATCGTGCCGGCAGAGCTCAGCAATGCTGTCCTCGCCGCGCAGCCCTTCAAGCACGATCCTAATCTTCTCGTGGGCCGAATGGTGCTTGCGAGTGCGCCGGCGGATGTCCTTCACAATCGACTCCGCCGTCGGCTTCACGGTTCCGGGTGTCTGTTTCATCTTCGCGCCTTGGCGGCTTCGATGAACCAGAACCCTCCTTTGCTCAAAAACTCTAAATCTCTCCGCGGGGGGGCTGACGTCAGACAAGCGACACCGCAACTTCCCATGGATTACGTGCGGCAAAGGCGAGATTTTCTTCGATCTGACGCGGGCGTCGCGAGCTATCCTCTACGCAAAGCCGGACTACACCAATATGGTTGAAAACCCGGCCGCGGCCTAGACCGATTGGGACGGCGTGGAGATCTACGAGCAGGCCCGTGTCGGCAAGGAAGGACACGCCGTCACGCTGCTCTGGGCCGATCGGACCGATGAGGACGACACAGAAGAGGGCGGGCCCGACGAGCTTGGCCCGCCCGGGTTTGGCATGCGCGGCCGGCGCAAATAGCAGCGTCCCTGTTTCCCTGATCCGTTCGCAAGCGTCCATTCCTGACACGTTCTGGCGTCAGTTCGAGCTGTGCTGCCAGTTCCAGGGCAAGAGATCATCGACGCGGCTGATCGGATGGCCCTCGGCCATGCGCTGCAGGACATCGGTGATCCAGGCCTGGGGCTCGACATTGTTGAGTTTCGCGGTGGTGATCAGCGTGGTGATTGTGGCCCATCTGTCGGCGCCGCCGTCGGACCCGGCAAAGAGGGCGTTCTTGCGGCCGAGCGTGACCGGGCGGACGGCGCGTTCGACCGTATTGGTGTCGAGATCGATCCGGCCATCGTCGAGGAAGCGGCAGAGCGCCGGCCAGCGGGCGAGCGCATAGCGGATCGCCTCGGCAAGACCGCTGCGTTGTGGCAGGCGTGGCAGTTGCAGATCCAGCCAGGGTTTCAGATCATCAATGATCGGGCGAGATCGCGCGTTCCGCACGGCCTGCCGGCCAGCGGCGGATCTTCCCCTGATCTCCGCCTCGATCGCATAGAGCGCCGCGATCCGGCGCAGGACCTCCTGCGCAATGGGCGATCCGATGGCCTGATGCACCTCCCAGAACTTCCGCCGCGCATGCGCCCAGCAAGCAGCCAGATCGACGTCACGCCGTGCGGCCAGCGGTTCGAAGCCGGGATAGCCGTTCGCGGGACTTACGCGGCCCCACTGGGGCCACGGTTCCCGCTCACCCTGCAGGATACCGCTGAAGCGTTCGAGATGCGCCGCCGGCCGCTCGGCCCGCCGGTCTGGGCTATAGGTATAGAGAACCGCCGGCGGATCGTTCCCGCCCCAGGGGCGGTCGTCCCTTGCATAGACCCAGAGCCGCCCGGTGCGGGTCCGGCCGCGCCCGGGGTCGAGCACCGGCAGTACGGTATCATCGGCAAAGACCCGTTCCCCCGACATCACGTGATCCGCGATCCGGTCCCGGATCGGGGCGAGCCACCAGGCGGCGCCCGCCACCCAGTTCGCCAGCGTCGAGCGGTTCAGCGTGACCCCCTGGCGGGCGAAGATCTGGCTTTGCCGGAAAAGCGGCAGGTGATTGCAGTATTTGCCGATCAGGACATGTGACAGGAGTGCCGGTGTTGCCAGCCCCTTCGCGATCGGCCGCTCGGGCGCCGGGGCCTGGTGGATCGTCCCGCAGGTCCGGCAACCGTATTTGGGCCGGCGGATCCGCACGACCCGCAACTGCGCCGGCACATGGTCCAGCATTTCGCTGACCATCTCGCCGATCAGGTACAGCAACCCGCCGCAGCAGGGACAGACCTCCGCATCCACATCGGCGACACGCTCGTCGCGCGGCAGATGATCGGGCAGGCTCAGGCGCGGGCCGGCCCGGTCGGAAGGCGAGCGCGGATTGCCCGGACGGCTGTTCGCAACTTCTTCCAGCTCCGCCAGATCGGCGGCCACATCCTCGAGCCCGAGTTGCAGCTGATCGGGATCGAGGCGCTCCGATCGGCGGCCGAACTGCATCCGCTGCAGCGTCTTCAGAATGCCTCGCAGCCGCGCGATCTCGGCCTCCGCCTCGGCCCGCGCGCTGTCCCGCTCGCGCACCAGATCGCCGATCAGCGCGTGCAGCGTTTCCACGTCTTCCGGCAGGCTGGCAAGGTCGATGGACATGGTCGATTGTACCATGCCGCAGGCTCATCCCACGCCGCTATCACCGCCCTGAGTCAATGCGCCGCAGGTCTTTCAGCCCGCCGCCGCCGGTCGCCAGCGCTGGTCCGGCGCCCGCCAGTCGATCCCTTCCAGAAGATGCGAGAGCTGCTCTGATGTCAGAGAAAGCGTCCGTCCCGGCTCGATATTGGCAGGCCAGACGAAGACACCATGCTCCAGCCTCTTGGTGAACAGGCACAGACCGGTGCCGTCCCAGAACACGATCTTGATGAGACTGGCATTGCGCCCCCGGAACACGAAGAGATGCCCGGTGTACGGTTCCTGATGCAGCACTTCCTGAACGAGCACGGCCAGACCGTCCATCCCCTTCCGCAGATCGGTGTAGCCAAACGCCAGGTGCACTTTGACGCCGGCAGGCAGCAAGGTCATGGCGCCACCTCCCCATCGGCGATCTCGACATCCACGAGCCGCACCGCCTCTTCCTGCCGCCAGCGGCAGAGCACGCGCCGGGCGATGCCGTAGCGTCGCGCCACTTCGGAGACGCTGGCACCGGGCCGCGCCGCCTCGGCCAGGATGCGGGCGCGCTGCGCATCGCTGAAACGCCAGCGGTGACCCTCACGCACAGGCGGCACGGCCGGCATCTCGGGCACCTCCGAACTGGGATAGTCATGTGACCTGCG
Source organism: Defluviimonas sp. SAOS-178_SWC (assembly GCF_039830135.1). NCBI lineage: Bacteria > Pseudomonadati > Pseudomonadota > Alphaproteobacteria > Rhodobacterales > Paracoccaceae > Albidovulum > Defluviimonas sp. SAOS-178_SWC. The sequence continues at coordinate 3,214,645 of NZ_CP156081.1, read as the reverse complement.
GTGTGACCATCCGCGCTGCGGGCTTCGCGTGATGGCGCAGGACAAAAACGACGGCTATGATCGCGACGAGATAGGTGCCGAACTGGAACACGGGCGTGATCGCGGCTGGCTCGCTGCCGGAGGCCTGCCGGGTGAAGCTCGCGAAATCCCACAGCCCATGCATGACCATTGGTAGCAGCAATCCCCCCGAGACTTGACGCAGGACATAGAACCCGAAGCCGGCGCATCCGGCCATCACGACCTGCATCAGCCCGCCGACCAGTCCGATTCCGAAATAGGCATTGATCAGGTGCAAGAGCCCGAACAGAGCCGCGGACCAGATGCAGACCCATGCTTCGGAGCGGATCGAGCCACGGAAACCCACGATCAGGATGCCGCGGGTCAGTGCCTCCTCGTTGAAGCCGACCAGCATGCCGGCGAGCGCGATCAACACCACATGTCCCATCGCCAGCGCAGACCAGTCGGTCGAGGCAAAACCCGTCACGATCGTGGCTACCATGACCGCCAACATCGTCCACATAGCCCACGCGGGCCCGCCGCAGCGTTCCTCGATCATGACCGGCCGCCACCAGCCGAGCCAGGTTATGACGGGCGCGAGCAGGAGAGCGCCCAGCGTCAGCGGCACAACGACGCTCTTGAACACGACGTCGGCACCGACAAGGTTCCGGTAGTCTACCCCCATCACGACCCAGGCAGTGAAGATCAGCGCGAGGTACGCCAGATAGGTGGCGACACCGATCGTCCAGGCAGGTCTTCTCATGCTGTTTCCTCCCCGAACGCAGGGTTCAGGTCATCGCCGAGGTTGCGGCGTTCAACATCGACAGACCGAAGAACATCCAGTCGTTGAGAATGTGCGCCCCCGCCGAGACCGCGAGGTTCTTGGTCATGTGTAAGGAAGAAGCAGCACGATCCGCGCCACCCCGACCCCGAGCAACATCTGCAAGAGGTTCCAGTCATAGGTCGGTCCGTGCTCGACCGCGAACAGGACCGCGACGATTAGCGTCGCGAGGGTGATGGCTGTCTTGCGTCCCACGCCGCCGCGGCCACCGAACCAGTAAAGCAGGGCGAGAAACGGCAGGATCGACGTCACTTCCTCGCCGATCAGCTGGATCCCGGTCATCGCAAAGAAGTGTAGCGCCCGGCCCGCCTCCATCTGCCCGGCGCCCGTCACGGCCGTATTGGCGGTCGCGTCGGTCAGATGCGTGATGAGCGATCCGGTGACGAGGGTGACGAGCGCGTTGAGGATTGCGAAGCCGATCATCCAAAGGAAATCGACTGCTCTGAGCCGTCGGAAGAGCGCGGTCCAATCCCGTCCCGCAACTAGTGCGAGTGCCGCGAGCGGGATCGCCCAGAAAAGGAATGCGAGCAGGAAACGCGCCGATCCTGCGCCGACAAACCTCGGTCCAAGCAGGAGAACGGCGAAGCCGAGCGCCACGCCCGCCAGCACCACCAACCATCCGCCCGTCGAAATTCCGACCGGTGAGCCGCGGTAGTACGGAAAGTCGTCGCCGTCCCTTTCAAGCCAGCCGAACCGTTCCGCGTCCGTAGGGAAGTTTGCCATTTCGCTCCTTCGGACACCTCTGGTTCGCCTGATGAATGGCCCCGCCGGTGAGGTGATTGGCTGGCGGGGCACGGCCGTGCGGGCCAATTGTCAGAACCGCACGTAGCCTCCCTTGCCGCCAGCGCTGAAGGTTAGGAGTTCGCCCTTCAGGATGGCGCTGCCGCTGTCGCCGTTCATGCAGTGGATCGACGTGCTCATCGAGTTGCGGCTACCCGGCGCCTCGTCGAAAGAACCGGTGCAGGTGAATCCGTCACGGGTCGCCGTGAGGTTCAGCGCATAGCTGCGCCAGTTCTTCGAGGTGATCCTGCCGATCAGCGGGCCGCCCTGCGTCAGGAGACCGACGCCGCGCATGTCCACCGCGCCGCCGCCACCTTCAGCCGTGCTGCCGCCCTGTTCACGCAGGTGGCGGGCCACCGCGTCGTCGGACCGGCTGCGCTGCGAACGCGAACAGCTTGACCCCGACTGAATCCGGTTTCCGCGCGGATTGTACAGCATCGTGCAGCCCGAACCCCAACGCACTTCGATCTCGCCGCCGCTCCTGAGGGCGAGCTCTGGCACGTCACCGGAAGCGCTGCCCGTGGACGCGCCGCCACCGGACTCTTGCAAGTACCGGCCGCTGACCCAGCCGCGCACGCTTCCGCTCTTGGTCTCGACATCGCACCAGCGGGAGTTGCCCGAGCCGCGACAGCCGAGATTGCGGAAGATCTGGCCGTTCTGGGCACGTGCGATGACGCCGTAACCGGTGCCCGGACCGGATCGCATGTTGAGCGTGTCGCCCGCGGGCACACCGGTCATGACCCAGAAATCCGGGCCGCCCTGTACCTCGATCAGAAACCTCTCCGTATCGAACCTCTGGGGCAATGACAGGCTTGGCGACAGCACCGGCGCACCCACGGCCCTAGCGGCCCCTGCTGCCTCGGCACGATCGCCCGACACCGCGGCAAGGCCGATTACCAAGCCTGTGGCAACTGCGTGTAATAGTTTCATTCGCCCCTCCTCCAATTGGTGGCACCATTGGCCAAGTCCTGAATAGAAATCCGGGGTGCAACTGCCCCAATTAATGACACGGAAGCAACAGCATGGGATCCGCCACCGCAGGTCAGGGTCTTGGTTAGACTCTAGTAAGACCTCGGATGCCGAGCTAGCCGAAGCGCGGAGGATGACGATCCCAAACACTAAATCTGCCCGGAATTCACATCGGACAGAGATTGTACCGAGGTTGAAATTGCTTTGGGACGTCAAAGCCGCGACATGTCGGCAATGCTCTGCTAGGCTGGCGCAGTAGTACAGGTCTTGCGAGGCACCCGGTTATCATAATCTTTGTGCGGATGATCTTAGCCCGGATACGTCTGAAACGTCACGGTTCATATGTGCGAGAGGGTTCGGAATTGATAGAAGTCCGCGGCCACCGGTTTGAAGAGGACATGGTCCGCTCCGGCTTTGCCGCTGCTTATGGCAGCCACGCCGAAGGCGTCAGAGCCTTGCGTTTCTCGGACCGGGAGGAAGGCTACTTCGCCGTCGAAGGCGGACTTATCGGAGATGGGCATATTTCGGTGACCAATGCCGTTGCCACCAACTGCGTCCTTCAGCTGCCCGACATCGACATCATCCGGTACGAGAAGATGATGACCGGCGCAATGGGCGTGGGTCTCGGAAGATCCGACTTCGACGCCCCTTCCGATGTGGCCGCCATTGTTAGACCGGGTCCGGCGGAGTTGCAGTTGCGGGCGACTTCCGGGCGCTTTCACGGGATCGCCACGACACTGTCGACCGAACGGCTGGACCGGTTCCTTCTTCAAGGCAACGAGCGGCTTACCGGATCCGTGGAATTCACGCTCATCGAGAAGTCCGGGGCAGAAGGGCTCGATGGCCCGCTGATCTCTCTGACCGAGCATGCGTCAACGTATCTGAACTGCTATGCCCTTGGGAATTCGGACAAGCGAGGTCGCCTTCTGGAGGCACTTATCGTCGAAACATTTTTCCAGCTGCTGTTGGCAACCAATGCGTTGAAGCTGCGGCCCGAACGGCTTGAAGGATCGGTAAGAGTTGTACGGCGCGCCCAGGAGTTCATACGCCAGAATCTCGACGTCCCACTTACCATATCCGACATTGCGCGTGAGACAGAAGTAAGCATCAGATACCTCCAGCTCTCGTTCAAGCAGATCCTCGGATGCACGCCAAGGGCATTTCTTGCCGCACAGCGTCTCGAAGCCGCCCGCGAAATGTTGCTGACGCGTCCATTTTCCACAGTCACCGAAATAGCCGGGGAATGCGGAATCGCACATCTCAGCCGATTTGCTCGTGAGTACCGCCTTCGTTTCGGCGAGCTGCCTTCCGCAACTTTGCGCAGATCGTGAGTGGGCAGGATGGAAACATTTGGCCTTAGACGGGATCGATCCTGTGGCGGCGCCATGCTGCTGCAATCCGGGTATGCCGCAGCGGACGAGGACACCGGACAGTCATCTCATCGAGCAGGTGTCCGGGCCAGTCTCACTGTTTCATGCGCTCGACCCAGAGGTCCGAGGCGACTAGTTGCGCCTCCGAGCAGCTGGCGCCGGCATTGATCCGGCTGCGTGCGGGATTGTAGAGAACCGTGCATCCCGAGGACCAGGATGCCTCGATCTCGCCGGTCGGGCGCACATGAAGATCGGGCTTGAGCGGACTGTCCGAGGGAACGGTCGTCCCGATCCCCGTCGCCGCAGGCGCGGCACCTTCCGAGAGATAGGCGCCCGATACCCATCCATCGGTGGCGCCGCTATCGGCCTCGACATGGCACCAGCGATCCTCGCCGGTGCCATGACAACCCAGGTTGCGCAAGAGCTGCCCTCTCGCCGCCTTGCCGACCACGGCCTGGTCCGTTCCCGGCCCGGAACGGATGTTGAGCGAAGCAGCACCCGTCACCTGCCACCAGTCGGGTCCGCCGGCGTCGCCATCGGCATAGGTCTGGCCCGGCGATGAGGTCGTGCCGGCGCTGTCGTCCCCCAGGAACATGACGCCGGCGGTGCTGCCGTCCTTGTAAGCGATGCATTGCCAGGGCGCGCTGTTTGATCCGACCGCTAGGCGAACCATCGTGCCGGCCTCCGAGAAATCCGAACCGATCACCTCCACCTGAGCCGTGTTGGTTATGCGCACCACCTCGTCGAGGCAAACCTTCTCCGGGTCGCCCAGGGTTGCGGCGGCGCCGACAGCATCGATGTTCACGTCTATTGTGTAGTCCGCCACCTCGCCGCGTCGCGCGGCGTTGCGCATCAGATAGACACGGATCACCCAGTCCCCACTTGCCGGCAACGCGGCGTCGTAATGCAGGCCGTAGATCGAGCCGACATAGACCGCCTCGGGCGCATCCTTCAGCATGACGTTGAAATAGGCGCTGGCGTTCGAGGTGGTCATGTCCACCACCATCCGTTGCCCGATCGTGGCGCCCAGCATGTAGTCGACGATCTGGTCCCCTTTGATGCTGCCAGTGAGTTCGGCGCTCGTCGTGCCGGGTGTGAAGGAAACGTGCCGGATTTCAGTGTTTTGTGCGGTGGCAGGGACGCTGATCACGGCGACTGAGCTGATCAGTATTACGCCAAGGAAACGAATGGACATGTATCAGATCTCCAGGTGATTGATATTCGGCCGGCGCCCCCGGTCCCGACCTCTTGTCTCACTACTGCGGCAGCCGGTCGCCGGGCATAGTCTCCTGCACTGTGGCATCTGTCTCGAACTCTATTCCAACATTGATACCCGGGATATCCTGTAAGAGAAGGACCGATATCCGCTACACGCTCGCTCTCTGGCCTGGGTTGACCCGGTTCCTGGAGGACGGCCGGCTCGAACTCGACACGAACCCGGTGGAGAACCAGATCCTCCGCGTGGCTCTCACGCGCAAGAACGCGCTCTTCGCCGGCCACGAGGTCGGCGCCGAGAACTGGGCAATGCTCGCCTTGCACATCCCACCTGCAAGATGAGCGACGTGAACCCCGTCGACTACATCGCTGAAACGCTCCGCGCCCTTCTCAACGGCCACCCAAAGAGCCGGATCGAGGACCTCATGCCCTGGGCCTTCCGGAAAACGTCAAGCCTCGCCGCATAGGGGACCGGCGGGGGCGCTTACACCAGTCGCTCGCTGAGTGACCTTTCTCCGCCCAATCGGGGCCGAGATGCATCGGGTCAATGCCAGTCGCTGTGACTGACAAGTTATAGGCGACCGTTCTCATTCAAAAAATGGCCGTCACTGCTTCCGATCAGTGCCGATGTGCCACACGGTCCCGTTGTCGGGGCGAGCCCATCGCGCGCAAAAGCACGGCGACCTGTGAATTCTGTCATTCGATGATGATCGGCTTTCCGAAGCGGATTTTTCCCAGCAGAACGATATGGTAGCTCAGTCGATAAAAGAACGCGTCTATGTCCGAGACGGCGACGTCGACCTGAATGCCCGAGAACACATTCCCGAAGCTCGCATTTGTCACGACGTCCGTGTCGGTACCAAACGGGTGAGGACGCCAGAGATCCACGGCAAACCCCGAGTTCACGGAATGGTTCTTGTTGAACATGGAACTTGGAGCGGCGTGCGGCACCCATTGCTCGACTTGGAATCGCAGCGTGAACCCAGAGTTCGCCGGTGTCGGAATGTTGTAACGACTGATGGCGTGGTTCATAGGCGCGTTAATGTCGGGCATTATTCTAAACGTCTCGCGGAGCCATTGCGAGCTGTTGCCCTTGAGATCGATGTTGGCCACCCCAGACATCACAAGGAGCCATTTCTGATCTGTTATCGAGGAAGGCTGCGCCTCGTTTACGGCGAGCGAAGCCGGAGTGATGAGCCAGTTCTGGCCAGCGAAGCTCGATGGATGTAGCACGATGTTGTCTCCGGTGTAGTCGACGTTGTTCGACTCGATGCACTTATTGGAATCGGAGTCGCCTAGGGTCTGGCCGCTCATGGGGGAGGGCCTGACGCTTTTGCCTTCTGGCGCACCCGGATAAGGCAATTGTCGGTCGTGGATAGAGAAATGCAGGTGGTCGAGAATCGAGTTGCCGGTGTCGTCCATGAACCCAAGGCGTGTGCCGACACGCACCGGCATCCCCTGGCTCACTGGGATCCGAAATGGACCCTCGAGGTGAAGGTATTTGGAGGTAAATCGGCTTAGGTCCGTTGCGTTCGCCGGATCTGCGTGTTCGATCTCGACGCGGTTGTCGGTGGACGAGTCGCCCGACGCCTTACCCGCACGCACGAAACTGACGATGCCCTCGTGAACGGCAAGAACCGGTGTGCCGCCGCTTTCGTTGTCGTAGGGCACAAAACGCCGGTAGCGGGTGAAGTCGATGGCGAAGGCATCCTCCTCGTCATGAGTCGGACCGATGTTGTAGTAGTAGCCCCGCGGGCCCCAGCCGCAGCAATTCGCTGAGGCAAAGCCCACCGCAACCAGGCCTGAAAACGGCCAGGCCGCAGCGACGATGGCGGCCTCTGCGATGTGCTCAAGCAGTCCGCCCGCCGTGAAGCACTTTCCTTCTGGCCAGGGCGCACGCAGTTCGAAAGGCAGCGGTTGATTGGTCTCGATGACAGCGGGTTTCCACCGTTCCATCCAATTCGCGTTCGGATTGTGGAGCGCGACGCCTGTCCATTGCCATCCCTTCGGGGCTTCCGAGAGGATCAGCGTCACGTCGTCGTGAAACCAGTTGCCCTTCCAACCGGTTGTCGGCAGGTAGCGCTTACCGCCGCAACCCAAAAGCTGGCGTTTCACAAGCACGTCGCCCTGTGAAAGGTCCTGGAGGAATTCTTCCAGGATTTCACGGATCTCGAAGCCGATGTGCCCACCGACTGGGCCGACGGCGAAATGGGTCCGGCTGGCCAGCCGCTCGAGGCCGCGCGTGTCTCGGCGCTCCAACAAGGTCGTAAGGTCATCCGCCAGTTCCGTTGCGCTGCCGCGGTAGGGCACGCTGCCATCTGCCAGGCGATCCAGAGCGCGCCGCGCGAGCTGGGCAGGATCATCAGTTTTCGGTGTCAGGTCCTTGCTCGCAACGCCTTTGTAAAGTTCGTATGCTGCCGCGTCGTCTCCCATGCGGTCGGCAATCCTGCCCGCTTCGAATGATGCGCTCCGGTACGACGGCCGCAGGTTCACTAGGTCCCGGTAGGTTGCGACAGCCGCCGCTAAATCCCCGGCGAGATCCAGTGCAGCCGCCTTGTGGACCAGCACCCCCACGATGGGGTCCTGGTGAGGCGTGAGCCGTGCCGCCCTGTCGCAGGCGGTAAGGCAGTCGTCGTAGTGTTTTGCGGCCTCGGTGTAGTTGCCGTCGAAGGCCAGGTTGTCGGCCATCCAAAGACGAAAGAACGGTGCGGGCGGCGCTTCCGGTTCTCGTTCGGCTGCGGCAAGTAGGCTGACGTTCGTCTGCGCGCACTGATTGCCGCTGCGTCCGCGCATCACCTGCGCAGCCAGCGTGCGCCACTCATAGTCTACTGCAGTATCGAGAGGGCCGTTGGAGGTCGGACTATCGCTATGAGACATTTGTCCTCCTTTGGAAAACCGGCGAGTCCGCGGAGGCAGAAATGTCGAAATTAAACAGTCTTATGCGATAATCCGCCCCCGCAATCTCGCGGTGCACACTCAACTCTCTTTTCTTCTTATAGCATAGTTCTCACATTTTCTCGACTGGTTCGAACAGTATGCAACCGAAGGTGGTCTCTGATCACTCTTCTTGATCAAAAACGGGACGGACCGTGGCCCGACGAATTGATGGTTGGCGCAAGGACACATACTTCTCTAGCACTTCTCTTGCCCGAGCGTGGTACCGAGTTCGCAGGTAAGATGAATTGTGACTGCCAGTCACCAAGCCTCCAGGATCAAGGAGGCTTGGGCCAACGTCCGGATTGGGGAAGGAGATCGCGAGCAAATTGGCTTCGACCAAATTCGGCCGGGTCCGTGGATGCGCCCGACAATCCAAACTACCAAGTACCGCGTCGTCAGCATATCTGCCACCAGGGCCGAGACAATGCTGCGTCGATGACCGAATGGCCGTTTCAGGGAAGCCGCATCGCAGTACCGAGGATCGCCTGAGTGACCGCAAAGGGCCGTTTCGAGCGGTCGTCGAGAGCTTTTCACGAGGCTTTTGGTCCAAGCTATACAGCCGCGCCGACTGGCGGTCTGACGGGGGACAACAGGTGGGGCAGAAATGGCCGACAAGACCTATCCCGCGACCGAGATGCAGCGTGTCTTCACCCGCAGGCGCGGCGTGAAGAACCGCTCCCGCACCAGACCGACCTGGTTCTCGACCTGACCCTTCTCCCAGCCCGACGCCGGTGTGCGGGGCCGTTCATTGAGGCGCCATTGGTTCAAGCCCAATGGACGGCGGCTGGATCAGGTAGTGACTGCACATCTGCAGGAAGCGCCGGTTGTAGAGCCGCTCCTTGCCGATGAAGATCGCCTCCACGGCCGTCTTCATATTGTCACAGATGCCTCGCGTGCAGGCGCCCCGGAAGAAGGCGAAGGCCCGGTCATGCGCGTCGAAGATCGAAGCCATCGTGGCGCCATCGGTCCGAGCCCGATGGCTGAGGCTCCTGGCTCTCGCGCATGCAGGCCCGGGCGAACATCATCCGGCTGCGGCAGAGCCGGACACCTCCCGTTCCGCCGCATCGGTCTTGAGCAGCCGCATTTCATTGGGACGGATACGGACGAAGATGCCGTTGCCGCCCTTGCTCACCAGATCTTCACGAAGAAGACCCGCTGCCTCGCCTGCCCGCATCCCCGAGAACAGGCAAAACCGGGCCAGCTCGACGGTAGGTTCCCACGGGCGTCTCAGGATGCGGCGACCCCGGCAGACGAACGGATCGGGTCCGTGACCGCCGATGGCGCCTACAACACCCGCAATTGCCACGAGGCAATTGCAGACAGAAACGCCACTGCTGTCATCCCGCCCCGCAAGACCGTCAAGCTTTGGAAACCGACGGGCCCGGGGGCCATCGCACGCAGCGAGGCTCTGCGGGCATCGAAGTATTTGGGCCGCGCCGTCTGGCGACGATGGAGCGGCTATCGCCGCCAAAGTCGGGTCGAGTCAAAGATGAACTGCATCAAGCTGCCCGGCCAATCCCTCATGGCGCGCGACTTCGAGCGCCAGGTCGCAGAACAGCAGGTCCGCATGGCCATCCCGAATGGCTACAACGCGCTTGGCACACCTGTCACGGAGCCCGTAGAATAAGTCCGTCGGGGGAAAGGGGAACTGCGGTCAGACCCCGATTTGTGCAACAAGGCCCCATCTGACCCTAGCCTAGCCTAGGCCATGCTGCGCCCTCCCTAGGCTAACGTATGAAGTGTTATCTTATCACCGTTAGGGGTGCCGCCCCCCGATGTCCGCCCGAGACCAAGGCACTCAGCCGGTTGGCATTCTCTTCCGCGGCCCGCCGCACCGGATCGTCGGCTCGGTGTGCGTAACGCATGGTGGTCTGGATTGGGTATGGCCTCGTCCAGCGATGAGAACCGGGTTTCGTTGAGAAGCTCGTCCCGAAAGCTGCCGTTGAAGCTCTCGACGAAGGCGTTCTGCATCGGCTTTCCTGGCGCGATGTGATGCTAGTCGATCCGCGTTTCCTGGCACCATCTGAGCACTGCCATACTGGTCAGGTCCGTCCCGTTGTCGCGGACGATGGTCTTGGGCCGCCCGCGTCGCGCCATGATCCCTGTCAGCCCGCGCGTGACGCGCAGCCCGGAGAGCGACGTGTCCGCGCAGTCCCGGCTGAAGTCGTCCACGATGGCCAACACGCGGCACCGACGCCCGTCGGCGAAAGCGTGAGATACGAAGTCCAGGCTCCAGCGTTCGTTGGGTCGCTCTGGCACCGACATCGGCCTGCGCGTGCCCGGAGATCGCTTGCGACCGCCGCGCTTCCTCACCTGCAGCTTCTTCAGCTTGGCGTCCTCATCCTCGAACGCCTTGAGCCGCCGGGCGTGCTTATCGGGTAAGGCCGGATCGCCTCTGGCGGCGGTGGCCGACGGCGCGCGATTGGAAACATGGTAATCTCAGCCATTATTTCCCCCTGCGCAACGTCTTCGCATCGTCTAGATGTGGCGCGGCGGGATGCGGAAAAAAGGGCGATTTCACGGTGACAAATCGTGATAAGGTTCTGCTGCGTAAGCGCGAGGACAGGAAACGCGCTTCAATCACAAGTATCGTGGGGACACTGAGATGATAAACGAATTCAAGGACTTCATCGCCAAGGGCAACGTTATGGACATGGCCGTCGGCATCATCATTGGCGCGGCATTCACAGCGATCGTGACCTCGCTGGTGAGCGACCTCATCAACCCGATCATCGGGGTCATCACGGGCGGCGTGGATTTCTCCAATCTCTTCGTGAATCTCGGGGCGGGCGACTACGCTTCGCTTGCCGCCGCACAGGAAGCGGGCGCACCGGTCTTTGCCTATGGTTCGTTCATCACGGCCGTGATCAACTTCCTGATCATCGCCTTCGTTGTGTTCCTTCTGGTCAAGATGGTCAACAGGGTGAAGGATGCCGCGACCAAGAAGGAAGAGGTCGCCGCGACGCCGGCGGGGCCGAGCGAGCTCGACATTCTGATGGAGATCCGCGACGCGCTGAAAAAGTAGGCGCCCGACCACACGAGAAAGGCCCGCCGGATCGGCGGGCCTTTTGCATTTCAGGGAGCCGCTCTCAGATCTTGAGCGCGTCCGCCGCCGGGATCGAGGGAAGGCCAAGCGCCGCGCCCACGGCCTCGTAGGTCAGCTTGCCGGCATGGATGTTCAGACCGTTCAGCAGATGCGGATTGTCGCTGCACGCCTGCTTCCAGCCCTTGTTCGCCAGCGCCAGCATGAATGGCATCGTGGCATTGCCAAGCGCGATGGTCGAAGTGCGCGCGACCGCGCCCGGCATGTTGGCCACGCAGTAATGCATGATGCCGTCGACCTCGTAGACGGGGTCTTGATGCGTGGTCGCCCGCGAGGTCTCGAAGCAGCCACCCTGGTCGATGGCGACATCGACGAGCGCCGCGCCCGGCTTCATCGTGGCAAGCTGTGCGCGCGAGATCAGCTTCGGTGCGGCGGCGCCGGGGATCAGCACCGCGCCGATCACCATGTCAGCCGTCGCGATCTGCTCGGCGAGATTGGCCGGGCTGGAATACTGGCTGGTCAGCCGCCCCATGAAGATATCGTCCAGATAGGACATGCGGGGGATGGAGCGGTCCATCACCGTCACGTTCGCGCCCATGCCCACCGCGACGCGCGCGGCGGCGGTTCCCACGACCCCGCCGCCGATGATGACGACATTGGCCGGACGTACCCCCGGCACACCCCCCAGCAGCACACCGCGCCCGCCATTGGCCTTCTGCAACGTCCAGGCCCCGACCTGCGGCGCAAGACGGCCCGCGACCTCGGACATCGGCGCGAGAAGCGGCAGGCCGCCGGAGCGGTCGGTGACCGTCTCATAGGCGATGCAGGTCGCGCCGGAGGCGAGAAGGTCCCTGGTCTGCTCCGGATCAGGCGCGAGGTGCAGGTAGGTGAACAGGATCTGGCCTTCGCGCAGCATCTTCCGCTCGACCGCCTGCGGCTCCTTCACCTTCACGATCATGTCGGCGGTGGCGAATATCTCACTCGCGGTCGGGAGGATCTTCGCGCCGACGGCGGTGTAATCCGCGTCGGTGAAGCCCGCGCCCATTCCGGCATTGGTTTCGATGACCACTTCGTGGCCGTTGTTCACCGCTTCCTGCGCGGCGGCTGGAGTCATGCCGACGCGGAATTCCTGCGGCTTGATCTCTTTTGGGCATCCTATCTTCATGTCTCCCTCCCCGAAGAACTGTGGGCGTAATCGTGCCGCAATTGGCATGAAATTGCTTTGAGAATTGGCCGGGCATTTGGTAAGGCTTGCGTGGTTTCTGCGGAAAACAGGCCAATTATTCGAAGAAAGTTGCGCGAATATGGAACTTGACGGGACAGACCGCCGTATCCTCGGGGTCTTGCAGAAGCACGGGCGGGTGACCAACGCCGATCTATCCGAACAGGTGAACCTGTCCCCCTCGGCCTGCCACCGACGGGTGCAGCGACTGGAGGAGGAGGGATTCATCGACGGTTTCGTCGCCCTCCTGAACGCCCGGAAGATGAAGCGGCCGACGACGGTCTTTGTCGAGATCACGCTGTCGGGACAGGCGGACGAAGTGCTGGAGGCGTTCGAGAAAGCGGTGAAACTGGTCCCCGATATCCTCGAATGCCACCTGATGGCGGGGTCGGCGGATTACCTTCTGAAGGTCATTGCCGAGGATACCGAGGACTTTGCCCGCATCCACCGGCAACACCTTGCCCGTCTTCCCGGCGTGGCGCAGATGCATTCGTCCTTCGCGCTCCGCACGGTCCGCCAGACGACCGCGATCCCGGTGTGACGCCGGTCCGGAGCCTTGCCGCCGGAATGCCATGAAAGATGTCAGCGCCGTGCATTGATCGCGGCGACGTATGCGAAGGGCTTCAGGATCGCCTCCACCCCGCTTCCCCTCAGCTTCTCAGCCCGGTTTCTTTTAGGAGGCCGCGCCGCTTTGCCTCATAGTAATAGCCCTTGGCGTACCACATCACGGCCTTGTCGCGATTGCCCTTGGCGACGATCCAGGCGCCGCGCAGGTATTTGACGCCGTAGCGCAGGTTGGTGTCGGCGTCGAGAAGCCCGTCGGGCGCGCCGCGGTAGCCCATCGTCGCGGCCGTTTGCGGAAGGATCTGCATCAGCCCGTAATAGGGGCCGTTCCGGGCGGCGGGATTGTACCTGCTTTCCCGCTGCACGACGCGATGGACGAGATCCTCGGGCACATCATAGGCCCGCGCGTGCTTTGCGATCAGCCGGTTGATCTCGGCCGGCCCTGCTGCGCGGGTGCGTTCACGCTCGCGCCGTCCACAGGCCGCGAGGCCGGCGGCGAGAAGCGCCAGCGCGGCGCGTCGGGATAGGGTGTGCATCGGCAGGCTCCTGGCTTTTGGCCGTCATACCCTGCGATCCCGGGCGCGGGAAGCCTGCCGACCGCATTTGAACGGTTTCAGGCGGGAACCGGCGTTTCCGAGGGCGCCTCCTTGGCGCCGGTCATGAAGGCGACCGCGTCGGACATCGTGTAGTCCTTCGGATTGATCACGCACAGCCGCCGGCCAAGCCGGTGGATGTGGATGCGGTCGGCCACCTCGAAGACATGCGGCATGTTGTGGCTGATCAGGATGATCGGAATGCCGCGCGAGCGCACGTCGAGGATCAGTTCCAGAACCCGCCGGCTTTCCTTGACGCCAAGCGCCGCCGTCGGCTCGTCGAGGATGATCACCTTGGAGCCGAAGGCCGCCGCCCGCGCCACCGCCACCCCCTGACGCTGGCCGCCCGACAGCGTTTCGACGGCCTGGTTGATGTTCTGGATCGTCATCAGCCCCAGTTCCGACAGCTTGTCGCGGGCGAACTTTTCCATCGCCGGGCGGTCGAGCTGGCGCAGGAACTTGCCCATCGGGCCGGGCTTTCGCAGCTCGCGCCCCATGAACATGTTGTCCGCGATCGACAGGGCCGGGCTCATGGCGAGGGTCTGGTACACCGTTTCGATGCCGCGTTCCCGTGCTTCGATGGGCGAGGTGAAGTGCACCTTCTTCCCTTCGAGCCAGATCTCGCCCTCGTCGGGGATCACGGCCCCGGAGACCGCCTTGATGAGCGTCGACTTGCCGGCGCCGTTGTCCCCGATCACGGCCAGGATCTCGCCCGGCATGAGGTCGAAGTCGCAGTGGTCGAGTGCCGTGACCTTGCCGTAGCGCTTGACCAGGTTCCGCCCTTTGAGAATGGGTTCCATTATGCCGACACCTTTCTGATCCACTGGTCGACCGCGACGGCGGCGATGATGAGGACACCGATAAGCAGATAGGTCCACTGCGCGTCGGCACCGGCCATGCGCAGGCCCATTTCGAACACGCCGACGATCAGCGCACCAAGGAACATTCCGATGATCGAGCCGCGCCCGCCGAAGAGCGAGATGCCCCCGATCACCACGGCGGTGATGGACTGGATGTTGCCCAGCACACCCGTCGACGCCGAGGGCGATACCGATCCGAAGCGCCCGATCATCAGCCAGCCGGCAAGGCCGCAGAAAAGACCGGCCAGCGCGTAGACCTGGATCAGCATCTTGTCGCGGTTGACGCCCGAAAGCTGCGCCGCCTCGGGGTCGTCGCCAACGGCATAGACGTGCCGTCCCCAGGCGGTGTGCCGAAGCACGTAGGCCATGATGAGCACAAGCAAGACCAGCAGCACGACGCCAATCGTCACCGTCGCGCCGCCCATCTTAAAGGTCGATCCCCAGAACTGGAGCGACGCGGCGTTGGCCTCGATATCCTGGCTGCGGATCGTCTCGTTGGCCGAGTAGATATAGTTTGTCGCCAGGAAGATCTGCCAGGTTCCAAGCGTCACGATGAAGGGAGGAATGCGCATCTTGGCGACGAGCCATCCGTTCAGCGCACCCATCGCCGTACCGGCGGCGAGGCCGGCCACGATGGCGAGTTGCGGCGGCAGGCCGTAACGGAAGGTGAACTGCCCCATGAGAACCGAAGTCAGTACAGCCATCGCGCCTACAGACAGGTCGATACCGGCAGTGAGGATCACCAGGGTCTGTGCGATGCCGAGAATGCCGACAATGCCGATCTGCTGGAAGATGAGGCTCAGCGTCGAGACCCGCAGGAAGTTCGGGTTCAGTATCCCGAATACGATCACGGCGGTGATCAGCACGAGAAGCGGCACGATTGCCGGGTTCTGATGCAGCAGGTGGTGGATCGTGCCGAGGAAGCCGCGCTTGTGTTCTTCGAACTCTGCGAGCGTGTCGGCGGCGCCGCCACGCGTCTGCGACTCGTAGTTGTCCGCTGAGGTGTTCGCCATGAAAGTCTCCCCCCTGATGCCCCGGCGTTTTCGGCCGGGCATTCTCGGTCAGTCTAACGAATTTCGGGAAGTTAACCAAACTGGGCCGGAGGGCGGCCGCACCACCCTCCGGTGGCCGGGGATCAGCCCCAGCAGAGATCCTTGCCCTCGGCGACCGAGATGGACTCGACGCCGTCGACCGGCTGATCCGTCACCAGCGCGACGCCGGTGTCGAAGAAGTTCTTCCCTTCGGTCGGCTGTGGTTTCGTGCCGTTGTCAGCCCAGGCCTTGATCGCCTCGATCCCGAGTGCCGCCATGCGCAGCGGATACTGCTGCGACGTGGCGCCGATCACGCCGTCCGCAACGTTCTGAACGCCGGGGCAGCCGCCGTCGACCGACACGATCAGCACGTCGTTCTCGCGGCCAATGGCCTTCAGCGCCTCGTAAGCGCCGGCGGCGGCGGGCTCGTTGATGGTGTGGACGACGTTGATCTCGGGATCTTTCGCCAAGAGGTTTTCCATCGCGCGGCGGCCGCCTTCTTCGTTACCCTGCGTCACGTCGCTGCCGACGAGCCGAGGATCGCTCTCGTCGCCGATGACGTTCGGGTCGGCGAGGTCGATGCCGAAGCCCTGAAGGAAGCCCTGGTTGCGCAGGACGTCCACGGTCGGCTGCGACACGTCGAGGTCGAGCGTGGCGATCTTCGCGGTCGCGGCGTCCGCGCCAAGCTTGGCGGCGGCCCATTTGCCGATCAGCTCGCCGGCCAGGAAGTTGTCGGTCGCGAAGGTCGCGTCGGCGGCGTCGATCGGGTCGAGCGGCGTGTCGAGCGCGATGACGAGAATGCCGGCGTCACGGGCCTTCTGCACCGACGGCACGATCGCCGAGGTGTTCGAGGCGGTCAGCAGGATCCCCTTGGCGCCGTCGGCGATGCAGGTCTCGATGGCGGCCACCTGGGCTTCGTTGTCGCCGTCGACCTTGCCGGCGTAGGACTTGAAATCGAGGCCCAACTCGTCGGCCTTCGCCTGCGCGCCTTCCTTCATCTTCACGAAGAAGGGGTTGGTGTCCGTCTTGGTGATCAGGCACGCGCTTTCGGCGGATGCCGCCGATGCAATGCCCATGGCCAAAGCCGCGATTGCGGCGCTGGAAGCCAGTCTCTTCATGTCGTCCTCCCTGACGTCGATCCAGAGGCGCAGATCCGCGCCGGCCGTTTGCCGGGCAGCGGTCATTCCGCCTGCCCTCGGTCTCGATATGCGCCGAGTCGCTACTCACTGTCAATAAATAAATAAACTTGATTTATTAATTTGAGCGCGCTTACAGTTGACTACAAGGAAGGTACGCGACATGGCAGAGAACATGGATGCCGTCTCAATCCGCGACCCGATGGGGGGGGCGAATCAATCGGGGATTCGCGATCACAACGAAAGGCTGGTCCTGTCGTTGATCCAGCGGCATGGCGGCTTGCCGAGCGCCGATATCGCCCGACGCTCGAACCTGTCGGCCCAAACCGTGTCGATCATCATCCGGGCGCTCGAACGGGACGGGCTGCTGATCCGGGGCGAACCGATTCGGGGCAAGGTGGGAAAGCCATCGACCCCGATGGCACTCAATCCCGACGGAATCCTGTCGCTTGGCCTCAATATCGGCCGCAAGAGCGCCGATCTGGTGCTGATCGACGTGACCGGGACCACCCGGACCTACGTCAAGCGGACATACGGCTATCCGACGCCCGCCATCATCAGGGAGTTCCTGCAAGACGGGTTCCTGTCTCTCACCGGCAAGCTTTCACAGCGCCAGACGGGCAGTCTTGCCGGGATCGGTGTCGCGGCGCCGTTCGAGCTTTGGAACTGGCTCGACGCGGTCAATGCGCCGAAGGACGAGATGAACCAGTGGCGCGATTTCGATATCGCTGCGGCGGTCGGCGACGCGACCGGCCTGCCGGTGAATGTCCAGAACGACGCGATTGCCGCCTGCACGGCGGAGCATGTGTTCGGGCGGGGCCGTGAATTCGCCGATTACGCCTACTTCTTCATCGGCTCGTTCATCGGGGGTGGCGTGGTTCTGAACGACACCGTCTATACCGGCCGGACGGGAAATGCCGGTGCTTTCGGCTCGATCCCTGTCGCGTCCGAGCAGGGCACGCGGCAACTCATCCGGCACGCCTCGCTTTACCTCCTGGAACGCAGGCTGGCGGAGGCGGGCCTCGACCCGGCCGCGATCTGGAAACCGGATACGGACTGGAGCGCGTTCGGCGCACCACTGACGGAATGGATCGACCATACCGCGCGCCATCTTGCCATCGGCATTGTCGCGGTCGCCTCGGTGATCGACTTCGAGCGCATCCTCGTCGATGCCAACTGTCCTCCGCAGGTTCGCAGCGCGATCGTCGAAAAGACCCGGGCGGCCATTCTCGAGATCGACACGCAAGGAATTGAGGAGCCGGTGGTGGTCGAAGCCTCGGTCGGCCGCAATGCTCGCGCGATCGGGGCGGCCGCCTTGCCGATCATTGACCGCTATCTCCTCAGCCAGCCGAAATTCGGCTGACACCTCGGCACGTCAAAGAAAAACCCCCGCGGCGGAGCCTCGGGGGTTGATCGTCTCTGCGGGATCGCTCCCGCCAGCTGTTCCAGCCGCTTCTCAGAGAGCGCCTTCGCGCTGGGCCTTCTTGCGTGCCAGTTTGCGGGCACGGCGGACGGCCTCGGCCTTCTCGCGCGCTTTCTTGACGGAGGGTTTCTCGAAATGCTGCTTGAGCTTCATTTCACGGAAAACCCCTTCGCGCTGAAGTTTCTTCTTCAGAGCGCGAAGCGCCTGTTCGACGTTGTTGTCGCGAACGCTGACCTGCATGTGGTTGTCACCACCTTCCTAAGTTAGAGTTGCATTCCGTTGCAGGAGGCGCCCCTATAGCAAAGCGCGCCGCGATTGTCTACGGGTGGCGAAAGGGGGCCAGAGTCATGGATAACACGCACGATCTGGCAGGGGCGAAGGAGCGGCTACTCGACGCTGCGCTTGGTCACGTCACCTTTGACGGTTGGTCAGAGACCAGTTTCCGCGCGGCTGCGGACGACATTGGTCTTTCCCTCGATCTTGCCCGTGTCCTGTGTCCGCGTGGGGCGCTCGACCTTGCCGTCGCCTACCACCGGCGCGGCGACATGGCGATGGAGGAGGCCTTGCGGGCCAGCGATCCCTCCGAACTGCGCTTTCGCGACCGGATCGCGCGGGCTGTAAGGTTCCGGCTGGAGGCGGCGGACCGGGAAATCGTGCGGCGCGGGGCGGCGCTTTTCGCGCTGCCACAGAACGCAGCAACCGGGGCGGGGCTGATCTGGAGCACGGCGGACGCGATCTGGCGGGCGTTGGGCGACACCTCCGAGGACATCAACTGGTATTCCAAACGCGCGACGCTGTCGGCCGTCTATTCGGCGACAGTGCTCTTCTGGCTCGGCGACGAGAGCGACGGGCAGACCGCGACGTGGGACTTCCTCGACCGGCGGATCGAGGAGGTGATGCGGTTCGAGAAATTCAAGGCGCAGATCAGGGACAATCCGGTCCTGGGCAAGGTGTTGGCCGGGCCTTTGCGTGCGCTCGGCCGGGTCAAGGCGCCGGCGGGGGCGCCCTGGGATCTGCCGGGACGAGTGAAGGACGAGGAGAAGGCATGACGCTACCGAAGACGATGCGCGCGGTCGAGATCACCAAACCGGGCGGGCCGGAGGTCTTGCAGATGACGGAGGTGCCTGTCCCCATGCCGGGGCCGGGCCAGGTCCTGATCGAGGTCGCCTATGCAGGGGTCAACCGCCCCGACGCGTTGCAGCGGGCGGGGTCCTATGCGCCGCCGCCCTCGGCCTCGCCCTTGCCGGGGCTTGAGGCCGCGGGGCGGGTCGCGGCGGTCGGGCCGGATGTATCCGACTGGGCCGTGGGCGATCGGGTGACGGCACTTCTGCCCGGCGGGGGATATGCCGACTATGTCGTGACACCCGCCGCCCACGCGCTGCCGATTCCAGAGGGAATGGGGCTTCGCGAGGCCGCCTGCCTGCCCGAGACCTGCTTCACCGTCTGGTCGAACGTCGTGATGCGCGGCGGTCTGCGGGCGGGCGAAAGGTTCCTCGTCCATGGGGGATCGTCCGGCATCGGCACGACCGCGATCCAGATTGCTAACGCATTCGGGGCGCGGGTCTTCACGACCGCCGGGTCGGTCGAGAAATGCGCCGCCTGCGAAGGTCTCGGCGCCGAACGGGCGATCAACTACCGCGAGGAGGATTTCGTCGAGGTTCTTGCGGCCGAGGGCGGCGCCGACGTCATCCTCGACATGGTCGGCGGCGACTACATCGCCCGCAACCTCAGGGCGCTGGCCGAGGACGGGCGGTTGGTGCAGATCGCCTTCCTGAACGGCCCCAAGGCCGAGGTGAATTTCGCGCCGATGATGATGAAGCGCCAGACGATCACCGGATCGACGCTCCGCCCGCAGAGCGACCTCGCCAAAGCGCGGATCGCGGCGGAGCTTCTTGCCCACGTCTGGCCGATGATCGAAGCGGGGCGCCTCGCGCCGGTGATCGATTCGGAGTTTCCCCTGGACGAGGCCGCCGAGGCGCATCGCCGGATCGAAAGTTCCGGTCATATCGGCAAGATCGTGTTGAAGGTCCGCTAGCCGGATGCCCGCCTTGTCAGTGGGTTAGATCCCGTGCCGAAGGGCCCGGTTTCCATGCCCCGCGCGCCGTGCATCCCGTCTGGATATGGTGTATGCTGCGATGCGGCAATTGCGGCGCAGCATTGGAGATTCCATGTCGGGAAAAGTCATCGCCGTCGTGCAGCAGAAGGGCGGGTCGGGCAAGACGACGCTGGCCGTCAACCTCGCCGTCGCGTGCCTGAAGCGGGGTCTGAGCGTGGCGCTGCTCGACACCGATCCGCAGGGCTCGCTGGGGCGATGGTTCATGACCCGGCGCGAGCGTCTCGGTGAGGCGGGGCTAGAGTTCTCGACCTCATCGGCTTGGGGCGTGTCCTACGAATGCGAGAAGTTGAAGAAGGCGACCGATCTGGTGATCGTGGACACACCGCCGAAGGTCGACGCCGATCTGCGCCCCGCATTGCGCGAGGCGGATCTGGTGCTGGTGCCGGTCGCCTCATCCCACGTCGATCTCTGGGCGACCGAAGGCGTGCTCGACCTCGCCGCGCGGGAGAGGAAGCGCGCCTGGATGGTACTGAACCGGGCCCGGGCGGGAACGCGGCTGGGCGAGGATGTGGCGCGGGCTGCTTCCGAACTCAGCGCCGGACTGGCCGAGGCGCGGCTTGCCAATCGGGTCGTCTATGCCGAGACGCTGGGGCAGGGGCTTGGCGCGGCCGAGGCCGGGCGCGGGGCTGCGGCCGACGAGGTCGCGGCACTGACCGACGAGGTTCTGCGGCTTCTTGCCGGGTGACTTGCACCGCGGCGGCAGGCACCCATATCGAACGGGACAATCCTGACAGGAGAGACCCGAGAGATGAAATGCCCCGTCGACAACACCACGCTCGTCATGGCCGATCGGAACGGCGTCGAGATCGACTATTGCCCGAGCTGCCGGGGGGTCTGGCTCGACCGTGGCGAGCTTGACAAGATCATCGACCGGAGCACGGCCGACGCGCAGCGGCCGGTGGCGTTGAGTGAGCCGGCGCGCGCCTCTCGCGACGAACGCCGCCACCGCGACGACGATGACGACCGTCGCTACTCGCGCAAGAAACGGCGCGAGAGCTTCCTGTCGGAGCTTTTTGATTTCTGATCGCAGTTTACACGCGGCGGGCCGGGCGCGATAGTCGGGGAGAACGCGCCCTCGAACGGAGCCAGCCCATGCCGAAGATTTCCAGCGACTTCAGCGGTCAGACCGTGATCACCACCTTCGAGATGACGCCTGGCACGGCGCAGGACTTGATGGACGCGCTCCGCGATGCCTACGATCAGTTCATTCGCTACCAGCCTGGCTTCATCGGGGCCGGCCTTCACATGAACGACGCCCAGACCCGGATCGCGAACTATTCGCAGTGGCGCGACCGCAAGGATTTCCAGGCCATGCTCCGCACGCCCGAGATGCGCGAAAGAAACCGGCGTCTCTCCGCGCTTTGCTCGCGGTTCGAACCGGTCATGTACGAGGTCGCGGAGGTCTTCTGAGGCGCGCGCGGTGCTGTGTGACGCAATTTCGTGCCCGCCTGTTAGCTCTATCCATGCCTCGCCCGGTCGCACCGTTGCGCGCGGGTTCAGGCGTGGTTGCTGATCTGGCCGTGCGTTGCACTCTGCATAAGCGTGTCGAAATCGCCGCCGCTGACTGAGACCAGCGTCCGGTGGTCGCCGCCCTCGAACCAGACCCGTTCGAGCCCTGACAGCGCCTCGTCGACCACGCAGGGCACGTCATAGGCCGCGCCCACGGGCGGTAATGCGCCGGTGTCGCAATCGAAGAACAACCGGGCGATGTCGGATTCGCTCGCCAACCCGATGCGGCGGTCGATGACGTTCTGCAGGGCACTGAGATCGACCCGATGGGTAGAGGGCACGACGGCCAGCGAAAAATCGTCGTCGAGATGGACGAGCACCGCCTTGGCGAAGTTGTTGCCGGGGATATGCGCGACTTCGGCGGTCTCGGCCGAGGTGGCGGTGCGCGGATGGCGTGTGGTCTCGAAAGCGATGCCTTGCGCGTCGAGTTGGGTCTTCAGTCGTTTGGCAATACTCATGGGCGTCCTCCTCTTTCGGGCGTCCTCCTCTTTCGGGCGGGCGCCGCGCCCCGGGCCGCTCCGGGCGCCCGCTTGACGGCACCATTCTGCGCCCGGAGGGGATTCGGGACAAGCGGCGCGGGCGCGGGATGGGTGAGGGGGCCGAAATCCCGAAAGGATTTCGGGCGCCGCTTTCTTTTCGAGAAAGCGGTTCCGGCGTCAGCGGGGCGGGGTGAGCCAGCGGACCGGGGCGCGGTTGCAGAAGATGATATATTCGCCGGAGTTCTTGGCCACCTGATAGCCGCGCCGGTCGATCTCGGCCATGAAGCGATCCATGCCCACGAAGCGTTCGATGTCGCGCGCCTTGCGGCGGATCACGGCGCCCTCCTGCACCGTTTTCGAGGCGAAAAGTCCTTTAGCCAGACCTCGGGGGAGAGAGGGGAGTTCAGGTTCCGCATGGGTGGAGGATTGGCGCGGGGTGATTAAGAACGGGTTAAGGGTGGTCGAAAGGGAATGAGGGTGAACCCGCGCCAAGCCGCGAAAGTGGCGCTATGCCACGATCGCTTACCGACAGAGCCTGCTAACCGACATTGTCAATGGCTCTTTGTCAAAAAAAGATTCAACGGGACCGTTGATTTCTATGATGCCCGTCCACTGAGCTTTGGAAAACAGCCGGCAAGCCTCATGGAGCACCTCCTCGAGAATCCCTGATTCCACATACCATTTGCGGGTAGGATCCGTCTCTATTCGAATGGCCACGATACTTGTTGTAATGTAAGGGTCAGCGGGCATGTACACCCCTTCCCACCTCTCAAACATGTAGTTTTGGAGTTTCTGCATGTGAACTTCGCAGGCGGGAGGAACGCTCGCGGTGTTCTTGTGAATTTCGTCCACTTGACAGGCAGCCTGTGCAGCCCCCCCAACAAGGTAGGCAGAAGTAGCGAAGTATTTCCACATTTTAAGGTGTTCTCTTAGGTGTCTAGGAAAAACGGGAGGTACTAGTGCGCTGGGCTTCGTGGTCAATTCAACAGGCCGGACGATTGCGAGACGTTATTAAGCTCGCTGTGTTTGTTCAAGTTCATTTCTGAGGGCCTACGTTCTTCTCCCGTTCACTCGTGATGATGAACGGTTCTTTCTGACTCAGCCCTACCGTTGAATGCGTGGCCGCAATGCCCACTTCGTAAACACGGTAAACGAAAAGTGAAGCAGAAATGCGAGAAAACACGAGAAATCGTAGACTTGTAGCGGAGATCGGAACGCGTAAAATTATCTATTTCGAAAAGCTGGACCCTACCGGCAACTGGATTCCTCTTTACCGAGGTGAGGAGTACGTTGTGGTTGATGGTAAAAGGATCATGATGCCGGGAAGACCGGTTTTCGGCGACAGATCAGTTGCCATTGATTGGCTCAAGAATTCGTCGCGATAGATCATCACCGAGATGCCGGAAAGTAAGCGGGGGAGTAATCTCCCGCTAGACATTAAGCGAGCATTGCGCCTCAGGGAGTCGAGTTTCGACTACTTCGGACACGCTACCCCCTCCGCCTCTTCCCGCCCCTTTGCCCCGGCCGTCCGGCCGTTGACCGACCCTTGGCCTTGGTCGCGGCCTCCACTGCCTCCTCCACCGCCGACTGCCGTGCCAGGGGATCGTCGGACAGGACGAGGTCCACGGCCTCCAAGCGCTTGACCTCGTCGCGGAGTCGGGCCGCTTCCTCGAATTCGAGGTTCTCGGCGGCCTTTCGCATCGCGCTCCTCAGCGCGTCGAGATGCGCCTCGAGGTTGGCGCCGTGCATCGGCTTGTCGACCTTGGCGGTCACGCGGCTCTGGTCGGTGTCGCCCTTGTAGAGGCCGGCGAGGATGTCCTCGACGTTCTTCTTCACCGTCTCGGGGGTGATGCCGTGGGCCTCGTTGTAGGCCACCTGCTTTTCGCGCCGGCGGTTGGTCTCGGCCAGCGCACGCTCCATCGAGCCGGTCACCCGGTCGGCATACATGATCACGCGGCCTTCCGCGTTCCGCGCGGCACGTCCGATGGTCTGGATCAGCGAGGTCTCGGAGCGCAGGAAGCCCTCCTTGTCGGCGTCCAGAATCGCGACCAGCCCGCATTCGGGAATATCCAACCCCTCGCGCAGCAGGTTGATGCCGACCAGCACGTCGAAGGCCCCCAACCGCAAGTCGCGCAGGATCTCGATCCGTTCGATCGTGTCGATGTCGGAATGCATGTAGCGGACCCGGATGCCCTGTTCGTGCATGTATTCGGTCAGATCCTCGGCCATGCGCTTGGTCAGCGTGGTGACAAGGGTGCGGAAGCCCTTGGCGGCCACTTTCCGCACCTCGTCGAGAAGGTCGTCCACCTGCATCTCGACGGGCCGGATCTCGACCTCGGGGTCCAGAAGGCCGGTCGGGCGGATGACCTGTTCGGTGAAGACGCCGCCGGTCTGTTCCAGTTCCCAGGCGGCGGGGGTGGCGGAGACGAAGACGGATTGCGGGCGCATCGCGTCCCATTCCTCGAACTTCAAAGGCCGGTTGTCCATGCAGGAGGGCAGGCGGAAGCCGTGTTCGGCGAGCGTGAACTTGCGCCGGTAGTCGCCCTTGTACATGCCGCCGATCTGGGGGACCGAGACATGGGATTCGTCGGCAAAGACGATGGCGTGGTCGGGGATGAATTCGAAGAGCGTGGGCGGCGGTTCACCCGGCGCGCGGCCGGTCAGGTAGCGCGAATAGTTCTCGATCCCCGCGCAGGAGCCGGTGGCCTCCAGCATCTCGAGGTCGAAGTTGCAGCGCTGCTCCAGCCGCTGCGCCTCCAGAAGCTTGCCCTCCTCCTGCAACTGCTTCAGCCGCAGCGCCAGTTCCTTGCGGATGCCGGTGATCGCCTGTTGCAGGGTCGGGCGCGGGGTCACGTAGTGGGAATTCGCATAGATGCGGATCTTCGCGAACGTGTCGGTCTTCTGGCCGGTCAGCGGGTCGAACTCGGTAATCGCCTCAAGCTCCTCGCCAAAGAAGCTGAACTTCCAGGCCCGGTCCTCGAGGTGGGCCGGCCAGACGTCGACGGTGTCGCCCTTCACCCGGAAGGCACCCCGCTGGAAGGCCGCGTCGGCGCGGCGGTATTGCTGGGCGACAAGCTCGGACAGGAACTTGCGCTGCTCGTAAAGCTTGCCGACCTCCATGTCCTGGGTCATCGCCGAATAGGTCTCGACCGAGCCGATGCCGTAGATGCAGGAGACCGAGGCGACGATGATGACGTCGTCGCGCTCCAGAAGCGCCCGGGTGGCCGAGTGGCGCATCCGGTCGATCTGCTCGTTGATCTGGGATTCCTTCTCGATATAGGTGTCGGTCCGCGCGACATAGGCCTCGGGCTGGTAGTAGTCGTAATAGCTGACGAAGTACTCGACAGAGTTATCCGGGAAGAACCCCTTGAACTCGCCGTAAAGCTGGGCGGCGAGGGTCTTGTTCGGGGCGAGGATGATGGCGGGGCGCTGGGTTTCCTCGATCACCTTGGCCATGGTGAAGGTCTTGCCGGTGCCGGTGGCGCCGAGCAGGACCTGGTCGTGTTCGCCGGCCGCGACGCCGTCCGAAAGCTCGGTAATGGCGGTGGGCTGGTCGCCCGCGGCGGCGAAATCGGTCTTCATCACGAATCGCCGCCCCCCTTCCAGTTTCGGGCGGGTCAGCACTTCGGGGCGCGGCGCGGGGGCGTTAGTGTTGTTGTGCGGCATGGCGATTCCTTCCGGTCCCCCAGATTTGATCTGTTTTTGTTCCGGTTCAAGGCGAATGCCGGATGTGGATTGTTCATCCTGACGCGACGATGGTCATTGGGTTCCTCGTTCTGTCGCCAAATCCGGAAATTGACGAGAAATTACAAGATCAACAACAACTTTAGGTTGTGTAATGCGATTTCCGGTTCTAAGTTACAGATGCAAGCAGCACTGACTGCCGGTCTCGGCACCCACCCAGCCACCACCCACCCACGCTCCCCAGAGCAAGAGACCGGCAGTCAGGCTTGCCCTTCCCTCCTAAAGAGTCAGGCTTGCCCTTCCCTCCTAAAGAGACCGCCCGCCCCCTTGCGCGGGCGGCCTTCTTTCACGATAAGGATCCGGGAAGAAACGGAGTTTGGCCATGCGCGCGCGTATCTATCAACCGTCCCGTAACGCGATGCAGTCGGGAACGGCGAAGACAAAGGTCTGGATCCTCGAATACGCCCCCGCCGAAGCGCGTGAGGTCGATCCCTTGATGGGATGGACGGGATCGGGCGATACCCAGACCCAGGTCCGCCTGCGGTTCGAAAGCCGCGAGGCCGCCGAGGACTATGCCCGCGCCCATGGTATCGAGTTCGCCGCCGCCGAACCCCACAAGCGCAAACCCAATATCCGCCCGCGCGGATATGGCGAGAATTTCGCCACCGACCGCCTCAGCCCCTGGACGCACTGAGCGCCGGTTTTCTGGCCGCGCCTCGTCGCGGCCCGATGGAGGCGCATCGGGGCGCCTCTTTTTCTTTCACAGAATAGGCGTCTCATGTTCCTTCGCTTTTCCGCCGCAGCCCTTCTCTGCCTCAGTGCCGCGCCCGTCCGGGCAGAGCCCGCGACGCCCGAAGGCGCGGCGCGGATCGAGGCGGGGCTGCGAACCTATCTCGGCCCGCTCGATGGTGTGGTCGCGGTCGTTCCGCAGGGCGAGACCTATGCGGTGACGCTCGATGCGACGCCGTTTGTCGCGCTCGGCAAGGGCGCGGACGTGACGGGCGCGATCTCTCCAATTCATCTGACGCTGACCGACGATGGTGATGGCAAGTGGGGCGTGACGCAAGACGAGCCTTTCGCCCTCAAGCTCGACGTGCCGGAGGCGCTTTCCGTTGATCTCAGCGTTGGCGTGGCGCGTTGGGCCGGGGTCTTCGACGAGGCCCTGATGGCGTTCGCATCGTCCGACGGGCGCTTCGAGGACCTGCAAGTGACCGAGCGCTTCACCGAAGCGGGCAGCCCCGAGAGTACCGTCGACTACCGGATCGACCGAATCGACATCGTGTCCAGCGCGACGGCCGCGCCGGGCGGCGGCGTCGACGGAACGCTGCGCTACACGGCGACGGGTTTCGCCGAAACCTTCTCGGCTCCGGGGTCGGCGCCCTTTCAGTTCGAGTTCAAGGCGGCGCGCTACGATGTCGTGGCCGACGCTAAGGGCGTGCGGACCGAGGGGGTGCTCGGGCTCCTGGCCTGGCTCGTCGCGCATCCGTCCCAAGAGGCGGCGCGGGCCGATTTCGACGGGATGAAGGAGGCGGCCCGCGCGGCGCTCCCGATCTGGGACAGCCTTTCGGGTACCGGCGAGCTGCAGGACATCGCCGTGAACACGCCGTTCGGTTCGGGAGGCGCGAAGAGCGCGAGAATCGCCGTCGATGTAAACGGAATTGTTGCCGACGGGCGGGTTCGCGAGAGGGTTTCGCTCAAAGGTCTCGACCTGCCCGCGGACCTCTTGCCGGAATGGGTGCCGGCGCTCCTGCCCGACGAGGTCACGGTCGATGTCGCGGTATCGGGTTTCGATCTGGCAGCGCCGGCGAAGATCCTGCTCGACGAAAGCGAGCTCGACATTGCCCCGACGCCGGAAATGGAGGCGCGGCTCCTCGCGGCCCTGCTGCCGCAAGGAAGGGTGACGATCGAACTCGGCCCGCAGGGTGCTGCCTCGGCGATCTACACGCTCGATATCGAAGGCGGGTTCGATGCCGGGCCCGGTCGGCTGCCGGAAGGCAGCGTCACCATCGGGGCGACGGGGATCGAAGCGGTACTGGAGGCGCTGAGCGCCGCGCCGGAGGATATTCGGGCGGGGGCCGTGCCGGGGCTGATGATGCTGCGCGGAATCGCGAAGCCCGCCGGCGTCGGACGTTTCGCCTGGGTCGTGGAGATGACGGGGGAGGGTAAGGTGTTAGTCAACGGACTCGACATGTCGGCGCTGGCGGGGCAGCCATGATCGACATCGCCCGCGAAAGCCCGCTTGGCCCGGATCTGGCGCTGCTCCACGAGCGTCACACCGCCGACATGCATTCCGAGACCCCGCCCGAGAGCATCCACATGCTGCCGGCGGGCGCGCTGGCCGCGCCGGGGATCGATTTCTTCGTGATGCGCGACGCCGGTCGTCCGATCGGGATGGGCGCCTTGAAGCGGATTGATGCGGGACATGCGGAGATCAAGTCGATGCATATCCTGATCGAAGAGCGTGGGCGGGGCCTCGCGAGAAAGATGCTCGACCACCTCATCGCCGAGGGGCGGGCGGCGGGATACACGCGGATCAGCCTCGAAACCGGGGTACAGCCCGGCTTCACGGCCGCGCGCGGGCTTTACGCGCGGGCGGGGTTCGTTGAATGCGGCCCGTTCGAAGGCTACCGCCCTGATCCGAATTCGGTCTTCATGACGCTTGATCTTGCCTGAGGGGCGCGCCAGAAGCTATCCCGACGACCGCCAGCTATCTGCTGCGGACGCTCTCCGCGATCTACGAGGGCGCCGATGCGTCGCCGGCGGCAACGAGTTCGTTTGCCCTGGTGCTGGTGGGGTGGGTAGACTTGTGTCCGCTCTCAGGTGCGGGCTGGCCGATCAACAAGGCCTAGACGTGCACGCAACAGCATTTTGACTGTTGCAAGGGCTGTGTCATTCGCTTCACGCAACTCCTGGTCCGAGACTAAGCCGCGGTGAACGATTGTTCCTCGCAAGTCGTATGCCGCTACCACTTGCCTGGCCAGGTTCTCCCTTGCGTCATTTTCAACTGCTGCTTCGGTCAGTATGAGGAAACGAAGTCTCCGGCGAATAGATGTTTCCTTCTTGAAATTTAGCTCTCGCAGAAGCGCTTCCAGCGCGTCCCGTTCTTCAGTGTTAGTCGCCGATGAAAGCTGGGTTTCCACGCTGGCCCCGAAGTCTGCAAGTAGCTTGGTGACAGTGCCATGCTTGTCGGTCACCGGCGCGAGAACTTCCAAGCAAGTCATCAAAGTGAGAAATCGCGCGCGAACTGAAGTTTCGTAAAAGCTCGCCAAATAAAGATCGATAGCGGTCGTGAGATCGTCATCAGCATCTTTTGCAATGGTGTGAGCGGTACGAATTCCTTCCGCCAGTGCGCGACTGGCATTTGCCCAGCTTGTGGACACGTGGACTGACCCATCTCCCATGGCGAGAACTCGGATGTTCTCGCTGCTTTCAAAGATCGCATATCCTTCTTCTTGAGTGAGCCCGTGCAGTGGCTCCACCGGTTCAGTAACAGTTTGCCCAAACGCTTTGGCCAAATTGCGAGCGCCCTGATAAGGATCATCGGGCCGACTAATGTCGCTACGCCGAAAGCATGGCTTGAATGAAATGTTGTAGGTGAGCGCGAGGTTCCATAGGGCCGCCTGGATTCGAGGTAAGAACTGTTCCGCATCGGCTTCGGAGCCGAACCCGCTTGCCAGCAAGATCAGGTAGGGCCATCGCTGCTTTACGGTCACTGAAACGTCTTCCGCCATGAACGAAGGCTCTGGCTCAAGACCGGTAATGGGTTCTCTTCCGAGGACTTTGACGGACACCCTCAAAGTGTAACTTGGCGAGTTGGTCATGGAGCTTCACGTGCCTCGTACTGTCGGGCTGAATTTTTTTGGTTTCGGACGTACATGCATCGTGCATTGCCAACGCTTGGTGATCATCCGCGACGTTGACTATGCACGGAATTTGCACACATTTGCACCGATTTACGTAAGATCGGTCGAGTTTTGTCGAAACAAGCCGTGCCCGAAACGAGCTAAGAACGGCTTTGTGGACGCGATCCAAGCCATTGTTGTATAAGCATATTTTTCTGAATGACAATGGTGCTGCGAGAGAGGATTGAACTCTCGACCTCTCCCTTACCAAGGGAGTGCTCTACCACTGAGCTACCGCAGCACTTTTTCGTGGGCCGCGTGTTAGACGCAAATTTTCTGCCGCGCAAGGGCAATCTGGACGCTATCCGGCTTCCGGGGTAGAGAGAGCGCCATGGACAGGAAACCCCCGAAAACCGGCGCCCAGAAGGACGGCGGGACGCGCGAGGCGCGGCTCAAGGCGGCGCTCAAGGCCAATCTCGCGCGGCGCAAGGCCCAGGCCCGGGCGCGCGGTGAGAAACCGGGCGGGGACAGGAAAGAAAGCTGAGGCGGGCATGGATTCGATCATCGTGACGGGCGGGACCGAACTTGACGGCCGGATTCCGATCGCCGGCGCCAAGAACGCGTGCCTGGCGCTGATGCCTGCGACGCTGCTGAGCGACGAGCCGCTGACATTGACCAATGCGCCGCGGCTCTCGGACATCAAGACGATGACCCTGCTTCTGCAGTCGCTCGGCGCCGAGGTGACCTCGATGCAGGGCGGGCGGGTGCTGGCGTTGTCGAGCCACGATCTCACGAGCCATCGCGCAGACTACGACATCGTGCGCAAGATGCGCGCCTCCAACCTCGTGTTGGGGCCGCTCCTGGCCCGTGCGGGCCATGCGGTCGTGTCGCTGCCGGGCGGTTGCGCCATCGGTGCGCGCCCGATGGACCTGCATATCGAAGGGCTGACGGCGCTTGGCGCCGAGATCGAGCTTCGCGACGGCTATCTTCATGCCGTGGCGCCGCGGGGGCTGAAGGGGGCCGTGATCGAACAGCGCTTTGCCAGCGTCGGCGCGACCGAGAACATCGTCATGGCCGCGACGCTTGCCAAGGGCACCACGGTCCTCAGGAACGCGGCGCGCGAACCGGAGATCGTCGATCTGGTGCAGTGCCTCCGCGCGATGGGGGCGCGGATCGAGGGCGAGGGCACGACCGAGATTCGCGTCGAGGGCGTGGACCGGCTGCATGGGGCCACGCATGCCGTGGTCGCGGACCGGATCGAGCTTGGCACCTACATGATCGCCCCGGCGATTGCCGGCGGCTCCGTCGAACTGATTGGCGGGCGCCGCGATCTTCTGCCGGCTTTCTGCGAGAAGCTGGAGGAGACAGGGGTCGAGATCACCGAGACGAACAGCGGCCTCAAGGTGGCGCGGGTCAATGGCCGCTCCCATGCCGTCGATGTGAAGACGGAAGTCTTCCCCGGATTCCCGACCGATCTTCAGGCCCAGATGATGGCGCTGCTGTGCACCGCCGACGGGGTCAGCGTGCTGGAAGAGACGATCTTCGAAAACCGCTTCATGCATGCGCCCGAACTGATGCGGATGGGGGCCAATATCGAGGTGCATGGCGGCCATGCGACTGTGACCGGCGTGGACCGGTTGCGCGGCGCGCCGGTCATGGCGACGGATCTTCGCGCCTCGGTTTCGCTGATCCTCGCCGGACTCGCCGCGGAGGGGGAGACGGTGGTCAACCGGGTCTACCACCTCGACCGCGGCTATGAGCGAGTCGAGGAGAAGCTATCGGCCTGCGGCGCGCGGATCGAGCGGGTGAAGGGGGAGTGATGGCCGAGGACGCACGGTTCGAAGACGGCGGCGAGCGGCCGCTCCACCTGAAGGCCGAGACGGCGGAGGACGTGCCGGTGATCGCCGCGCTTGTTCAGGATGCGGTCCTGACGATCGCCGACATGAGCTGGCAGCCGAATCTGCGCCGGCTTGCCTTCCTGATCAACCGTTTCCGCTGGGAAGACCGCACCGCCGCCGAGGCGCGAGGCCGGCGCTACGAACGGGTGCGCGCGCTTCTGGTGATCGACGGGGTGACCGCAGTGGCCTCTCAAGGCATAGACCGTAACGACAAGGCGGCGATCCTGTCGATCCTCTCGGTCGAGTGGAAGCCGGGTGCGGATGCAGCGGGGCGGGTCGAACTGGTGCTGGCCGGCGACGGTGCCATCGCGGCAGAGGTCGAGTGTCTCGACATCACGCTCAAGGATGTCACACGGCCCTATCTCGCGCCCTCCCACAAGGCGCCTGCGCATCCCGATTGATCTCCGTTCGGGAATCGGGCCTGAGGTCGGTGCGCCTAACGCGGCGGCACAGGCTGCGTATCGCCGGGCAGGGTTCGTCGCGGCCGAAGGCGCGAACCTCGGGGCCTGTCTTGCGGCCGTCGTGAGGTCAGCATGTGGCGGGCGCTCTGACCGGCGGGACCGGCCGGGGCCGTCATCCGCGTGAATGCACGGGGCTGTGCCTGTCGGGCGACGTTCGGGCGCCGCGGCAGCGGGACGGCTTGAGGCGGGCGGCGGTCGATTGTATGGGGGGCGGGATCTGGGAGTGCCGCCGATGCCTGTATTTCTTTCGACCGCCGATACCGGGTTCGAGGCCGGGTTTTCGACGCTGCTCTCGGCCAAGCGCGAGGATGCGCCGGACGTGGATGCCGCGGTGGCGGCGATCATCGACGACGTGCGCACGCGGGGCGATGCGGCGGTCATCGAGCTGACCGCGAAGTTCGACCGGCTCGACCTGACGCCAGAGACGCTCGCCTTTTCCGAGGCCGAGATCGCGGCGGAATGCGCAAAGGTCTCGCCGGAGGACCGCGCGGCGCTGGAAATGGCGGCAGAGCGGATCCGCGCCTATCACGCGCGCCAGATGCCGGAGGATGCGCGCTGGACCGATGCGGCCGGTGCGGAACTCGGCTGGCGCTGGGGTCCGGTCTCGGCGGCGGGGCTCTATGTGCCGGGCGGACTCGCTTCCTATCCGTCCTCGGTGCTGATGAACGCGGTCCCGGCGAAGGTGGCGGGGGTGGAGCGTTTGGTGATCGCCTGCCCGACGCCGGGCGGCGTGGTCAATCCGCTGGTGCTTCTCGCCGCGCGGCTCTCGGGCGTCGATACCGTCTACCGCATCGGCGGCGCGCAGGCGATCGCGGCGCTCGCCTACGGGACGGCGACGATCCGGCCGGTGGACAAGATCACCGGACCCGGCAATGCCTATGTCGCGGCGGCCAAGCGGCGGGTCTTCGGCCGCGTCGGTATCGACATGATCGCCGGCCCGTCGGAGATCCTCGTGATCGCGGACAAGGACAATGATCCCGACTGGATCGCGCTCGATCTGCTCAGCCAGGCCGAACACGATGAAAGTGCGCAGTCGATCCTCGTCACCGACGATCCGGCCTTCGGGCGAGCCGTTGCGGCGGCGGTCGAGGCGCGGTTGGAGACTCTCGAGCGGCGCGCCATTGCCGGGGCGTCGTGGCGCGACTACGGCGCGGTGATCGTGGTGCGCGACCTGGATGAGGCGGCGCGCCTGTCGAACCGGGTCGCGCCCGAGCATCTGGAGCTTTGCGTCGCCGGTCCAGACGCGCTGGCCGCGAAGATCACCCATGCCGGGGCGATCTTCCTCGGCCACTGGACACCCGAGGCCATCGGCGATTACGTGGGCGGGCCGAACCATGTGCTGCCCACGGCGCGCTCGGCACGGTTTTCAAGCGGGTTGAGCGTGATGGATTTTCTCAAGCGGACGACGATTGCCAGGATGACGCCCGAGGCGCTTGCCGCGATCGGCCCGGCAGCCGAGCGGCTGGCGATCTCGGAAAGCCTTCAGGCGCACGGCCTGTCCGTCCGCGCCCGGCTCGACCGGCTGAACCGGGAGAGGGATGGATGAGCAGCATCTGCCATATCGAAATCGACGATACCGGCCTGCCGGCGCCGACCCCGGAGATCGAACAGGAACGCAAGGTCGCGATCTTCGATCTTCTGGAGGACAATTCCTTTGCCCTGCCGGGCAAGGAAGGGGCCGTCCCGCCCGATGGGCCATTCCGGCTTGGCCTTGCGATCCGGGAAAAGCGGCTGGTCTTCGACATTGGCGCCGACGGGGGCGGCAAGGTGGCGGAGTTCCATTTGTCGCTTGGGCCGTTCCGGCAGGTGGTGAAGGACTATTTCCAGATCTGCGAAAGCTATTTCGAGGCGGTAAAACGTCTGCCGCCGGCACAGATCGAGGCCATCGACATGGCTCGGCGCGGAATCCACAACGAAGGCGCGCGGGTGCTGCAGGAGCGGCTCGAAGGCAAGGCCGATCTCGACATAGACACCGCGCGCCGGCTCTTTACCCTTATCTGCGTCCTGCATTTCGGGGGCTGATCGTTGGGCCGCGATCTGCCGCATTCGGTGCTCTTTTGCTGCGATCACAACGCCGTCCGCTCGCCGATGGCGGAAGGGCTGATGAAGCAACTCTACGGCCGCGACTGCTACGTGCAGTCGGCGGGTGTCAAAAACGATCTGGAGGTGGACGGATTCGCCGTGGCGGTATGCCAGGAGCTGGGGATCGAACTCGCGCGTCACCGATCGCGCAGCTTCGAGGAAATGCAGCAGTGGGGTGACGACCTTTCGGGCTTCGACCTCGTCGTCGCCCTGTCGCCGGCAAGCCAGCGTCAGGCGCTGGAATTTACCCGGTTCTTCCATCTCGACGTCGAATACTGGCCGGTCATGGACCCGACCGGCATCGGTGAGACGCGCGAGGCGAAGCTTGCCGCCTACCGCCAGACGCGCGACCAGATCCGCGCCCGGATGATCGACCGTTTCGGGCCGCCGCCCGCACCTGACAAAGAAGGGGAAAAGACATGACCAAGGCCGTGATCGAAGCGTATTTCGATGCGTTCAACGCGGGTGACGTGGAGGCGATGCTGGCGCTTCTCGATACCGATATCGAGCATCACGTGAATGAGGGCGGCATCCGCCGCGGCAAGCTCGCCTTCGCCGAGTTCTGCGCCCACATGAACCACGCCTACAAGGAGACGCTGACCGATATCGTCGCCTTTTCGAACGACGACGGCACGCGGGCGGCCGCGGAATTCGTGGTGAACGGCCAGTACCTGAAAACCGATCCGGGCCTGCCGGAGGCGAAGGGCCAGACCTACGTTCTGCCGGCTGGCTCTTTCTTCTCGCTGAAGAACGGCAAGATCGCCCGGGTGACGACTTACTATAACCTCAATGACTGGATCCGGCAGGTTTCCGCATGACCATCGCCGTCCGCAGCCTGACCGGCGCGGAGCTGGAGGCGGTGCTCGACGACGTGGCGCGGCTCAGGATCACGGTGTTCCGCGACTGGCCCTATCTCTATGACGGCGATCTCGCCTACGAACGGCGCTACATCGCGACCTACAGGGAAAGCCCGCAGGCGATCGTGGTCGGAGCCTTCGATGGTGACCGCCTCGTGGGCGCGGCGACCGGCACGCCGATGGAGGATCACGGGGCGGAGTTCGGTGCGGCCTTCGCCGGCACGGGGCTGAACCTCTCCGACATCTTCTACTTCGCGGAATCGGTTCTGCTGCCCGAATACCGGGGCAGGGGGCTCGGCCACGCCTTCTTCGATGCGCGGGAGGGTCACGCGCGGTCGCTCGGGCGGACCCATTCGGCCTTCTGCCGGGTGGTGCGTCCGGAGGATCATCCGCTGAAGCCGGCCGACTACCGTCCGCTCGACGGATTCTGGAGGAAGCGCGGCTACGCGCCCCTGGAAGGCGCGGTCGCCGAATATGCGTGGAAGGATATCGGCGATGCGGAAGAGACGCGAAAGCCGATGCAGTTCTGGCTCCGCGCGTTGTGACCCAGCGCGCCGCCCGGTAAGTTGGGTTGAAACCGGACTTGCCAAGACCGAAAACCGATACCCCGCTTGCGCGGGGCCCAGACGGGAGAGAATGCGATGAAGGTCGCCGCCGCTGCCTATCCGCTCGACTGGTTCGACGACTGGTCGGACTACGAGACGAAGCTCGACCGCTGGGTCACGGAGGCTGCGGAGGAGGGCGCCGAGCTTCTCGTCTTTCCCGAATACGGCGCGATGGAGCTTGCCTCGCTCGGCGGGCTCGCGGTTGCCGCCGACATCGAGGGGGCGCTGCGAGAGGCGGACCGCCACAAGGCCGGTTCCGACGCGATGATGGCGCGGCTCGCGGCGCGCTACGGCGTCCACATCCTCGCGGGCTCCGGTCCGGTCTATGACGTGCCCCATGCCGGCGACCGGCCGGTCAACCGGGCGAGCCTCTTTGGCCCGCACGGGTTCATCGGTCATCAGGACAAGGCAATGATGACCCGGTTCGAGCGCGAGGACTGGAACGTCGTCGCCGGCACCGGGCTCAATGTCTTCGACACCGATCTCGGCCGGATCGGCATCCTTATCTGCTACGACAGCGAATTCCCGCTTCTCGGCCGGGCCCTCGCCGAAGCGGGCGTGGAAATCCTGCTGGTGCCCTCTGCGACCGAAGCGCTCGCGGGGTTCACCCGCGTTCGGGTCGGCGCGATGGCCCGCGCGCTTGAAGGGCAGATGGTGTCGATCCATTCCCCCGTCGTCGGCGCGGCGCCCTGGTGCTACGGGATGGAGGAGAATACCGGCCGTGCCTCGATCTACGGACCGCCCGACCGGGGCTTTCCCGCCACCGGCATCTTCGCCGAAGGCGGGCTGGGTGAGCCGGGCTGGGTTTATGCCGAAATCTCGCGCGCCGCGATCGCCGATGTCCGGGCCGACGGCAATGTCCTCAATTTCCGCCACTGGCCGGAACAGGAGCCGCAGCTAGCCAAGGTTGCGCTTCGCCGGAAAACCTGACATTGCGCTTGAAATCGCAGCCCATCGGGCGCAATTAGGACGCGCCCGGCGTGACCGGGCAGGACAAAGATGGAGTGACCATGGCCAAGGAAGAAGGTCTCGAATTTCCGGGCGTCGTGAAGGAACTCCTGCCGAATGCGACGTTCAGGGTCGAGCTGGAAAACGGCCATGAGATCATCGCGACGATGGCAGGAAAGATGCGCAAGAACCGCATCCGGGTTCTCGCCGGCGACAAGGTTCAGGTGACGATGACGCCTTACGACCTGACCAAGGGGCGGATCAATTACCGCTTCAAGTAAGGTGCGGCCGAGGCTGGTCCTCGGTTCGGCCAGCCCGCGCCGGAAGGAACTGCTGGCCCAACTCGGGTTGACACCCGACGCTGTCCGTGCCCCCGACATCGACGAAACACCCTTGAAGGGCGAGTTGCCGCGCCCGTATTGCGCCCGCATGGCCCGTGAAAAGGTCGCGGCCGTTCCGGCCGGGCCGGACGAGGTGGTCTTGTGCGCCGACACGACTGTGGCGATTGGCCGCCGCATTCTCGGCAAGCCCGAAAGCGCGGGCGAGGCGGCGGAATTCCTGCTGAAGCTGTCGGGCCGTCGCCATCGGGTCATTACCGCCGTCGCCGTCCGGCGCGGCGGTCGGATCTGGGAACGCGCGGTCGAGACGGTGGTGAAGGTCAAACCGCTGTCGGACGGCGAACTCAACGCCTATCTTGCGTCCGGCGAATGGCGGGGCAAGGCCGGTGGCTACGGTATCCAGGGCCGCTTCGGTGCCTTCATCCCCTGGCTTCAGGGCTCCTTCACCGGAGTTGTGGGGCTGCCTGTCGCGGAAACCGCGCATCTTCTCGAAGCGGCCGGGATCGACATTCACGGGGTGGACGCATGAAGGGCCGTATCGTCGTTCTGGACAGCTACAGGGGCCGCGAGGCGGCTGCCCTGATCGTCGACGGGCGGCTTGAAGACCTTTTGCTCGACCCGGGCGAGGCGGGCGGGTTCGCCCCCGGCGCGATCCTGCGCGGTGTGCTCGACCGGCCGATGAAGGGCCAGGGCGGCGCCTTCGTGAAACTGCCGGGCGGCGAAAAGGGCTTCCTGCGCGAAACGAAAGGGCTCGCCCCCGGCAAGCCGGTTATCGTGCAGGTGTCGGGCTTCACCGAACCGGGCAAGGCGCTGCCGGTGACGACCCGGCTCCTCTTCAAGAGCCGACTCTCCATCGTCACGCCCGCCGCACCGGGCCTCAACATCTCGCGCCGTATCCGCGACGCGGAGGACCGCGCAAGGCTCGAATCGCTCGCGGAAGCCGCGATGGCAGGCTGCGGCTTTGGCCTGATCCTGCGCTCGGCCGCGGCAGGCGCCGAAGATGCGGAGATCGCCGCCGACATCGCTTCAGGCAGGGCGCTGGCCGAGGCGGTCGTGGCCGACCTGAGCGGAGGGCCGGAACTCCTCGTCGATTCCGCCACGCCGCATGAGGAGGCTGCACGCGACTGGGCCGATCCCGCACCGGATGAGGTGGCGGACGGCGAGGGCGCTTTCGCCCGGCACGGCGTCGAGGAGATGATCGACGCGCTCCTTTCTGCCGATGTGTCCTTGCCCGGTGGCGGTTACATGGCAGTCGAACCGACCCGGGCCCTTGTCGCCGTCGATGTGAATACCGGCGCCGACACCTCTCCGGCCGCGAGCCTCAAGGCCAACATCGCCGCCGCCCGCGATCTGCCGCGCCAGCTCCGCCTCCGCGGCCTCGGTGGCCAGGTGACGGTCGATTTCGCGCCGATGCCGAAACGCGACCGCGCCACGCTCGACCAACAGCTTCGCACCGCCTTCAAGGGCGAGGCGGCCGAAACGAGCCTCGCCGGCTGGACGCCGCTCGGCAATTTCGAGCTGCAGCGCAAGCGCGACCGCCTGCCGCTCGCCGTGATCCTGACGGGAGGCGCGGGATGAGTTGTCCGATCTGTCATAAAGAGACCGACCCGAAATACCGGCCCTTCTGCTCGAAGCGCTGCGCCGATGTCGATCTCGGACGCTGGCTCACAGGAGCCTATGCAATCCCGGCCGACGAAGACGACCGCCCCAACGAAGACGAACTCGCTCCGCCGCGGCCACACTGAGCACGTCCGGATGGCAAGGCGCGTGGCCGCTTTCAAGACCGCACCTCTGCCCGTCATTTTTCCACCAAACCCTCTGGACAGGCCTGCGCCGCTCGCCTAAACACGCCGAGCCGGGCGCCGCGCGCCCCCGGTGCCCAGATAGCTCAGTTGGTAGAGCAGCGGATTGAAAATCCGCGTGTCGCTGGTTCGATTCCGGCTCTGGGCACCACTTAAATCCCTTAAACAATAATTGAAAAATATCGAGGCAGAAGCTCGACAATCGTGCCGACAGCGCTCGGGGCTACATATGGGCTACATTTGATTGCCTCTCCTTCGCGCGTCATCGCTAAGTGTGGGATCGCTCACGTAAGCTACAAAAGACCGCCGAAGTTCCCTGGGGGCACGCGGTCAAAAGGCGAGCGCGACGATCATCACGGCAACGCCGGCGATGAACGCGATCGCCAGCAAGAGGTCTGATTCTTGTGCCATTCGGTATAGTGACTTTGGCTCCGCCGCATCCCCACCAATGGGCGGAACCAAATCAGGAAATACACTTGAACTCTTACGCACTTGTTTCACTCGTCACCACATAAAATTAGTAGTCTCAATGTGTTAGGAAGTATCTGCGGCCTCATCCCCAAGTTGAAGTTGTCTAAATGGTCAGGTCGGCGGTTCAGGTCGGTAACAATCGAGCTGCTCTGCAATGAATTAGGTTCAGAAGGCATGAAAATCGGTCAAGCAAAGACCGCAATCATGCCGCATACGAGGCGATGCGGCACAGCGACCAAGCGCATGGATTCCCGATTCGACGCGGCGGGTTCCTGTGCGAAGCGTGCCGCGCGGCGTAGCGAACGGACTGATGACCTGCGGGGCTTAGCCGTTGATCACGCGCGGCCCGGTCTTCGTCGGCAATTTATCGTCGATGTCGACCCAAGGCAGTCTTTCTGCATGCGCGACATGAAGCTCCGCGTAACACCGCTCCGGTTCCTCCATTGCCGCAACAAAAAAATGCATAAGGCCGGACATGGTCTCTGACCTGAAAGACATTGGCGTCCCGCAGGGATCGTAGGAGGTGCGTTCGACGCCGGGTGACGAATGATTGACCTTGGGTGCCGCAGCGGCCCACCGCCAGTGGCCATCGTCGACGCAGAGTTAGGCGGTCGAAGCACTGTCTGCGGCAGCTCTCGCAATGACAACGGACGCACCACTTGATCGGAGCGTCGATTTCGAAACTTGCCGCCCTGCAAACGCATCTGCCGCGATAAGTCGCGGTCACGATCGGTTGCCTTTCGGAAATAATTCTGTCGCGAAACTTCAGGACGTCTCGGGCGTTTCCGGCACAGTCCAGTCCGAGAACGTGAGTCGCTCGCTCGTGCTGTCGCCGAAGGACCAGAGGCCGGACGGCGTGAAGGCCATGTGCCGGCCCGTTCTCGGGAAATGGACCACATCGACGGCCGAGCTTTCGCCGCCCATAAAATAAACCAGGTCATTCTCGAAAGGGTTGGTCAGATGATGCGGCGGACCGTCGGGTGCGGGGAAGGCCATGATGTCGCCCGGGCCGATCTCGACTGTCCCGTCGCCGATCTCGGCCAGCCCGCGGCCCGAGAGGATTACCAGAAACTCCTCGTCCCGTTCATGACGGTGATACAGAAAGCTCTCCTTCCCCGGCGGAACGCGCGCAATGTAGAGGGCCAGTCTTTGGAGACCGAACAGCGGAGAGAGGCGTTTCAGAAAGACATCCGAAGCGGGATTCAAGGGATGCCGGATATGCGCTTCGGGCAGGCGTTCCAGATCTTCGCGCGAAAGACGAGACCGATGGTCGCTGGTATCTGGCATTTCGCTATCCTGCCTTTCGGGTCCTCAGGGCCCAGGCGCGCGCGGGCAGACGCACCGGACCCTGCTGACCCACCATCTCGGCCAGCAGCGATTTCAAATCGGCACGCCGGTCTTCATCGAGATTCATGCAGTAGCCTGGCGCGGGACCGGCGCCGAGGGTGAAAGGATGCCAGAACGCCTCGAAATCCGGAAACTCGCTCATGATTTCGATCGCGGCGACGTCAACGTCTTTCAGTCCTGCCTCACCGCAGAGTGCCGCCAGACCTTCGGCAGTGCAGAACGGGAAACGCTTGCCTTCGTCCAGCTCTGCTGCAGCCGGGTCGAGCTGCGCTGCCGCCTTCCAGAAGGCATCGATAAACCCGATACCCCCGCCCGGATAATCCCAGACATAGAGAGACAGAAGGCCGTCGGACCGCAGCACCCGCTGCATTTCTACCAGCGCCGCAACCTTGTCCGGAACGAAATTCAGGACCAGGGCTGACGCCACGACATCGACCGTGCCATCTTGGAGAGGCAGCGCCTGCGCATCAGCTACGCGAAATTCGGCACGCGTCCCCGAGAGATGGGCCTTCGCATGCGCGACGAAATCCGAAGAGTTGTCGGTGGCAAGCAGCGAGGCCGGCGCGCAACTGTTTAGGATCGCCGATGTCAGCGCACCGCTGCCGCACCCGATCTCCAGCCAGTCGAGCCCCTCTGCCGGAGCCAGCCAGCGAAGAAATTCGGCCGCGATTTGCCGGCTCCAGCGGCCCATGTAGGTTTCATAGTTGTCGCCGGCAGCCCAGCTGTCGAACATTGCTCCCGATGTCACGATCATTCTCCCCGGCCCGTGTCGGATCCGTCGCCGACGAAACGCGCTTGTTTCCCTGTCGCCGACGCGTCGTCAGGGAACGCAACATTGAGATCGGCCATCACCGCAGCCAGCCGAATACGGTCGACTTTGTAGAAGACCCAGTTCTTGATGCGTTTCGACGTCACCAATCCGGCATCGGCAAGAACCTGCATGTGTGCGGTCACCGCAGGCTGGCTGAGCTCGATCTTTTTCGTGATGAAGCCGACGCAGACGCCATCCTCAACCAAGTCTCCGTCGCGTTGCGGCGGAAAGTGCTGAACCGGGTCCGTCAACCACTGCATGATCGTCAGCCTTCGCGGATTGGACAAGGCGCGTAGCGCCAAGATTGTTGACTCGGCATCGATCACCATATAGGAGCTTTCTTATATAGCATATTGCTTATGTAGCCTACCTTAATTCGCCGGCGTTGCAATCCTGACGCCGCAAGAACGAGGCGCGGACGATATGACGAAGATCGGCATCGTCGGAGGTGTCGGCTGGCCAGCGACTGCCACCTACTATCGCGCAATCTGCAGGGCAGCTGCCGACGACTATCCGGGCGGCTCGCCACCTATGGTTATCGAGTCGCTCGACATGCGAACGACAATGGCCAGCCGAGGCCAAAGCGACGACGAAGCGAGCTGGCGGACTTTCGAGAGCATCTTCGCCGGGGCACTTGAAACTCTGCAGCGCGTGGGCTGCTCGGTCTTGGCGATTGCTAGCGTCACCCCACATATCCGTTTTGCCGGCATCACCCGGAGCGCGGAAAAGCCAGTCATCAGCATTCTCGATGCGACGGTGCAACGCGCGACTGCCGCGGGGGTATCGGATGTGCTCTGTCTAGGCACACCCCTGGTCTTGCGGGCTGGCCTGTTTGACGGCGCGTTCGAATCCGCAGGCGTGCGGGCAGACCGGCGGTTCAATCCAGAACAGATTGATGCGTTCGGCGCCATGCTCGAAACGTATTTCTATCCGGGGCATGCGCGCGACGGCCGAGCGTCGCTTCTCGAGTTCTGTAGGGCCAAGCTTGCCGAGACCCCTGGCAGCCCCAACCCGACGATCATCCTTGGCTGCACCGATCTTATTGACGCATTTCCGGAAATGGAGGGCGAAACGCTGTTCGAGGTTGACGGTCTGCAATTTCTCGACCCCGTTGCCTGCCACGTTCGGGCAGTGTTGGACGCGTTTCAGGACTCGCATCCGGATCGAACCCGTGGCGATTGATCCAGGAGAAATCAGGCAACGCTGCCGCAGAATACGTCGATCCTCTCGTTCAACAGCAACCTTCAATCGATGGCGAAACCCGGGTTGATTTTGTCACGTTCTTGGCCGCGCGCACCAACAACTGACATCTGAGTGCTGTGCAGCGCTGCGTAAACTCGGGCTCAAAACGATCGCTCGCTGGGACAGTGCCCAATGACCTCAGTGTGATTGGAGCGCGCATTCGGGCGTGTTGCGTGAAGCTCGGCAATTGCGAGTGTTGGACAATGAGATCTTGTGACCAGTTACCTTCTAACCGGGCAATTGACGAAACACCTTCGGATCGAAGCTGGCCGCGGCGAGCAGCCCACCCCAAAGGGCACCGGGAAGGCCGGGACTTACAACGTCCTGGCCAGCAAGGAAGAGGCCGGGGACTGGCGTTTTTGCCTGAAGCGCTCCGCTGAGCACACGATCGGGCGTGACATCGATTCCATAGAACGCGCCGGGGTAATGCCCTGTGATCGAGGCGGTGGAAAGCGGCGTCGAGAGATTGCGGAACACGACGAGCTTGGCCAATTCCGGGAAGTAAGCCTCGAACTGTGCGAACAGCACCTCCTCGACCTTTGCCTTGAATGACTGGTAGTCGCCGCCGCGCGCGCCCGGCTCCATATCGGCCCATCTTTCCACGACCGACCAGTCGGCCCAGGCCACCAACTCACCGGCGTGTTTATTTAAAGGGCCCGGGTTGTGCGCTGAGTCCTTCAGCGAGGCAAAGGAAACGAACATGCCCGGAGGTGGGCTGTCGGGCGCGTCGGTCCAGACGACATCCACTTTCCCGGTCGGGTATATCCAGTGGTTCGAGCGGGTCGCCCCGGCATCTTCGATATCGCCCTCGAAGCCCATGAACAGGCAGAAATGGGCGACGGAGTGGGGCAGGGCGCGGATCTCGTCGATCCAGTCCTGATGCCCGCAATCGGCCGGAAGAAGATGGTTCACCGTCTCGCGTGCCCCAATATCCGAGACCACAGCATAGGCGCAGATGTGCTCTCCTTTCGCCGTCCGCACGCCGACGACCCGGTCGTTCTCGAAGAGAAGCGTTTCGACCTTGGTGTCTGCCCTCGCTTCGCCTCCACCCGCCGCGATCGTCGGCAGGATATGTTCGGCAAAAGCCGCGCCGCCGCCTACCGGATACCAAGCACCGCTTTCCAGGTAGGATGCGGAAATCAGGGCATGCATCCCGAAGCTCGCATTGCTCGGCCTGCCGCCATGATCGAACCACTGCGCGGCGAAGGCTGCCGCGAGGTCGGGGTTGTCAGTGATCTCGTCGATCACCTGCTGCGTCGTCCGTGTGCACCAACGTTCGATGGCCCGGCCGTGCCACCATTTCAACGCGGAGCCGATGATCTCGGGCATCGCGCGGGTCGGGGTGACCTTGATGACCGCCTCCCGGCCCTCCCTGAGCGCAGCGGTCCATGCCTCGATGGCCTTCGCCTCATCCGGGAACCGATCCTTTAGATCGCGCTCCTGTGCCTCGTA
The DNA here is from genome assembly GCF_039830135.1 of Defluviimonas sp. SAOS-178_SWC. Taxonomy (NCBI): domain Bacteria; kingdom Pseudomonadati; phylum Pseudomonadota; class Alphaproteobacteria; order Rhodobacterales; family Paracoccaceae; genus Albidovulum; species Defluviimonas sp. SAOS-178_SWC. The sequence continues at coordinate 3,170,720 of NZ_CP156081.1, read as the reverse complement.
GGGGCGGGACAAAGCCAGCGGCTCGGCATCCCCGATATGCAGATTGTCATAGATGGCGCCCATCGACGTGAACTCGATCGGCGTGTCCGATAGCCAGTCCAGAATGTCGCGCTCCCGATCGCCTGGGGCGATACAGCTGAGGTAGTGGATGCCCGCATCCCAAGAGAAGCCCTCAACGGAAAAGCTGTGGGTCAAGCCGCCAAGTGTCTGGTATTGCTCCAGCAGCAGCACCTTGCGCCTGAGCTTCGACAGAGCGGCGGCAGTGGCCATGCCGCCGATGCCTGAGCCGATAACGATGACATCCCAGTCGGTCTTGCCCGCGTCAGCCATATCGGATCTCCTTAGCATCGCGTTGGGTCAGAGAAACGCTGTAACGGTGTCTGCTGATAACAGTTGGCCGCGAAAGGCACTTTGACCGCGATCAATCGAATGAGGACGCTATCAATGTTCTTGCCTTTGGCCGTTCTATGTGTGGCGTTCTTAAGAAGCCAAGTCGAAGCTCTAGGATATCCCTGGCATGAACGGCCGTCGCGGGTTGGTAGGACGGCCCGTGAAAATAGGAATGGCTCAACGGGCGCAGAGTGCCGAACGGCGTGTCCCGAGCTGATCGGAGCTGAACGTCACCCTTACAGAACGTTGACACATCGTGTGCTGCACAGCTGAGATCGAAGTCCTAGGAAATCCGTGATCGCAGGATGGGGATGCCTTCTGGCGCCACCAAGGGGAACGGTTCTAGGCTCCTCTATTCGGTTGTGGCGAGAAGAATGTCCTAAACGTCATTCATGGCATCCGCCGCGATCTCGAACGACTTCAGGCGTTTTGCATGGTCGTGAATGCTTAACCGCAATAACCGGCTTAATGCCGGTTACTGCCAGTGTAACCATTCAAAACGGCAATAGCAGCAGCCAGTTCGCTCAAAGCTTCCTCTTGCGGATCGCGGATGTCCTTTATGACTCTCGTGAGCCTCAGGTAGTGCGAGGCGGCGCCACTTACGTTCTCGCGCTTGAGCGGGTTAGTGTGCCCAAGAATCTGGTCGATTGTTGATGAGCGCACCTTGAGGGCTTGCATGATTGTGGACGCCGTTCTCCGAAGGTCATGTCGATACCAGCCTGAGGTTTCGGTGACACGGTTAAGATGATGGATTACCTGCGCGTGAAGATCGGCACTCGCGATACGAAAGTTCTGACGCGCGCCGATGTAATTGCGGCACAAAAGGCTAATGCGCACCGAACCCGCTTTGCGAACTACATCCCTCAGATGTTCGTGGTCCTCTGCGAGCATGCAAGTGATCTAGGATGGCTAAAGGACAATCCCGCTAAAGGCGTTCGGGCGCTCAAGACTCCCGAAGATTGCAAGAGAATGCATTTGCCTTGGCCAGATTGGGCCGTCGAAAAGTTCCGGCAGGAGGCGAACGATTTGTGTTGCCTAATATTCGAGATCGGCGTCGGCAGCGTACAGCGGCCCGGTGATTGGGTTGGGCTCCGATGGGGGGCTATGATGGCGATTCTCTGAAAGTGCGGCAGAACAAGACCAATAGGCCATTGGTGCTGCCTTGCACGGGCCAACTGAAGGCAGCGCTAGACCGCGCCAGGGCCGAGCTCGGCGCAGTGCCGATTGCCGCGCATCCTATTCTGATTTAGCGCGACGGCAATCCGATAAGCTACCGGTACATGGCGGATCTTATGCTGAATGAGCGAAAGCGACTTGGGCTGGAGGCCTATGATTTACACGCGCTCCGTTATCGCGGCGTGCAAGAGTTGGCGTGGCACGGCTGCGACGATGACGAGATCGCGGCCTATAGTGGTCATGCATCCAAAGCGATGATCGCCAAGTATGCGGGCGAGGCGCGGCAGATCATGCGAGCGCGTCAGGCGCGGGAGAAACGGCAATGAACAGAACGGGGCCAAAGTGGGAATCTGATACCCTCAGTGATACCCTGAGCATTCGGGTTGAAGCTAAGTGCTTGAAAAGTTTGGAGGCGGGTACCGGAATCGAACCGGTCTACACGGATTTGCAATCCGCTGCGTAACCTCTCCGCCAACCCGCCGGAGGTGGGGCGGAGATATACCAAGGCAAATCGCCGTGCAACCCATTCCGGTGGGCGCGCGGCGCGTTGTCCCGTTGCCCCCTCCTTCTTTCTGTGGCAAGACGATTTTCAACCGGAAACCAGACCGAAGAGTTCAGTCGATGACCGATTTCGCCGCCCGCCGTACGATGATGGTCGATACGCAGGTTCGCCCCAGCGATGTCACGAAGTTCCCGATCATCGATGCGATGCTCGGGGTTCCGCGCGAGGACTACGTTCCCGGCGGCCAGCGCGAGGCGGCCTATGTTGGCGGCAATCTCGATATCGGCGGCGGACGCGTGATGCTCGAGGCGCGGACCCTGGCCAAGATGCTGGACGCGCTCGATATTCACCCTGCGGACTTGGTGCTCGATGTCGGCTGCGGGCTTGGCTATTCGACGGCCGTCATCGCGCGCATGGCCGAAGCCGTCGTCGCGGTCGAGGAAGATGCCGCGCTGGCCGGGCAGGCGCAGGCGCGGCTGTCCTCGGGCGGCGTCGACAACGCGGCGGTGATCGAGGGGCCCTTGGCCGCAGGTGCGGCCAAGCACGGCCCCTACGATGCGATCGTGATCGAGGGCGCGGCCGAACAGGTGCCCGATGCGATCCTCGCGCAACTCAAGGACGGCGGACGCATCGCCTGCCTCTTCATGGAAGGGGCTCTGGGCCTTTGCCGGATCGGGCACAAGGTCGACGGTGCCGTCAGTTGGCGCTTCGCGTTCAACGCCTCCGCGCCGGTCCTGCCCGGCTTCGAGGTCAGACGGGAATTCGCGCTCTGATCCCGGCGGGGCGGCGCGCGACCGGCGCGGCAGCCGAATACGAAGGAAAGCACAGATGACCATGTTCGCGCCCACTCGCCTTCTTGCCGCCGCCGTCTGCGCGGCAACGCTCCTCGCGGGCCTGCCGGCGCGGGCAGAGACCTTGGCCGACGCACTGATCTCGGCCTACAAGAATTCCAACCTCCTCGACCAGAACCGCGCGGTCCTGCGCGCGGCGGACGAGGATGTGGCGGGGGCGGTGGCCGCTCTGCGGCCGGTGCTGCAATGGGTCGCCAGCAGCGACCTTGTCGATAACGGGCTGTCGAGCCGGATTTCGACCTCGCTCAGCCTGCAGGGGCAGGTGATGCTTTACGATTTCGGCCGCTCGCAGTTGGGGGTCGATATCGCCAAGGAGTCCGTCCTTGCCACCCGCGATGCCCTGGTCGGGGTTGAGCAGAGTGTGCTCTTCAGCGCGGTTCAGTCCTATTTCGGGGTTCGCAGCGCGCTGGAAAACGTCTCGATCAACGAAAACTCCGTGCGCGTCGTGGGCGAGTTCGTCCGCGCGACGCAGGACCAGTTCGATGTGGGCGAGGTGACGCGCACCGATGTCGCCCAGGCCGAGGCACGCCTTGCCGCGGCGCGGGCGTCGCTTGCCGCGGCCGAGGGTCAGCTCGCCGCGTCCCGCGAAAGCTACAAGGCCGCGACTGGCCACTATCCCGGGCCGCTCGCCGTAGCACCGCGCGCCCCGGCGCTGCCGCGATCGCTCGACGAGGCGCGCGCCATCGCGCAGCGCAGCCATCCCGCGATCCTGCAATCCCAGCATCAGGCCAAGGTATCCGACATCCAGATCGCGCTCGCTGCAGCCTCGCGGATGCCGGAACTGACCGGCAGCGCCGGTCTGACGAAGAACGAGGGGGGCCGCGATACTTCGGCCATCGGCATCGAACTCAGGCAGACGATCTTTTCGGGCGGCGCGCTCTCCGCCGCGCATCGCAAGGCCATCGCCGGGCGCGATGCCGCGCGGGCGGCGCTCTTGCAGTCCAGCGTGTCGGTCACCCAAGGCGTCGGCAATGCCTGGGCCGATATCGAGGTTGCCCGCGCCCAGATCTCGGCCACGGAGCGTCAGATCGAGGCGGCGACCATTGCCTATGACGGCGTGCGGGAAGAGGCCAAGCTGGGCGCCCGCACCACGCTCGACGTGCTTGACGCGGAACAGGAACTCCTCGACGCCCGCGCCACCAAGATCACGGCCGAAGCCAATCTTCAGGTAGCGAACTATTCACTTTTGGCGTCTATGGGTCTTCTGACGGCGGACCATCTGACACTCGGGATACCGACCTACGATCCGGAGGCCTATTACAACGCCGTCAAGGATGCGCCCGTGACCTCGGTGCAGGGCAAGAGCCTCGACCGCGTTCTCCAGGCCATCGGGCGGAATTGAGTGCGTCTGATCGGTTGTGGGCCGGGCCGGGGCGTCTTACACTGACGCGTGACCGGTTGAGGATTGCCCATGTCTGACCCCCTGACCAATCTGGAAATTCAGGATGTTCTGTCGTCGATCCGGCGTCTGGTGTCCGAGGATAACCGGCACCGGTCCGAACCGGAGAAGGAGCGCAGGGAAGAGCGCGAGGGCAAGCGCGCCGACGACGCTCCTGGCGAGCGAGTCGAGACCAAACTGGTCTTGACCGAGGCGTTGAGGGTTCCCGAAGCGGATGGCGTGCGGGAGATATCTTCGGCCGGAGAGGACACGCTGCGCCAGAGTGTTTCCGGCGACAGTGTTTTCGATGACGCCGAACATCTGCCCGACGCGGATGTCGCCTTGCCGGACGGCAGTGCGCTTTTGCGCGACTGGGATGTCGACAGCGCGTCTGACGCGCAATCGCTCGAGGACACGATTGCCGAACTGGAGGCGGCGGTGGCCGGGATCGGCGGCGAATTCGAGCCTGACGGCAGCGAAGTAGCGAAGGGCGTGCCGACCGATGCCGCGCTCGAGGATGCATTCGAGGACGGTTTTGCCGTTGACGAGGCCGCGGAGGAGGAAAGCGCGGACCTGACGCAGCCGGTAACGTCCGGAGAGATGGGGAACAGGCACGTGGCGTCGGCACCCGCTTGGCAGGGCGGTGATGAAACCTCCGATGATGAGACGGAGGTCGCGGCGGCCGACGGCGCGTTGGACGAGCCTGTCGTGGCGGATGAGGCGGCGCTCGAATACGCGGATCTGGATGATGCCCGTTCGGCTGAACCGATGGCGCATGACCTGGCGGATGCGACAGAGGAGGGCGGTCCCGACGCGGTCCCGGCGTTCGTCCATGGCGGCGGCTTGCGCCCCTCTCGGGAGACGGCGGAGGCGGCGCCGGTTTCGACCGCTCCGTCCCGTCGGCTGACCCTGACGGCCGCCGACGCGGTTCGGGGCGGCGAGGCGCAGTGGGATCGCGACGACGCGCCGGAGGCCGAGCCGCTCATCAATGACGGGCCGGAATCCGGGGCCTTCGATGACGTCGACGGCGACGACTCCTCCGGCCTCTTCAGCGCGGGCGACGAAACGGTCATCGACATGGACATGCTGCGCGACATCGTTGCCGAGATCATCCGGGAGGAACTGCAAGGCCCGCTCGGTGAGCGGATCACCCGCAACGTGCGCATGCTCGTTCGGCGCGAGATCAACCGGGCGCTGGAAAGCCGCAATCTGGACTGACCGGAACGGGGCCCTGGCCGTCGAGCTCCCTGTCGCAAGAACGAAAAACGCGCCCGAAACCGGGCGCGTCTTTCATGGGCGCTGATCCGGGATCAGGCGCCGCCGTGCCGGCCTTTCAGGCAGCCTCGGCTTCTTCAGCAGCGTGGCGACGCTCGCTTTCCTCGCGCGACAGCGCGACGGAGGTGCGGACGCCCTTGCCCACGAATTCCATAAGCCCCTTCACGACCCGTTCGTTGGGGTCGATCCCGGCGCAGGACAGAACCTCGCGGCCGTCACGCGACCGCGCCCAGCGGGCGATCTGCTCAGGCCCGTTACCATACTTCTTGTCATCGGCAATCGCATCATCCAGCGCCGCAAGAACCACAGCCGCGAACAGTTTGCGCGACCTTTGCCCTTGCTCGTAGTTGAATGCGGTGCCGTCAACGAAATCGCGCATCTTCTTTGTCCGTTCTTATTGCTCTTGCGTTCACCGGCGTTCCGCTGTCTATGGCTTTTTACCCCCGATTCGGTATGCCCCTTTGGGAATGACTGCCATGCGCTTTGTGCATGGCTCGTCTCTGACTCCACCGTATCTGGTGAACTTGCCAGTCAACAGCCGGCAATATATAGGTGCCGGCCAAATCCATTCAACCTTTCAGCAAGGTTTTGTCTCATGCCCAAGATCAACGGCAACGAAATCCGCCCCGGCAACGTGCTGGAGCATGACGGCGGCCTATGGGCGGCTGTGAAGGTCAACCACGTCAAGCCCGGCAAGGGCGGCGCCTTTGCCCAGGTCGAGCTGAAGAACCTGCGCGACGGCCGCAAGCTCAACGAACGCTTCCGCTCGGAAGACAAGGTGGAGCAGGTGCGGCTGGAACAGAAGGACCAGCAGTTCCTCTACGAGAGCGACGGCCGGCTTGTCTTCATGGACAGCGAAACCTTCGAGCAGATCGAGATCGACGCGGAGTTCCTCGGCGACCGCCGCCCGTTCCTGCAGGACGGGATGACGGCGACGATCGAATATTACGGCGACGAGGCGCTGAGCGTTCAGTTGCCCCAGAAGGTCGTCTGCAAGGTCGTCGAGACTGAACCGGTGGTGAAGGGCCAGACGGCGGCGAACAGCTACAAGCCGGCGATCCTCGACAACGGCGTCCGGATCATGGTGCCGCCCTTCATCGGCGAGGGCGAGGACATCGTCGTCCACACCGAGTTCATGGAATATTCCGAACGCGCCTGACCGCGGCTGGCCGAACGAAGTTTCGGCCGGCATTCCGGTAGCGGGCGCCCCGGCTTACGAACCCTCCGGTCCGAGGGCGTGCAGATGCGCGTCCCCGGCCGTCATGTTGTCGCCAATACGGTCGAAGCGGAGCCAGGCGATGGCCCGGCCTTCCGATTGCGTGAAGACCTGCCCGGCCGGCTTGCCGTCCGAAAGGATCTCGGTGCCGACCGGTGCCGACCCGTCAATCGCGACACTCAAGAAGCCCTTGCGCAGCTCGGTCTTGTGTTTCATCCGCGCGGTGACTTCCTGCCCGACATAGCAGCCCTTGCGGAAATCGACGCCGTTCAGCCGGTCGAACCCGGCCTCGAGGATGTAGGTCTCGTCCGGGATCAACTCGATGCCGCTTTCGGGGATGCAATGGGCGACGCGGATCGCGTCCCAGTCGATCCCGGGCGCGGCGCCGGGTTCGGCCCCGTAGCTCCGCCAGCCGAGGGCAGGGTGGCGGGGGTCGGTCATGGCGCCGTCGGGCGCGGGGCCCAGTCCGCGGCTGACACGAAGGTCCGTCGCCGCAATCGTCACCGCCGCGCGAAGCCGGTACATCGACAGCCGGCGGATCAGCGCGTCGGCCTGATCTGCCTTTGCGTCGATCAGGATCGCGTCCTTCCCCGGCACCAGGAAGAAATCGGCCAGATACTTGCCTTGCGGGGTCAGAAGCGCCGCATAGACGAGGCCGTCGCGGAGCTTGCCGAGATCGTTGGTCACGAGTCCCCGAAGAAACGCCTCTCGATCCGCACCCGAGACGGCGAAGACCGTCCGGTCCGGAGCCGCTTCGCCCAAACTCGTCATCTGCCCGCCTCCCTCGCAACATCCGGTCCGTCGGAAAATTGCAGCCGGCAAAGTCCCGCGTAAAGACCGTTTCGTGCGAGAAGCGTGTCATGCGTGCCCTCTTCGACGACTTCGCCCCGGTCCATGACCACGATCTTGTCCGCCCCGCGCACCGTCGAAAGCCGGTGGGCGATGACCAGTGTCGTCCGCCCCTTGCTCAGGCGGTCGAGCGCGTCCTGAACGAGGGCCTCGCTCGCCGCGTCGAGGGCGGAGGTCGCTTCGTCCATCAGCAGGATCGGGGCGTTGCGCAGTAGCGCGCGCGCTATGGCGACACGCTGGCGCTGGCCGCCGGAGAGGCCGGAACCGCGCGGGCCGGCTTGTGTTTCGAGCCTGTCCGGAAGCGCATCGGCAAACGCACTGACGTGCGCGGCGTCCAGGGCCGCCGTCAGCGCCGTGTCGGGGACGTCGCTGCGGCCGAGAAGGACGTTCTCGCGGATCGTCTCGTCGAACAGGGTCGCGTCCTGGGTGACGACCGAGAAAAGGTCGCGCAAGGTTGCAATGTCGAACGCGTCGATCCCGGTGCCGCCGACGGTGATCCGACCACTTTCGGGGTCGACCATCCGGGTCAGCAGGTTGAAGACCGTGGACTTGCCGGCGCCGGACGGGCCGACGATGGCCGTCGTCTGTCCCGGTTCGGCGACGAAGCTCAGGCCGCGCAGCACCGTGTTGTCGCCGTAGGAGAGCCGGACATCCTCGAACCGGATGCCGGTGTCGGCGGGCGGCACCGTGACCGGATCGGCCGCGCGGGAGATCGCCGGCTGCGCGTCAAAGAGCCGGTAGAGCCGTTCGAGGCTCGCCGCCGCGATCTGCCAGGTGCCGGCCATGTCGCCGAGGCGGCGCAGGGGCTGGAAGGCAAGCGACATCGCGGTGAAGAACGACATGAACTCGCCGACGCTGCGGTCGCCCCGCGTGATCTCGGGGCCGGCGAGGAGGAGGACGCCGAAGAACCCGAGACCGGTGACGATGTCGATCAGGGCCGGCATCGTCGCGCGGCTCGCCGCCGTCTTGACCTCGGCCCGGACGATCCGGTCGACGATCTGGCGGAAGCGGGAAAGCTGGTAGGTCTCCATCCGGTTCAGCTTGACTGCCGTGATGCCGTGAAAGATCTCGTCGAGCCGGGTGGCGCGCTTGGCGGCCTCGCCCCTGACATGGCTGGTCTTCCGCCGGATATAGCGCTGCACCGCGCGGGACGGCAGGATGAGGATCGGCGCGCCGATGAGGGCGGTCAGCGTCCAGCCGGGGTCGATGGCGACAGCAACGCCGAAGAGCGTGACCAGCGCCACCGCGTCGCGGCCGATCCCGGTGATCAGGAGCTGCCAGACGCCTTGCACGGCGATCGTGTCGCCCTGAACCCGCTCGATCAGCGCGCCTGGCGGATTGGTCTGGAAGAACGGCCCGTCGAGCGTCAGCACATGGGCAAGAAGATCGGTCTGCATCGTGGTCGAGGTCTTCATCGCCACCCGGGTCAGGAGCGACCGGTTGATGATCAGCGTCACCGCCCGGATCATGAAGAGCGACAGGATCGCCCCACCCACCCACCAGATCGCCCCGGCATCGCCGGCGACGAAGACCCGGTCGAAAAGCGGCTTCAGCATCCAGGACAATGCCGCGAGGGTCGAGCCTTCGATCACCATGAAAAACCCGGCGACGGCCATCGTCCACTTGTGCCGGGAAAGATAGCCGCGCCAGAGCCGCCCGAGCAGTGCCCGGGACGAATAGGATTCCGCGTCGGGTTCGGATGGGGCGCCTTTTACGGGCAACGGGCGGGCCTTCGCTCAGCGCGGCTTCGGCGCCGCAGATCGGGCCGATCTAGCCCGAAAGCGCCGGGGCTGGCAAGGCGACCGGCCCTGCGGGAGGGCGATTGACCTTCCCCCGGCCGCGCCCTACGCCTTGGCGGCTGAGAGGAGAACCCGCATGAGTCTGCGCCACGGCCGTCCCTATCTTGCCATTCCCGGACCGTCGGTGATGCCCGACCGGGTTCTTTCGGCGATGCACCGCGCCGCGCCGAACATCTACGGCGGCGCGCTGCTTGACATGACGGACACGATCATCGACGACCTGCGGCGCGTCGCGCGCACCACTGCGCATGTGACTATCTACATCGGCAACGGCCACGCGGCGTGGGAGGCGGCGAATGCCAACCTTTTTTCCCGGGGCGACCGTGCGCTCGTTGCCGTCACTGGTCAGTTCGGCGCGAGCTGGGCGAATACCGTGGAACGGATGGGGGTGCGGGTCGAGCGGATTGACTTCGGACGAAGGGCGCCAGCCGATCCGGCGCGCATCGCCGAGGCGCTCGCGGCGGACAAGGCCCACGAGATCAAGGCGGTGCTGGTGACCCATGTCGATACCGCGACCTCGGTCCGGAACGACATTGCCGCGATCCGCGCGGCGATGGATGCGAGCGGCCATCCCGCGCTTCTGGCCGTCGATGCCATTGCCTCGCTCGGCTGCGACCCGCTGCACATGGACGAATGGGGCATCGACGTGCTGGTCGCGGCAAGCCAGAAGGGATTGATGACCCCGCCGGGCCTCGGCTTCGTCTGGTTCTCGGACAAGGCGCGCGAGGCCTGCCGCGCTTCGGACCTGCGCACACCCTACTGGGACTGGGAACCGCGTGCCTTCCCGTCGGAATATTGGCAGCTCTTCTTCGGCACCGCGCCGACCCATCACCTGTTCGGCCTGCGCGAGGCCCTGACGATGCTTCTCGACGAGGAGGGGCTGGAGGCCGTCTGGTCGCGGCATAAGGCGCTTGCCGGTGCGGTCTGGGCGGCGTTCGGGGCGTGGGGGGCGGCGGGCGACATCGCGCTCAATATCGCCGATCCGGCCTGCCGAGGCTGTTCGGTGACGGCGGCACGGATTGGCGGCGCCGCCGCGCGGCTGCGCCAGTGGTGCGAGGAGGAGGCGGGCGTGACGCTCGGCATCGGTCTGGGGATGGCGGAACCGTCGGATCCCGCCTACGGCGATTTCCTCAGGGTCGCGCATATGGGCCATGTGAACGCCCACATGACGCTTGGTGTCCTGGCGGTGATGGAATCCGGGATGCGGGCCTTGAAGATCCCGCACGGACCAGGCGCGCTCGACGCCGCGGCGCAGGTGGTGTCCGGGGCCGCCTGACCCCTTGCGCGCTACGCTTGCCGCGCGGCGGCAAGCGCCTCGGGCAAGGCGGCGGCGAAGAGCGTAAGATCCTGCACGCGGCCGCAGCTGACGCGGATCGACCGGTCATGCGGCGCGACGAAGGGCATCCGCACGAAGATGTCGCGCGCCACGAGTTCGGCGAGCACCTTCCGCGCAAAGGCACCGTCGGCGCCGCAATCCATCGTCACGAAGTTGGTGGCCGAGGGCAGGGGGGCAAGGCCGTTCAGCCGGGCGATCTGACCCAGTTCGCGTCGCGCCCCTTCGACCCGTTTCCGGACCTCGGAAAGATAGGTCTGATCGGCCAGCGCAGCGAGCGCGCCGGCCTGAGAGATCCGGCACATGCCGAAATGGTTGCGGATCTTGTTGAAGGCGGTGACGAGAGGGGCGGCCCCGATCGCGTAGCCGACCCGGGCGCCGGCCATGCCATATCCCTTGGAGAAGGTGCGCATCCGGATCACGCGCGGATCCTGCGCGTCGATGGCGGGCGCCGTCCCGTCGGGCGCGAGGTCGATATAGGCCTCGTCGAGGACCAGAAGGCAGCCTGCCGGCACCGCCTCGATCATGCGGACGATCGTCACCGCCCCGTGCCAGGAACCGAGCGGATTGTCGGGATTGGCGAGGTAGATGAGCTTCGCCCCGGTCTCGGCCGCCTTTGCGGTCAGCGCCTCCGGGTCTTCGTGATCGCCCTTGTAGGGCACCTTGTGGAGAGTTCCGCCGAAGCCCGCGACGTGGAAATTGAAGGTCGGATAGGCGCCGTCCGAGGTCACGACCGCGTCGCCGGGGCCGACGAGCATACGGACGAGGTAGCCCAGAAGCCCGTCGATCCCTTCGCCGACGACGATGTTCTCCGGTCCTATGCCGTGATGGGCGGCAAGCGCGTGGCGGAGGTCGTGGTTCTCCGGGTCGCCGTACATCCAGACCTCGCGGGCGGCCTTCGCCATGGCCTCGACGGCTTCGGGCGAGGGGCCGAAGACGCTCTCGTTGGCGCCGAGCCGGGCGGCAAAGGGACGATGGCGCGCGCGTTCCTGGGTTTCGGGGCCGACGAAGGGCACCGTGGCGGGAAGCCTGTCGACGAGGGGCGTGTAGCGGGGTCCGGTCATGGCGCGATCAATTCCAGAAAGCGCGGGCATCGGCAAGTATCTTGAATGTCCGACGCACCTTGCCCTCCCGACCCTGCCGGCGCAGAAAGGAGGCGCGCAGGACGGGAGGAACAGATCGCCACGCCGCTGACATTGGCACCGCTCGCCAACCGCAACTTCCGCGGTCTCTGGATAGCAAGCCAGGCCTCCAACCTTGGCTCACTGATCCAGGCGGTCGGTGCGGCCTGGATGATGGGCAGCCTGACGACCAGCCACGGCATGGTTGCGCTGGTGCAGTCCTCGAACACCCTGCCGATCATGGTGTTCTCGTTGTTCGCTGGCGCGCTGGCCGACAACTTCGACCGCCGCCGGATCATGTTGTCGGCGCAGGGGTTCATGTTCGTCGTGTCCGTGCTGCTGGCGGTCTTTGCCTGGGCCGGATGGCTGACCCCGTGGATGCTTCTGGGCTTCACCTTCCTGATCGGTTGCGGAACGGCGCTCTTCAATCCGTCCTGGCAGGCCTCGATCGGCGACATCGTCCCGCGCGACGAGGTGGCGCAGGCGGTCAGCCTCAACTCGATGGGCTTCAACCTGGCGCGATCCGTCGGGCCCGCGATCGGCGGGGCCATCGTGGCGGCGGCGGGGGCGGCGGCGGCCTTTGCCGTGAACGCGGCAAGCTATGTGGGCTTCATCCTCGGCATCTGGCGCTGGCGCCGGCCCGAGGCGAAGCGGACGCTGCCGCGCGAGGATCTGGCGCGCGCGCTGGGCGCGGGGTTCCGCTACATGGTCATGTCGCCGGCGCTGATCCGGGTCATGGCGCGGTCCTGCCTGTTCGGGATCGGCGCGTCCTGCCTGATGGCACTTCTGCCGATCTACACGCGCGACACGCTGCAGGGGTCGGCCCTGCAATACGGGTTCTTCCTCGGCTGCTTCGGGGCGGGGGCGATCGGCGGCGTGTTCATGAATGCCCGGCTGCGGGCGTGGCTGAGGAACGAACGGGTCGTGCGGCTGGGTTTCGCCGGGTTCGCGGTGGCGCTCGCGGTGCTCGCGCAGGTGCCGCCGGTCTTCCTGATCGTCCCTGCGCTGATGCTCGGCGGGGCCTGCTGGGTGCTGGCGCTGTCGCTTTTCAACACCACGGTGCAGCTTTCGACGCCGCGCTGGGTGTTGGGGCGGGCGCTTTCATTCTACCAGATGGCGACCTTCGGCGGCATGGCCGGGGGGGCATGGCTCTGGGGGACTGTGGCCGATCACGGTGGGGTCCACCTTGCCTTTTGGCTGGCCGCAGCGGTGCTTCTGGTCGGGCTCTTGACCGGAAAACTCCTTCAGGTTCATGAGTTTACCGATCTCGACCTGACGCCGCTCGGCCTCGTCGCCGCGGTCGAGCCGCAGATCGACCTCAGGGCGCGGAGCGGGCCGATCTTCATCATGGTCGAATACGAGATCGCGCAGGAGGATGTGGACGATTTCCTCGCCCTCATGCAGCAACGGCGGCGCATCCGGATCCGCGACGGGGCGAGCCGCTGGGCGCTTCTGCGCGACCTCAACCGGCCGGAAATGTGGAGCGAGAAGTACTACGTGCCGACCTGGGTGGACTATGCCCGCCACCTCGCGCGGCGGACGAAGGCCGACGAGGCGGTGCAGACCGCGATCCGGGCCTTGCACCGGGGGGCGGAGCCGCCGAAGGTCTGGCGCAAGATCGAGCGGCAGACGGTGCCGCCGCACGACGACGCGCCGCCCTTGCCACCGGTGGAACTGGCCTGAGGTTCAGGATCTCAGGAACTTGCGGCGCGCATCCTCGGCGATGCCGCGGCGCAGTTCGAGGCGGGCGATCTCGGCCATCGCGGCCTTGCGGGCGTCGTCCGTCCCGGCCTTGGCATAGATCTCTTTCGCCACGGCGATCTGCTTTTTCAGGGTGATCTCTTCGGGCAGGACGCCGGCTTCGGCCATGACGCGGAAACCGATCGCCTCTCCGGGATCTGTGAAGATGTCGCCGGCGCGGTCGGGGAGGGGCTTACCCTCGCCGGTCAGGCCTTGCAGCTTGCCCTCGGCCCGGGCCTTGAGCATGCGGCGTTCGGCGATGCGGTCGATCCAACTGGCCATGCGCTACCTCCACCGGAAATATAGGGGAGGTCTTCGCCACGGGAAAGGCCGGGGGCGCAGCCCCCTGACCCCCGGGATATTTCCGGCAAGATGAAGCTCAGCCGATGTCGGAGAGGCGTTTCAGGGCGGTCTTCAGTTTCGCCGCCTCTTCCGCGCCGAGGTCCAGCTTTTCGCGGGTTTCCTCGACGATCTCCTCGGGCGCGCTTTCGACGAATTTGGGGTTGGCGAGGCGGCCTTTGAGCCCGTTCAGGTCCTTTTCGAGTTTCTCCAAGGCCTTGGAAAGGCGGGCCTTTTCCTCGGCGATGTCGATCACGCCCTCCAGCGGGATGGCGAAGCTGCCGCCTTCGACGGCGACGGTGATCGCGCCTTTGGGGGCCGTGCCCTCCGTCATGCCGTCGAGGCGGCCGAGGCGGGTGATCATGGGTTCGTTCTCGGCCCAGGCCTTGCGGCCGCGCTCGTCCATCGCGGTCATCACGATGGGGAGCTTGAGGCCCGCCGGGACGTGCATCTGGGCGCGGGCGGAGCGGATTTCCTCGATGAGGGAGATCACCCAGTTCATCTCGCGGTCGGCGGCCTCGTCGATCAGTTCCGCCCCGTAGGTCGGCCAGTCGGCGTGGACGAGCATTTTGGCGCGCTTGCCCGTAAGTGCCCATAATTCCTCGGTAATAAAGGGCATGATCGGGTGGAGGAGGGTGTAGCACTGGTCGAGGACCCAGGCCATCGTGGCCCGGGTTTCGCCTGCGTGCTCGCCGTCCATCAGGGGTTTGGCGAATTCGACATACCAGTCGCAGACCTTGCCCCAGACGAAGGCGTAAAGCGTGTTCGCGGCGTCGTTGAAGCGGTAGTTGGTGAGCGCCTCGTCGACCGCCATGCGGGCGCGGGCGGTCTCTCCGATGATCCAGCGGTTGACCGTATGTTTGGCGTCGGTTTCGCGTAGGTTTTCCGTAGCTACAGCGTCACGACGCAAGCACCCGTTCATTTCGGCGAAGCGGGTGGCGTTCCAGATCTTCGTGGTGAAGTTCCGGTAGCCGGCGATGCGGTCCTTGGAGAGCTTGAGGTCGCGGCCCATCGCGGCCATCGCGGTCAGGGTGAAGCGCACCGCGTCGGCGCCGAAATCGGCGATGAGGTCCAAGGGGTCGAGGACGTTGCCCAAGCTCTTCGACATCTTCTTGCCCTTCTCGTCGCGGACGAGGGCGTGGACATAGACGGTGTGGAAGGGGACCTGATCGACGACGGCGAGCTGCATCATCATCATCCGGGCGACCCAGAAGAAGATGATGTCGAAGCCGGTGACGAGGACATCGGTCGGGAAGTATTTCTTCAGTTCCTCCGTCTCCTCGGGCCAGCCGAGCGTGCCGATGGGCCAGAGGCCGGAGGAGAACCAGGTGTCGAGGACGTCGGGGTCGCGAACTAGGAGGACATTCGTGACAATGTCGTTTTCGGTGCCGACGCCGTAGCTTTCACGGCCAGCACCTTCGATGCGCTCTTTGGCGAGGTAAACGCGGATGTCGCGACCAAGCTTCTCGCTATAGAACGACTGAGCCTGTTTCTTAGCCTCAGCTTCGGTTGAGGCGCAGAAGCCGCACGGCTCTTCGCCCTCTGATCCGAGGTCTTTCAAAGGCGGCCCATACCACACCGGAATCTGGTGCCCCCACCAGAGCTGGCGGGAGATGCACCAGGGCTCGATGTTTTCCAGCCAGTGGAAATAGGTCTTGGCGTCGCGTTCGGGCAGGATGCGGGTGTAGCCGGCCTTTTCGTCGAAGGTTCCGGCCTCTTGCGCCGCCATGCCGTCGCGCACGGCTTGCAGCGCGGGTTCCACGATCTTCGCGGTATCGACGAACCACTGGTCGGTCAGCATCGGTTCGATGACCACCTTCGAGCGGTCGCCATGCGGCTGCATCATCTTGTTCTGCTCGACCAAGGGCAGGCGTTCGAGATGTTCGGCGCCGGTTTCCTTGTCGATGCTCTTGTGCAGCATCGTGACGGCCAGCCCCTCGGCATTGATCTGCTCGATGACGCGCTTGCGGGCCTCGTAGCGGTCCAGTCCGCGCAGGTCGTCGGGGACGAGGTTGATCGCGTCCACCTCGGCCTCGGTCAGGGTCTTTTCGCCCTTGGCGACGGCCATGGCGATGGCGGCGGCCTCCGAATAGGGGGCGCCGTCGGCCCGCATATGGGCCTTGGTGTCCATCAGCCGGTAGCAGGGGATGTTGCCGCGCTTGGCGACCGCGTAGTCGTTGAAATCATGCGCGCCGGTGATCTTGACCGCGCCCGAACCGAAATGCGGATCGGGGTATTCGTCGGTGATGATCGGGATCAGGCGGCGGTGTTCCTTGGGGCCCACCGGAATCTCGCAGAGCTTGCCGACGATGGGCGCGTAGCGTTCGTCCGAGGGATGCACCGCCACCGCGCCGTCGCCGAGCATCGTCTCGGGCCGGGTCGTGGCGATGGAGATGTAGTCGCGCGTCTCACGCAAGGTGATGTTGCCGTCCTCGTCCTTCTCCACATACTCATAGGTCTCGCCGCCCGCGAGCGGGTATTTGAAGTGCCACATCTGGCCCTGCACCTCGATCTGCTCGACCTCGAGGTCGGAGATCGCGGTCTCGAAATGCGGGTCCCAGTTCACCAGCCGCTTGCCGCGATAGATGCAGCCTTTGTTGTAGAGGTCGACGAAGACCTTGATGACCGCGTCGTGGAAATTGCCCTCTTCGCCGTCGGGCGCGTTTCTGGCGCCGGACATGGTGAAGGCGTTGCGGGACCAGTCGCAGGAGGCGCCGAGGCGCTTCAGCTGGTCGATGATCGTATTGCCGGATTTCTGCTTCTGCTCCCAGACGAGCGCGGTGAAATCTTCGCGCGTCATGTCCGTCCGCCGGCGGTTGGTCTTGGCAAGCTCGCGCTCCACGACCATCTGGGTGGCGATGCCGGCATGGTCCTGCCCCGGCTGCCAGAGCGTGTCGAAACCCCGCATCCGGTGCCAGCGGACGAGGATATCCTGCAGCGTGTTGTTGAAGGCGTGGCCCATGTGGAGCGAGCCCGTCACGTTCGGCGGCGGGATCATGATGCAGAAGGTCTCCGCCCCCGGCCTGGCGTTGGCACCGGCCCTGAAGGTGCCGGCCTTTTCCCAGGCGGCGTAGAGGCGGGTCTCGGCCTCGGCGGCGTTGAAGGTCTTTTCCATCGGCATCTCGGGCATCCGTCCTTTTGTCGGTTTCCCTTAGCGAATGGCCGGGCGGAGGGGAAGGGGCGCGCTGCGGGAAGGGCGTGACAATGCCGCGCGGCCCGCGCACTCTGTCCCCCGCAGGCAGGTGCGGTGAAAGGGATCGGCATGGCGGACGTGACGGCATTCGCGATGGATGGCAGCGGGCATGCGGAACCCGCCGAAGCCTCGGCGGAGGCCGCGGGGGCGGGCGGTTTCGTCTGGATCAACGTCGATTTCTCCAGCGCGGCGGGGATCGCGTGGCTGGAGCGCGCGACGCTCGACCCCATCGCGCGCGAGGCGCTGACGGCCGACGAGACGCGGCCGCGCTGCACGGTCCACGGCGAGATGGCGCTGATCAACCTGCGCGGTGTGAACCTCAACCCCGGCGCGGAGCCCGAGGACATGGTGTCGCTCAGGCTTTGCGTGATGCCGGGGCGGGTCGTGTCGTCGCATCGCCGGCCGCTTTCCGCACTCGACGACGTGATGGAGGGGCTTCGAAACGGCCACGGGCCAACGACACCGGGCGACCTGATCGCGCGGATCGCGCTGAGGCTCGCCGACCGGGCGGAGCCGGTGGTGGCGCGGCTGAACGAGCGGCTGGACGATCTGGAGGACCAGGTGACGACGGAGGCGCCGCCGGAATTGCGGAGCGAGCTGGCCGATATCCGGAGGGTATCGTCGGTGCTGCGCCGGTTCATGTTTCCCCAGCGCGACGCGCTCTCGACGCTGGAGATCGAGGATCTCGACTGGCTCGGCCAGCGCGACCGCAGCCGGGTGCGCGAGGCGACGGAGCGGGTGACGCGGCTCGCCGAGGAGCTGGAGGCGATCCGCGACCGGTCGCAGGTGGTGCGCGACCAGATCGTCGATTTCCGCGCCGAGGCGATGAACCGCCAGATGCTGGTCCTGTCGGTCGTGGCGGCGATCTTCCTGCCTCTGGGGCTGGTGACCGGGCTTTTGGGGATCAATGTCGGCGGGATTCCGGGGGAAGGGGTGCGCTGGGCCTTCTGGGCGGTCTGCGGGCTGCTGCTGGCGATCTGCGTCTTCCAGATCTGGCTGTTTCGCAAGCTGAAGCTTTTGGGTTAGGTGCCTTCGGCGGGGGTGCCGAAGACCGCGACGACAAGACCGAAGAGCGCGAGGAGCGCGTAGAGGGCCGCGCGCAGGCGTGAGCCTTCATGGCGCCAGGCGCCGGTGGCGGCGATGGCGGCCTGGAGCGCGTAGTAGAGCGCGAAGGCGCGCGAGGCATAGGCGATGATCGCGAAGATGTCGCTGACCCAGGTCAGCGCCACGCCCGCCCCGACGAGGACGGCGTAGGCCTTGCGCACACCGACCCTGCCTCGGGTCAGCTCCGCGACAAGCCCGCCCGCGCCGCCGGTATCCGCCACGGCGGCCGAGAACTGCGCGGCTAGGGCCGCGGCGACGAGGAGGCCGGGCAGGACCGGGGCGACGATCCTCATCATGTCGATGATCGCGGTTTCCGAAAGTTCCGCCTCGCCCGGTGCGAAGAGAAAGGCGATGAGCCCGATATAGGCCATGTAGATCGCGGTCGAGAGCCATTGCGCGATGCGCATCGCGCGGCGCCGGGTCTTCGCGTCGTAATCGGCGCCGAGATAGCGCGCCGTCTCGAACCCCTGCACCGTCACGATAAGGCCGAAGGCGAGCGTGAGGGCCGGCCAGCCGGTGAGCGTCGGCGGGTCGAAGATCAGGCCGCCGTCATTGAGCTTGCCCTCGAAATAGAAGGCGAGCCCCGCGATCATCGCGGCGATGATGGCGAGCTTGACGCCGACCGAGACCTGCTCCATCCGTTCGAGCGCGTGAAACCCCTTGGTCCAGCCGGTGAGGAGGATTAGCGCGAAGACGGCGGTGGTGACGGTGCGGCCGCTGGCGTCGCTGTCGAAGGGCGTGAGGTCGACGGCGAAGGCGCCGAAGAGGTTGAGATAGTAGGCGACCGAGATCACATAGGCGAAGGCGAGCGCCCAGGAGGCGACCTTTTCCAGCCATTCCTCGGTGGCTGAACGGTCGTGGTCACGGTCCATCCGCAGCGTGATGTTGTAGCGGATCGCATTCCCGAAGGCGTAGGCGGCGGCGCAGAGGGCGGCCATGACGAGGGGGGCGTAGTAGCCGTAGCTGTGCTCAAGCACCGGGCCGAGGACGAGAAAGCCCGAGCCGATGATCGAGGCCAACGGCGTGATCGTCGCCCGCCAGAGTGGTGACCGGGCCAGGGGCGGCCAGAGCAGGAGCGCGGCGGCGGCGAGGCCGGCGAGAAGGATGAGGGCGTCGAGCATCGGGCGCTCCGGTCGGGTCCCCGGAAGGGGAGACGATTGTCCCGCCGAAGGCAAGCGCCGGATGCCCGGTCGCTCTGCCCGGCCCCGGCATTGCGGGGGGCTGTGGTTCTTCAGGCGGGAACCGGCAGCGGTGTGCGCGGCGAAATCCGGGAACCGGCCTTGGAGTATTGTCGATGAACGGTTGCTTGGCGGAACGAACCTGCGATTCCGACCAGATCGTGCTACTGTCCCTTGTGACAATGCACAGGGCGCGTCCCAATGAGCCAGATAGACATCTACCGAAAACAGCAACTGGGCGGCGCGGTTGAAAAAGGCAACCGGACGGCGTTGATCGTGGTCGATTTCGTAAACGGCTTCATCGACCCTGAGATTTTCGGGGGCGGGAACTGTCTCGAAGCGGCAAGGGCCAGTGTGAGCGTCCTTTCGGCATTCAGAGAGCGCGGTCTGCCGGTCGTCTTTACGCGCATTGTCTATGCGGAGGATGGGTCTGACGTAGGAATCTGGTGCGAGAAAGCACCCCGCCTGCGGGAGTTGACGGAGCGCAATCCGGCAAGCCACGTCATTGATATCCTGCGGCCGAGGAGCGGAGAATACGTACTATGCAAGACCCAGCCATCCGCCTTCTTTGACACGAACCTTGGATCGGTTTTGCGCAGTAGGAACGTCGACGCCGTTGCCGTCGTCGGCGCAACCACCAGCGGATGTGTCAGAGCAACGGTTGTGGACGCCATCAGCGGCAACTTCCGTCCGACGGTCATATCGGATTGCGTCGGTGACCGTGCGCAGGCTCCCCACGATGCAAACCTCTTCGACATGGAGCAGAAATACGCAAACCTGATCAGTTCGAAGAACATTCAGATGTTGTTCTGACGATTGACGATCGTCAGAATCGGTCTTGAAGCGAGTCTTTCGTGGCGGCGCGGCCGAAGATCGGCATCGTGCGCCGCTCAGCGCGCCCTGGGCGCCGATGGATAAGCCAGTCTGGCCGCGGCATGCTGCACGAAGGTGGGTCAGCGGGTCGCCGCCACCGTCGCATCTGTCAGCGGTTCCCGTTCACCGGGTCGGATTACGGCCGGATGGTAGGGCTTGCGGGCGAAGACCTCGCGCACCATGGGGGCGAAGAAGTCGATCGGCAGCGTGTCGTAATCCGGATCGAAAGACGCCTGGTCCCAGCGTTCGCAGAATTCGGCGCAGTCGTCGAAATAGGGGGTGCCCCGGTGGCGTTCGCGCTTGTGCTGGTCGAAGCCTTGCAGGTGGTGGCCGTAGTAGAGCATCTGGAAATCGCCGTGGGTCTGGACGCACCAGGTGCACTGCTCGCGCACGAAGGGTTTCAGGATCGTCGCGGCGTATTCGTCGTGGTTGTAGGGCGCGTAGATGTCGCCGATGTCGTGGAGAAGCGCCGCCACGATCCAGTCGATGTCGGCCCCGTCGCGCCAGGCGCGGGTGGCGGATTGCACCGAATGGCCAAGGCGGGTGATCTGGTAGCCCGAGAGCCCCTTGTCGAGGTCGACGAGCGCCGTCAGCAGCCGGTCTGCCGTGCCCTTGGTGTAGTCGATCTCGT
The DNA here is from genome assembly GCF_039830135.1 of Defluviimonas sp. SAOS-178_SWC. Lineage (NCBI taxonomy): Bacteria > Pseudomonadati > Pseudomonadota > Alphaproteobacteria > Rhodobacterales > Paracoccaceae > Albidovulum > Defluviimonas sp. SAOS-178_SWC. The sequence goes on along the minus strand of NZ_CP156081.1, from coordinate 3,149,772 downwards.
GCGCGGTGAGGAATTCGTACTCTTCTCTCGTGCCATCCTTCATCTGGGTGAAGCTGACCTTCTCCATCGCCTTCCTCCTGGTGCGTGCGCGGCAAGGGGAGCGGATTTTCAGGGCCTTGGCAAGCGCCGTGTCACCTCGGGCCGACGAGGGCGAAGATGGCGCCCAGCGGATCCTGGCCGACCATGATGACGGCGCCGCCGGGCACCTCCTGCGGGCCCATGAACACCCGGCCGCCGCCGGCGGTGACGCGGGCCATCGCCGCCTCGACGGAATCGCAGCCGAAATAGGGGACCCAGAACGGATGGCCGGGGCCCGGCATGCCGGGCGCCTGCCGCATCATGCCGCCGATATCGGCCTTGGCGTGATTGAAGATGTCGTAGCTTCCCATCGCGCCCATATCCATGCTGCGGCTCGGCTTCCAGCCGAATTCCTTGCCGTAGAACGCCATCGCCGCCGCAGGGTCCGAGGTCATCAGTTCATGCCAGTTGCCGTGGCCCGCCTGCTTCTGGTCGAAGGCGCGGCCGGCGTCGTCAAGGGGCGCGAGGATGCCGAACCGGGCGCCCTGCGGGTCGGCGAGGATCGCGACGGTGCCGGTGCCGGGAACCTCCATCGGGCCGTTGAGGATCGCGCCGCCGGCCTTGACCACGGCCTTCGCCGCCTTGCCGCAATCGGTGACGGTCACATAGAAGATCCAGGCCGGGGGCGATCCTGGCGTGATCCCGGCGACCATGTCATCGCCCGACGAGGCGAGACGGTAGTCGAAGCCGGGCATGCCGGCATCGGCTGTCGTCCAGCCGAGGACATGGCCGTAGAACGCGGCCGCGCCGGTGGGGTCCGTTGTCGCCAACTCGTACCAGCAGGGGGTGCCTTTGCGGGTCTTCGCCATGATCGTTCCTCCATTCCGGTGCCGGCTAGGTTGGGCCGGCCCTGCGCCAGCCTGCGCCCCGGAGGGGGCTTACGGCAAGGGGGAAGGCCGCGCCGATAAAGCAGGTTTGAACGGGGCTTCAGGCGGTGGCCGAAACCTCAGACCGCGCGGTCGAGCTTGGTCGAGAGGTGAATCAGGCTTTCGGAGCTTTTCACCCCGGTCATCTCGCCGATCTGGTCGAGCACGTCGTCAAGCGCCGCCGTCGAGGACGCGGCGACCTGAAGGAGAAAGTCCACCCGGCCCGAGGTCGTGTGGATCCGCTCCACCTCGGGGATCGCCCGCAGCCGGGTCAGCACATTGGCCTGGGCGCGGGGTTCGATCGTGAGAAGCACGGTCGCCCGAATCCGGTTCTGTCGCGCCGCCTCGCCCAGCTTTACGGTGTAGCCGGCGATCACGCCGGACGACTCGAGCCGCTCGAGCCGCGCCTGAATCGTCGAGCGCGCCACCTTCAGGCGCCGGGCGAGAGTCGCCACCGAGATGCGGGCATCCGAGCCCAGGAAGCCCAGGATCGAGCGGTCGAGATCGTCCATTCTGCAACACCGGCGATTTGACTGACGTTTTCGTCATATTAACGACCGCACGCCGCAAATCTACTCTTTTTATCGGTCAGTTTGTGCCTCATATCCCCGACACTTCGTACAGGAAAAGGGCGGCTCATACGCACCTGGCCTGGTTGGTTGAAACGCGCAAGCGTCTCCCGACCCGTCAAGCCGGGGCAAGAGGTGGCTGCGCTCTGTTGGCAGGAGCAGGCCGATGGGGCTTTCCAAGACTATCTGGACGAATCCGTCCGAATTTCTTCGCACGCAACAGCCGGTCAACCCGGTCATCTTCTTCGCGCCCGCCGTCCTGCAATCGACCGCGCGCCGGTTCATCGACGGCTTTCCGGGTCTCGTGACCTACGCCGTCAAGTCGAATCCGGACGAAATGGTCGTCCAGAATCTCGTTGCCGCGGGGATCGAAGGCTTCGACGTCGCCTCTCCGGCCGAGATCGAGATGATCGCGCGGCTCGCGCCCACGGCCGCCATGCACTACCACAACCCCGTCCGCGCCCGGCACGAGATCGAATATGCCGTGTCGATGGGTGTCACCTCCTATTCCGTCGACAGCCATTCCGAATTGCGGAAGCTGATCGAGATCGTGCCCGCCGGCGCTGAAATCTCGGTGCGGTTCAAGCTGCCGGTCTCCGGCGCGGCCTACAATTTCGGCGCCAAGTTCGGCGCGACCGTGGAAAAGGCGGCAGAGCTTCTGCGCGTCGTCGACGACAGCGGCTATGTCGCCTCGCTCACCTTCCATCCGGGCACGCAATGCACCGATCCGATGGCGTGGGACGCCTATATCCGCGCCGCCGCCGAGATCTGCCGCATCGCGGGCGTGAAGGCCCGCCGCCTCAATGTCGGCGGCGGTTTCCCCTCGCACCGGGTGTTGGACGAGCTGCCGCAGCTCGACGCGATCTTCGAGCTGATCGACCGCGTCGCCGACGAGGCGTTCGAGGGCACGCCCCCGGCGCTTGTCTGCGAGCCGGGCCGCGGCCTTGTCGCCGAGAGCTTCACCCTGGCCGCGCAGGTCAAGGGTCTGCGCGACGACGAGCATGTGTTCCTGAACGATGGCACCTACGGCTCGCTCGACGAACTGCCGCTGGCCGGGATGATCGACCGCCTTGCCGTCATCGCCCCGGACGGCCAGCGCCGGTTTGCGGCGCCGCGTTCGCGCATCATCTTTGGCCCGACCTGCGACAGTGTCGACCGCCTGCCGGGCGAGGTCATGCTGCCGGGCGATCTGGCCGAGGGCGACTATGTCGTGATCTCGGGCATGGGTGCCTATTCGACGGCGACCAACACCCGCTTCAACGGCTTCGGTGCGCTGGCGATCGAAACCGTGATGCGCCTCGACGCCTGATCGCGTCCTGACAACCGGCGTCGCGTCGCCCGTCCGGGTCCGGTCGGGCGGAAGCGCCGGTCGCGATTCCGTCCCGCGATTGATGGCCGCACCCCCGGGACACCGGGGGAGGGCGGGGCGATGCTGCGTTGCGGCTGAGTCTCGCGCGGGCCCAGTCTGCGCCCTGAGGAGCGCGTGCAACGGCAAGGCTTCGTCAACGATACCGGGTTAGGATTCTCTGACTGTCGCAATGTTCGAAACGGTTGCACACTATCACGCGGAATTGGCGGTGCGTCAGTTGGCGGATGAGGTTTCAGGGCGTAGCATTGAACAGGGGCAAGGAGACGGGACGTGGTGCGGCAGTTTGCCAGCAAGCTCTTCGAACTTCTGCGGATCGGCCGGCGGGTCGAGACACAGGTCCCGGTTCGTGGGCGCGGGCCCTGCGACCATGTGATCCTTCTCGATGGCACGCTCTCATCGCTGGAGCCGGGCGAAGAGACCAATATCGGCCTCATCTACCGGCTTCTTCAGTCGCAGCCCGCTTCGGCGCGGCTGTCGCTCTATTACGAAGCCGGGGTGCAGTGGCACATGTGGCGCCACACGGCCGACGTTGCGATGGGGCGCGGGATCAACCGCCAGATCCGCCGCGCCTATGGCTGGCTTTCCACCCGCTACCGGCCGGGAGACCGGATCTACTTTTTCGGCTATTCGCGCGGCGCCTACGCGGTGCGGTCGCTGGCCGGGATGATGGATCAGGTCGGCCTTCTGAAGGCCGAGCACGCGACGGAGCGCAACGTCCGGCTTGCCTACCGCTACTATCAGCGCGAACCCGGCAGCCCCGGCGAGAAGGTGTTCAGCCGCCGCTTCTGCCATGACAATGTCGGGATCGAGATGATCGGCGCCTTCGACACGGTGAAGGCGCTGGGCGTACGGCTTCCGTTCCTGTGGATGTGGACCGAGCCGCAGCACGAGTTCCACAACCATGCGCTCGGCCCGGTGGTGAAGCACGGCTATCAGGCGCTGGCGCTGGACGAGACCCGCGCCGCGTTCGATCCGATCATGTGGAAGACGACGGATGGCGACTGGTGGGGGCGGGTGGAGCAGGTCTGGTTCCGCGGCGCGCATGGCGATGTGGGCGGCCAGTTGGCCGGGTTCGACGCCGCGCGGCCGCTCGCCAATATCCCGCTGGTCTGGATGCTGGAAAGGGCCGAAGGCTGCGGGCTCAACCTGCCGGAGGGCTGGCGCGCCCGGTTCCCGACGGATTCCGGCGTGCCTTCGGTCGGCACGGTGCGCGGCTGGGGCAAGGCGTTTCTGTTGCGGGCGAAGCGGGAGGTCGGGCGCGACCCGTCCGAAAGCGTCCATCCAAGCGCCGCCGTCCTGTCGGCGCGCGGCGGCTGGCGGCTGCCGCTGATCTGGCTCAGCCGCCGGACATGATCAGGCAGGTGGTCGAGCCGGTGGCGTAAAGCATGCCATCTTCCGCCCCGCGCAATTCTCCCCGCGCGACGCCGGTCGAGCGACCGGCATGCTGCACCACCCCCTCGGCGATGACCCGCGTGCCGAGCGGTATCGCGCGGGTGATGTTCACGCGGTATTCGAGCGTGGTGTAGTAGCTGCCCTTCGGCACCGTGGTCATCACCGCGCAGCTCATGCAGCTGTCGAGAATCGCGCCGTACCAGCCGCCATGCAGCGCGCCTGTCGGGTTGGTGTGGGCGAAGTCCGGCATGCCCTCGAAGACGACGCGGCCCGGCGCCACCTCGGTCACGCGGAAGTTCATCGTGGCGGTGATCGCGGGGCCGGCGATGCGCCCGTCGCGCACCGCCTGCATGAAATCGAGGCCGGACATCGACAGGAACCTCTCGCGCGGCAAGAGGTCGTCGGGGCTTTTCGCAGGGTAGGGGCTGGTCATCGCTTGGCTTTCCTGTGGCGGCAAACCGGCCTAGCCCGGATTGGCGCGATGGGAAAGCAGGTCGCTGCGTCGCGCGGGAATCCCCGCATCGCGCCCGACGGGAAAAGCCGGCCCCGAACGATGGTCCGTTCAGGGCCGGAAGGCAAAACGACGCCGGTCAGGCGACATTCTGCAGGGAGACCTCGGGCACGATGCCGAGCGCGAAGCAGATGTCGCGGGTGAGGTGGGGGCGGTTCAGCGTGTAGAAATGCAGATCCTCGACCCCGCCGCGAAGAAGGTCGTCGCAAAGCTCGGTCGCGACGGCGGTTGCCAGAAGCTCCTCGCGCCCGTCGCGCACGGCGGCGGTGAAGGCGTCGTCGAGCCATTGCGGAATGCTCGTCCCGCAGCGCTCGGCGAAGCGCCGGGCGCCGGCCCAGGAGATCACGGGCAGGATGCCGGGGATGATCGGCGCGTCGATCCCGGCCGCCGCGCAGGCGTCGCGGAAGCGGAAGAAGGTCTCCGCCTCGAAGAAGAACTGGGTGATCGCGGAGGAGGCGCCGGCGTCGATCTTGCGCTTCAGCCAGGCGACGTTCGCGGCCATGTCGGCGGCGTCGGGGTGCGCCTCGGGGTAGGCGCCGACGCGGAGGGTGAAGTTCCCGGTCCCGGCCAAAGCCTCGATCAGTTCCACCGACGAGGCGAAGCCGTCCTCGTGGGCGGTGAACCGCTCCGTCCCTTTCGGCGCGTCGCCGCGCAGGGCGACGATCTCGGTCACGCCGGCCTCGGCATAGGTGCGGGCGATGTCCAGCGTCTCGTCCCGCGTCGCCTCGACGCAGGTGAGATGTGCCGCGACGTTGAGCCCGAAATTCGCGCCGATCGTCGTCACCGCGTCATGCGTGAGTTTGCGGGTGGTGCCGCCGGCCCCGTAGGTGACCGAGACGAAGGATGGTTTCAACGGCGCGAGGGTTTGCACCGTTTCCCACAGCCGGAAGGACGCATCGAGCGTCTGCGGCGGGAAGAATTCGAACGAGATGCGCGGAGCGGCCATGATGAAGGTCCTTCAATTTCCGATCCTCTTGTCTCACGGATTGGAACGTGAGACAAATTCATAATCCTCAAGATCAATATGAGGATGATTGCAAATCAGGGCTGACCGTGCATCTCGAACTCCGGCATCTCAAGACGATCAAGGCCATTCACGAGGCTGGCGGGCTGGCGCGCGCGGCCGAGACGCTGAACATCACCCAGTCGGCGCTGTCGCATCAGGTAAAGGGGCTGGAGGATCAGGCGGGGGTGGAGCTTTTCGTCCGCCGATCCAAGCCCTTGAAGCTCTCCGCCGCGGGGCAGCGGCTTTTGCGCGCGGCCGAGCGGATCCTGCCGGAGATCGCCGCCGTCACCGAGGAATTTCGCGCGTTGCGCGCCGGCAAGACCGGTCGGCTCCATATCGCCATCGAATGCCATGCCTGTTTCGACTGGCTCTTCCCGGTCCTCGACGCGTTCCGCCGCGCCTGGCCCGATGTCGATGTCGATATCCGTCCTGGCCTCGCGTTCGAGGCCTTGCCGGCGCTCGACCGCGAGGAGGTGGACCTTGTCGTTTCCTCCGATCCCGAAAAGCTGCCCGGCATCGTCTTCAACCCGCTGTTCGATTATGCGCCCACGCTCGTCGCGGCCGCTGACAGCCCGCTGGCCAGGAAGACCTATATCGAAGCCGAGGATCTGCGCGACCAGATCCTGATCACCTATCCGGTCGACCGCACGCGGCTTGATGTCTTCACCACGCTCCTCACGCCGGCGAAGGTGGAGCCCGAGGCGGTGCGGCAGGCGGAACTGACTGCGGTCATCCTGATGCTCGTCGCCTCGGGGCGTGGCGTCGCGGTCCTGCCCGACTGGGTGCTGCGGGAGGTGAAATATCGGCCCGACTACATCACGCGGCCGCTGACGAAGCACGGGATCACCAAGCGCATGTATGCCGCCACGCGCGAGGAGGATGCGACGCGACCTTACATGGCGCATTTCCTCAAGCTCGCGCGGATCGAACCGGTCAAGCTCCAGCGGTCCTGAGCGCTTGACCTCAACTTAGGTTGAGGCGGTAGCAGGGGATTCGGGGACACGCGGAGAGCGGCGGATGACGATGGTGACAGAGAGGGCGGAGACGGCGGGCTGGCGCGAGATTCTCGGCGCGCAGCATATCGCGCCCCTGATCCTCGTTTGCGTCGGGGTCTGGCTTCATGCCGCCGATGCCCTTCTGATCACGACGATGATGCCGGCGATCGTCGAGGGGATCGGCGGGGCGAAGCTCGTCGCGTGGAATTTCGCGCTGTACGAGGTCGGCTCGATCACGGCGGGGGCGGCGGCGGGCCTCGTGGCGTTGCGGAGCGGGCCGCGGCTGCCGATGGCGTTGGCGGCGGCGCTCTTCTCGGCAGGCTGCCTCGTGAGCGCCCTGGCGCCGTCGATGCCGGTTCTCCTTGCCGGCCGGGTGGCGCAGGGGCTGGGCGGCGGCGGGCTCGTCTCCTTGTCGTTTGTCTCGGTGCAGCGGCTCTTTCCGGGGCCGCTCATGCCGCGCGCGATGGCGGCGCTGTCGCTGGTCTGGGGGGCGTCGGCCTTCCTCGGCCCGCTCGCGGGCGGGGTCTTCGTGACCTATACGACGTGGCGCGTCGGGTTCCTGTTCTTCGGGCTTCAGGCGGCGATCCTCGCGCTCTGGATCGGGTTCGGGCTGCGCATCGCGGCGGCGCCGAGGGCGGAGAACGTGGCGCGGCTGCCGGCCACGCGGCTCGCGCTTCTCGCGGCGGCGATCGTGAGCGTGGCCTATGCCGGGATCGCACAGGCGCCCGCGGTCATGGCTTTGGCGCTGTGCGCCGGGCTCGGGGCGCTCGCGCTTTTTGCGCGGCGGGATGCGCGTAGCGGCGCGGACCGGCTTTGGCCGCGAGGTGCCCTCGATCCAAGGACGCCGGTCGGGGCCGGGCTGGTGATGGTGCTGGCGATGAACGTCGGCACGATGGGCCTTGCCACCTACGGCCCGCTTCTTCTGGACCTCATCCACGGGACCTCGGCGCTGGTGGCGGGCTATCTCGTCGCGGCGGTGTCCATCTCGTGGACGATCGCGGCCGTCGTCGTCGCCGGCGCGCCCGCGCGTCTTGACAGGGCGATGATCGGCGTCGGCATGACGATGGTGGCGGCGAGCGTCGCGCTGTCGGTCTACGCCGTGCCGCAGGGGCCTCTGGCACTGATCGCCCTTTGCACCCTGCTGGAAGGGTTCGGCTATGGCATGGCCTGGACCTTCATCCTGCGCCGGGCGAACACGCTGGCCGAGCCGGACGATGTCGACCGGCTTTCGGCGGCGCTGCCGACCATCGCGCGGCTCGGCTATGCGCTCGGCGCCGCCGTGATGGGGATCCTCGCCAACCGGGCGGGGTTCGGCGCCGGTTCCACCCCCGACGAGGCGATCCATGTGGCGCGGGTGATCTTCGCCGGCAGCCTGCCCATCGTCGGGCTCGGCGTCTTTGCCATGATCCGCTTCGTGACCGCACGTGGCAGGTGAGGGGCCTTCCGGGCTTGATCGAACGGGCCGTACGGGACATGATGCGGCAGACCAGCCGACGAGGGGAGGGCCGCGATGACATCGACGAGGCGGCATCTGACCTATGGCCCTGTTCCGGCCCCGCATGACGGCGTGCGGGGCGGATCGGACGAAAGCTGACCTGATCTGCCCTGATGGGCGGTGCGGGCCCCGACGGGCGCACCGTCCGAATTGAGACCGAGACCGCGTGGCCTTGCCCCGGTCCGGAACTGGCAGAGAAAACCGATATGTCGATCCTATCCCTCAAGGACCTTGGCGTGACCCTCGGGGCGCCGCTTTTCACCGACCTTTCCTTGACCGTCCATCCCGGCGACCGCATCGGTCTTGTCGCTGCCAACGGGCGCGGCAAGTCCACGCTTCTGCGGGTGCTTGCGGGCGAGGCCGATCCGACCGAAGGCCAGATCACGAGGGCGCGCGGGCTGAAGGTCGGGCATCTGATGCAGGAGGCGCCGGAGGCGCTGCTGCCACTGTCGCTTTACGCTGCCGTGCTGGACGCCCTCAGCGCCGATCAGGCAGAGACCGAAAGCTGGCGCGTCGATATCGTGCTCGACGATCTTGCCATCCCGGCGGAGCTGCGCGACCGGCCTATCGCCGCGCTGTCGGGCGGCTGGCGGCGGATGACGTTGCTGGCGCGGGTCTGGGTGGCGGAGCCGGACCTGATGCTGATGGACGAGCCGACCAACCATCTCGATCTTGGCCGCATCGGCTTTCTTGAACGCTGGATCGCGGGGTTGCCGCGCGGATTCCCCTTGGTGATCGCCAGCCATGACCGCGCCTTCCTCGACCGGGTGACGACCCGCACGCTCTTCCTGCGCGAGACGGCAAGCCGCGATTTCGCGCTGCCCTACAGTCGGGCACGAGCGGCGCTTGACGAGGTGGACGCGGCGGATGCGCGGCGGTTCGACAACGATCTTCGCGCCGCCGCGCAGCTGCGGCGGCAGGCGGCGAAGCTGAAGAACATCGGCATCAATTCGGGCAGCGATCTTCTGGTGACGAAGACCAAGCAACTGACCGAGCGCGCCGAGCGGATCGAGACCGCCGCCCGGCCGGGATACCGGGAACGCTCGGCGGGCGAGATCCGGCTTGAGGGCAGCGGCAGTCATGCCCGTGCCCTGGTGACGCTGGAGGATGCGGAGGTCGCGGCACTGGACGGTCGTGCACTGTTCCGCACCGGGCGGAAATGGATCGGGCCGGGCGAGCGGATCGTGATTCTTGGGCCGAACGGGGTGGGAAAGACACGTCTGCTGGAGGCGGTGGCGGCCGCCATTGCGGCGGGCGGGGGCGTGGGGATCAAGGTCTCGCCCACCGTGGTGCCGGGCTATTCCGACCAGGGTCTGAGCCAGGTCGCGGGCGGGGAGACGCCGCACGAGGCGGTGACCCGGCGCTTCGATATCGGCGATCAGGCGGCGCGGGGGATGCTCGCCGGTGCGGGGATCGGCATCGACCTGCAATCGCGCCCCTCCGCCCGGCTGTCGGGGGGCCAGCGGGCGCGGCTTGCGATGCTGATCCTCAGGCTAACGCGGCCCAATCTCTATCTTCTCGACGAGCCGACCAACCATCTCGATATAGAGGGACAGGAGGCGCTGGAAGCGGAACTCCTTGCGGGTGAGACGAGCGCGCTTCTCGTCTCGCATGACCGGGCCTTCGTGCGGGCGGTCGGCAACCGCTTCTGGCGGATCGACGGCAGGCGGCTCATCGAGGAGGAGGGGCCGGAAGAGTTCTTCCGCGCTGCCTTGGAGGCCCCTTAGCGCCGGACTTGCCAGAGGCGGCGGGCGGGCGGCACACTCAGAAAAGCTGAGGAGGCCCTGATCATGGCAGGCGACATCGGCAAGCTTCATCCGTTCCTCGACCATCCGCGCCCCATCGCCTTCGCCCACCGCGGCGGATCGCTGGAGGCGGAGGAAAACACGATGGATGCCTTCGCCCATGCCGTCGGCCTTGGCTATTCGCATGTCGAGACCGACGTACAGGCGACGCGCGACCGGGTGGCGGTGATCTTCCACGACGACACGCTCGAGCGGATGACTGGGGAGGACGTGCGGGTGGACGCGCTGAGCTGGGAGGAACTGACGGCGCGGCGGACGAGGGGCGGGGCGGCGATCCCCCGCCTCGACGAAATGCTTGGGGCTTGGTCTAGCCTTTTCGTGAACCTCGAGGCCAAGGCCGACGCCGCCGTGGCACCGATGGCCGAGGCGATCCGGCGGGCGGATGCGCTGGACCGGATCTGCGTCGGCAGTTTCGAGGCGAAGCGCACGGCGGAACTTCGCGCGCGTCTCGGGCCCGGCCTCTGCTGGTCGCCCTCCCATGCCGGGGTCCTGGGGCTCCGGCTGCGCGGCTGGGGGGTGCCGTCCGCGCGGCCCTCGTTTCCGGCGGTTCAGGTGCCGGTCTCCTACAAGGGTATCCCGCTCGTCACCCGCCGCTTCGTCCGCGCCGCCCATGCGCTGGGCGTGCAGGTCCATGTCTGGACGGTCGACGAGGAGGCGGAGATGGAGCATCTGCTCGACCTTGGCGTCGACGGGCTGATGAGCGACCGGCCGACGCGTCTGCGCGAGGTGATCGCGCGGCGGAGCAGGGTGCAGGCTGAATAGCTCTTCACATCGCCGCCCCGCTTGCGTAGAACCGCGCCCTGATCCCCGGAGACGAGACCATGCAAGGCAGCGCCAACCTCAACCTGATGATCAAGGCCGCGCGCAAGGCGGGCCGCAGCCTCGTGAAGGACTTCCGCGAGGTCGAGAACCTTCAGGTTTCGGTCAAGGGGGCCGGCGACTTTGTCAGCCGCGCCGACATCGCGGCCGAAAAGATCATCCGCGACGAGCTGATGGGCGCCCGCCCGACCTATGGCTGGCTTGGCGAGGAATCCGGCGGCGCGGACGGGGCGGACCCGACCCGGCGCTGGATCGTCGACCCCTTGGACGGGACCACGAACTTCCTGCACGGATTGCCGCACTGGGCCGTGTCCATCGCGCTTGAGCACAAGGGTGAGATCGTCGCGGGTGTCATTTTCGACCCGGCGAAGGACGAGATGTTCGTCGCCGAAAAGGGCGCGGGCGCCTGGATGAACGAGACCCGCATCCGGGTCTCCGGCCGGCGGGCGATGTCGGAGGCGGTCTTTGCCACCGGCGTGCCGTTCGGCACGAAGAAAACCCTGCCCGCGACGCTGAAGGACCTCGCGCGGCTCATGCCGGCCTGTGCCGGCGTGCGGCGCTGGGGCGCGGCTGCGCTCGATCTCGCCTATGTGGCGGCGGGCCGTTACGACGGGTTCTGGGAGCGCGAATTGTCGCCCTGGGACATTGCGGCGGGGCTTGTTCTCGTCCGCGAGGCCGGAGGTTTCGTCGCGGCCGTGCGCGAGGGGCGCGAGATCTTCGACACCGGCGCGGTCATCGCGGCGAATGGCGAGATCTTCGCGCAGTTTGCCGGCGTGTTGCGCGAGCCGGCCTGAGGATCGGGGGGCTGTCTGCCCCCTCGCCCCGGATTGAATCCGGGGCTCACCCCCGAGGATATTTCCGGCAAGATGAAGGTCAGGTCCGGTCGGACGGGTGGTTGATGCCGTCGGTCCATGCGACCGGGCCGAGGTCGCGGGGATTGACGCCGTCGAGGCAGGCGACGTTGACGCCGTATTCGTTCGGATTCGAGCGGCGCCGGTGGTGGGTATAGATGCCGCAGGTCTTGCAGAAGTAGTGCTGCGCCGTGCCGGTGTTGAACGTGTAGAGGGTGAGGTTGTCCGCGCCTTTCACGATCCGAACGCCGTCGAGCGGTGCGGAGACCGCTATGGCGCCCCGTCTTGCACAGAAGGAACAATCGCAGCGCCGCGCGGTGGCGAGGCCGTCGGTCAGCGTGACGTCGAGTTCGACGGCGCCGCAATGGCAGGTGGCTCGGTGGGGCGATGTGAGTTCGGGCAGCATGTCAGCGTCTCCGTCGGCGGATCACAGGGATGGTCGAGCGGGAATATTCGGCGCCGGGATGCGGCGGGTGGCCGGCGGTGCGCTGCCAGTAGGTGCCGGCGCCGCGTTTCAGCCAGGCCGGCACGGTGAACGCGATCCCGGCGAGAAACCCGCCGGCATGCGCCCAGTAGGCCACCCCGCCGCCATCGGTCGGCGTCGAGAGGCCGGAGAAGATCTGCATGCCGAACCAGAGGCCGAGCAAGATCCAGGCGGGAATCGTGAAGACCCGGAAGAAGATCACGAAGATCAGGAGGATGTCGACCTTCGCCCTCGGGAAGAGAAGAAGGTAGCCGCCCATCACCCCGCCGATGGCGCCCGAGGCGCCGACGGTCGGGATCGCAGAGCCGGGATCGGCGGCGATATGGGCGAGCGCGGCGGCGGTTCCGGAGGCGAGGTAGAAGACGAGAAAGCCGAGATGACCGAGCTGGTCTTCGAGATTGTCGCCGAAGATCCACAGGAAGAGCATGTTGCCGCCGAGGTGCAGGAGCCCGGCATGGAGGAACATCGACGTGAAGATGCCGTGCCATTCGCCGCCCTGCGTCACCACGACCGGGATCATTGCCCAGTCTCGCCAGAAGCCGAGCATCGCGCGTTCGCTGCCGGTGTAGGGCAGTTGCAGGAGGAACGCCGCGATATTCGCGGCGATCAGCGCATAGACCACGAAAGGCGTGCGTTGGGACGGGTTGTGATCGCGCAAGGGAAACATGGCGCGACGGTCGCCCGTCCGGTCCGTTCCGTCAAGCGGAACCCGCCTCGGCCAGAAGGGCCGCGTTGCCGCCCGAGGCGGTGGTGTCGACGCAGACATGGCGTTCCTGCGCGGCATGGCCCCGATCGGGCATCGCGGTGATCAAGGGCAGGATCGGCCCGGCGCGGCGGGAAAGGGCCTGAGCATGGCTCCGCGCCGTTTCCGGGTCGCCCCAGTAGAGGACGCCGGCGAAGCCAGTCAGCGTTTCGAGCGCCCCGGGGTCGAGCGTGCCGGCCACCGCGACTGCCTGACCGCCGAGGGCATGGAGCGCCTCGGCCTGCGCTTCGGTCGCCTCGGGGCCGGGGCCGAGACAGAGGAAGGGCGCGCGGGCCACGAGGGTCAGGCGGTTCGACTCGCCGGTCGGGCCGGGCAGGTCGGTCTGGCTGAGGACACCGGGCCGCGGGGCGGCGTTCAGCGCCGCCTGCACCTTCAGCGGGTCGGCGCTGCCATTGGCCGTGCCCGCGGCCGTTGCCGGGTCGGGCGCGGTGAAGCGGTGAAGGTAGTCCGGGCCGCCGGCCTTCGGGCCGGTCCCCGAGAGCCCCTCGCCGCCGAAGGGCTGGGAGCCGACGACCGCGCCGATCTGGTTACGATTGACGTAGATGTTGCCGACATGGAGGGCCTCGGTCACTTCCTGCACGCGGTTGTCGATCCGCGTGTGAAGTCCGAAGGTCAGCCCGTAACCCGTTGCATTGATGTCGTCGATCACCTTCGGCAGGTCCTCGGCCGCGAAGGTCGCGATGTGGAGGACGGGTCCGAAGATCTCTTGCTTCATCTCGGTGATGCCCTTCACGCGCAGGACCGTGGGCGCGATGAAATGCCCGGATTTCGGGGTCGAGAGCTGGCGGAGGAGGCGGCCTTCCTTGCGGGCCTTCTCGATATGGGCGCGGATGCCACCTTCGGCTTCGGCGTCGATCACCGGGCCGGTATCCGTGGGCAGATGCCAGGGGTCGCCGACCGTCAGTTCCTCCATTGCGCCGAAGAGCATGTCGGTAAAGTGCGCGGCGATATCGTCCTGCACGTAGAGGCAGCGGAGTGCCGAGCAGCGCTGGCCGGCCGACTGGAAGGAGGAGGCGACGATGTCGCGCACGGCCTGTTCGGGAAGGGCCGTACTGTCCACGATCATCGCGTTCAGCCCGCCGGTCTCGGCGATCAGGGGCGCGCCGGGGGCGAGGTGCTCGGCCATCGCGCGGCGGATCATCAGCGCCGTCTCGGTCGAGCCGGTGAAGCAGACGCCGTCGACGCGCGGATCGGAAGTGAGGCGGGCGCCGACCGTGGCGCCGTCACCGGGCAGGAGTTGCAGGGCCGAGGCCGGGACACCGGCCTTGTGGAGAAGCGCCACGGCATGGGCGGCGATGAGCGGGGTCTGTTCCGCCGGTTTCGCCAAGACCGCATTGCCGGCGGCGAGCGCTGCGGCGATCTGGCCGGTGAAGATGGCGAGGGGGAAGTTCCAGGGGCTGATGCAGGCGAAGGTGCCGAGGGCCGGGTGCTGAAGCTCCAGTCCGCGCGCCGCGTAGTAGCGCAGGAAATCCACCGCCTCGCGCAGTTCGGCGACGGCATCGGGCAGCGTCTTGCCGGCCTCGCGCGCCAGGAGCGCGAAGATGGGCCCGTAGTTTTCCTCGTAGAGATCGGCGGCGCGGTTGAGGATCGCGGCGCGCTCGGCGGCGGTCGCCTTCCACGGTTTGGCGGCGGCAAGCGCGCCGTCGACATCCTCTTTCGTCGCGTCGGTGACGCGGCCGACAAGCTGGCCGGTGGCCGGGTTCAGCACCCGTTTCGGATTCGCGCCAGCGACCTTGCAGGCGAGGATCGGCTGGGCGGCGAATTCGGTCTTGCCGTGGGGATCGCGCGCGGCGTCGATGCGGGCGAGGGTTTCGGCATCGGTCAGGTCGAACCCGACCGAGTTGCGCCGTTCGGGCGCGAAGAGGTCCGGGCCCTTGCGGATCGCACGATTCGTCAGCCCGGGCAGCATCGCTTCGACGGCGGTCAGCGGGCAGGCAGCGACCTCTTCGGGCGCCACGTCCTCGTCCACGATCTGGTTGACGAAGGAGGAGTTGGCGCCGTTTTCCAGAAGGCGCCGGACGAGATAGGCGAGCAGGTCGCGGTGGGCGCCCACGGGCGCGTAGATCCGGCAGCGGGTCTTGTCGCGCTTCAGCACGATGTCGTGGAGCCGTTCGCCCATTCCGTGCAGGCGCTGGAATTCGAAGGGCTTGCCGGTGCCCATGTCGAGGATCGCGGCGACGGTATGGGCGTTGTGGGTGGCGAATTGCGGATAGATGCGGTCGGTCATGCCGAGGAGCTTCTTCGCGTTGGCGATATAGCTCACATCGGTCGCTTCCTTGCGGGTGAAGACCGGGAAGTCGTCGAGGCCCATGACCTGCGCGCGCTTGATCTCGGCATCCCAGTAGGCGCCTTTCACCAGCCGCACCATGATCTTGCGGTCGAGCTTCTCGGAGAGCGCGTGGAGCCAGTCGAGCACCGCGCCGGCGCGGCGGCCATAGGCCTGCACGACGACGCCGAAGCCGTCCCACCCGGCGAGATCCTCGTCCGAGAGTACCGCCTCGATCACCTTCAGCGACAGGGCCAGCCGGTCGGCCTCCTCCGCGTCGATGTTGAAGCCCATCCGCGCCTGCGCGGCCTGCAGGGCCAGCTTGCGGACGACCGGCACCAGTTCGGCCATCACGCGCGCTTCCTGCGAGACTTCGTAGCGGGGATGCAGCGCCGAGAGCTTGACTGAGATGCCTGGATTGTCGCGGATGTCGTCGCTGACGGCGGCGTTCGCGATCGCGGCGATGGCCTTGGAGTAGGCGACGGCATAGCGCTCGGCATCCTCGGCGGTCTTCGCAGCCTCGCCGAGCATGTCGTAGGAATAGCTATATCCCTGCGCCTCCATCTTCGCGGCGCGTTCCATCGCGGCGTTGATGGTTTCGCCAAGGACGAACTGCCGGCCCATCTCCTTCATCGCCTGGCGGACGGCGCGGCGGATGACCGGCTCTCCGAGGCGCTTCACCGCGCCGCGCAGGTGCCCGACGATGCCAGGTTCCTTCTCCTCCAGCACCTTGCCGGTCAGCATCAAGGCCCAGGTGGAGGCATTGACGAGCGAGGAGGCGGAGTGGCCAAGATGCCGGCCCCAGTCCGAGGGCGCGATCTTGTCCTCGATCAGCGCATCCATCGTGTCCGCGTCCGGCACACGCAGCAGCGCCTCGGCAAGGCACATGAGTGAAATGCCCTCTTCGGTCGAAAGTCCGTATTCTGCGAGGAAGACCTCCATCAGCCCCGGCCGCACATCGGCGCGGATCTGTTTGACGAGCGACGCACCCTCGGCCGAGATCCGTGCCCGGTCGGTGCCGTCGAGGCCCGCGGCGCCGATCAGGCGTTCGAGAAGCGGGGCTTCCGGCTGAAGCGTGCCGGTCGCGATAGCGTGCCAGAGATCGTGCATTCGGTCCTCCATCAGATGCGACCATGATATCGCTTGCGCGTTAGGCTATTTTCCCAAATAATCATAAATCAAAGTCGAAATGACCAAATTTGAGCATATTATTATGCAAAATGGACCAGTGGAAGCCGACCGATACGACGCCGCGATTCTGCGCGCCCTGTCGGAGGACGGCCGGATGTCCGTCACCGAGTTGGCCCGCCGCATCGGGCTGACCAAGACGCCGACCCAGGCGCGGGTGAAGCGGCTGGAGGAGACCGGCGTCATCGCCGGCTACCGCGCCGTCCTCAATCCGATCCGCATGGGGCTCGCGCATGTGGCCTATGTCGAGGTGCGGCTCTCGGACACGCGGGAGGCGGCGCTCCAGGCCTTCAACAAGGCCGTGCGCGGGATGCCGGAGATCGAGGAATGCCACATGATGGCGGCCGGGTTCGACTATCTGATGAAGGTCAGGACCAGCGATATCGGCGATTACCGCCGGGTGCTGGGCGAGCGGATTTCGACCCTGCCGCATGTCGCCTCGACCTCGACCTACGTGGCGATGGAGGCGGTGAAGGAAACCGGCCTCTGAGCTTGCCGCCACCGCCGGTTGCGCTATGGTCGGCCGGCCTGCCCGCGTGGTGAAATGGTAGACACAGGGGACTTAAAATCCCTAGGCTTCGGCCGTGCCGGTTCAAGTCCGGCCGCGGGCACCAGAAAACGCTTACGCTGCATCGGACCATGGCGGGCGTGTCGGAGCATGCGATATTCAGCCCGCGTCAGGGTTGCCTTCGGGCAGCCTGGATGGGTTCGCGGGCGATGTGGCGCAGGTCTCCTAACTCAGGGCAATACCCTGGAAGCGGGTGCCGGACGGGCGGGGGGCGGAGTGAATTCGCCGACGCGCCGCTCACTCAGTAGCGCGCGGAGTAATCCGGTTTGCGGTTGCCGCGCTGCACGACGTTGCGGTCGAGCCTGAACTGCTCCGCCTCGTTGTTTTCCACCACCATCCGGCCGCTGCAATTGCCGAGCGAGATCCAGGGATGCCGGCCATTCGGGCCGTTCGAATTACGGACGCGATTGCCCACGACCTCGACATCGCGGACCCTGTGCAGCCGGATTCCGTTCGCGGCCGAGGTTTCGACCACGTTGTCGCGCACGACGACGTTCGCATAGGGCCCGTTATGCAGGCTGATCCCTTGCATCTTCGCGCGCAGCGGATTGTCGGGCCGGACCGTCCATTCCAGGAACACGTTGTCCTTGATGACAAGGCCGTTCAGCAGTTCCTTGACCTTGAAGGCCTGGAACCCGTCGGAATGGTTGTTGTCAATCTGCATCGCATCGGTCACGCGGTTGCCGATCACGACGCAGTTGTCGTCCGTCACCCTGAGCCCGTCGCCGGAGAAGCCGAAGACGAGATTACCGAAGATCTCGGAGCTGCGCCCGCTGACCCCGTAGCCGAAATAAACGCCGATCGCGGCTGAATTGCGGATCACGCTGCGCTCTCCTCTGAGCAGCACGGCACCAATCTTGGCGGCGTCCCAGTCGGCCGGGCTCCAGCGCGCGTGGTTGTCGCTGTCGGCCCGCCCGCGGAACAGGCAGTCGCTGATCTCGATGCCCGTCGAGTTTGGATAGGCGGTGACAAGATACGGTTTGTTCCGGCCTTTCGGCACGGGCGAGAGGGGCCAGAACGACAGGCTCTCGAAGCTGAGATTGGCGCAGCCTTGCAGAAGCAGGCTTTCGAAATGCGCGGCGCCGGGCTTGGCCGCGCGGATCGTCACCGAGGTCTCGGGCTGGTAGCCGCCGAGCGTGACCGCACCGAAGGCGCCGTTCAACTCGATAATGTCGCGGGGGGCGGCCTTGCGCAGGGCGGCCTGCAGGTCGCGGGCATTTTCAGCCGAATGCGTTGCCACGAAAATTCCTCACTAAATCAACGCGCCGCTCCGGAGGGCGCCGAGGGCAATACTAGCGTCGGGACGACCGATTTCGCAATCGCCGCGTCCGGTTGCCGCCGGGCGGGCGGCGATCCGCCCGGCCTGCGACCTTCCCGCCGCTTGCCCCGGCGCGCCCGGGGGCCTAAACCGCTTGGAACCGGAGGGGATGGCATGGCGCGACGACAGGACACGACAAGCGAAGACCGCGCGGCATCGAAGCGGGTGGGGGCCCTTGCGGGCCTCGCGCCGTTCATCGCGCCCTACCGCACTTTGGTGATCCTCGCCGGGATGGCGCTGACCCTCACCGCCTCGATCTCGCTGATCCTGCCGGTGGCGGTGCGCCGCGTCATCGACGGGTTCAGCGCGGGCGCGGAGCTGCTCGACAGTTACTTCGCCGGGGCGATGGCCATTGCCGCGCTCCTCGCCCTTGGCACCGGCGCGCGCTACTACCTCGTGACGCGGCTTGGCGAACGGGTCGTGGCCGACATCCGCAAGGCGGTCTTCGACCGCGTGATCGGGATGAGCCCGGCCTTCTACGAAAAGCTCATGACCGGCGAGGTGGTGAGCCGCATCACCACCGACACGACGCTGATCCTCTCGGTGATCGGCTCCTCGGTCTCGGTGGCGCTCAGGAACCTCTTGATCCTGATCGGCGGCATCCTCCTGATGCTCCTGACCTCGGCGAAGCTCACGGGCCTCGTCCTTCTCATCGTGCCGGCGGTGATCGTGCCGATCATCACGCAAGGCCGCCGGCTCCGCCGCCTCAGCCGCGAGAACCAGGACTGGATCGCCGCCTCTTCCGGCTCCGCCGCCGAGGCGCTGGGCGCGGTCCAGACCGTGCAGGCCTTCACGCATGAGACCGAGGCGCGCGCCGATTTCGGCCGCGTGACCGAGGAAAGCTTCCGCTCCGCCAAGGCCCGCATCCGCACCCGTGCGGTGATGACGGTGATCGTCATTTTCCTGGTCTTCGCCGGTGTCGTCGGCGTCCTCTGGATCGGTGCCCGGGACGTGCGTACGGGCACGATGAGCCCGGGCGAGCTGGTGCAGTTCGTGATCTACGCGGTGATGGCCGCGGGGTCGGTCGCGGCGCTGTCCGAGATCTGGGGCGAATTGCAGCGCGCGGCGGGGGCGACCGAACGGTTGGTCGAGCTTCTGAACGCCACCGACAGCGTCAACGACCCGGCGAAGCCCGTCGCCCTGCCGCGCCCCGCGAAAGGCGAAATCGCCTTCGAAGCTGTCACCTTCCACTATCCATCCCGCCCCGACCAGTCCGCGCTGGAAGGCGTCGATCTGCATGTCCGGCCGGGCGAGACGGTGGCACTTGTAGGCCCGTCGGGGGCGGGCAAGACCACGGTGATCCAGCTTCTCCTGCGCTTCTACGACCCCGACATGGGCCGCGTCACCATCGACGGCGTGGCGCTGCCCGACATGGCGCGCTCCGACTTCCGCCGCGCCGTGGCGCTGGTGCCGCAGGATCCGGTGATCTTCGCCGCCTCGGCGCGCGAGAACATCCGCTACGGCCGGCCCGAGGCGTCCGATGCCGAGGTCGAGGCCGCCGCCCGCGCCGCCGCCGCACATGACTTCATCGCCGCGCTGCCCGAAGGGTATGACAGCTATCTCGGCGAACGCGGCGTGATGCTTTCGGGCGGGCAGAAACAGCGGATCGCCATTGCCCGCGCGATCCTGCGCGACGCGCCGGTTCTTCTTCTCGACGAGGCGACCTCCGCGCTCGACGCCGAAAGCGAACGCGCGGTGCAGCACGCGGTCGAGGCGCTGGCCAAGGGCCGCACGACGCTGATCGTCGCGCATCGCCTTGCCACGGTGAAGAAGGCCGATCGCATCGTCGTCTTCGATCAGGGGCGGATCGTCGCCACCGGCACCCATGACAAGCTGGTGGCGGAAGACGGGCTCTATGCCCGCCTCGCGCGGCTCCAGTTCACGGAAGGCATGGCGGCCGAATAACGCGACCGTCCGCCGGCATCGCCGGGTCATCCTCTGCTGGTCTCCGGACCTTGGGCCAATCCCGGGTCGGGGCGGTTGCCATTTGTCTCGCAAACTCGAATAGTGGCAGTGCCGCGTCGGCTTGTCGGAGTCCGTGGCGGAGTGAAACCGGTAAATGAGTGGAGGCGACCATGGGCGTTTGGAGTTTCGTGAAGGACGCGGGAAAGAAGCTCTTCGGCGGCGGCGCGGCCGAGGCGGCCGAGGTGCAGGAAGAGGCGCTGAAGAAGGAGATCAAGGATCTCGGTCTCGACGCGAGCGGCCTCGGCATCAAGGTCGAGGGTGACAAGGTCAAGGTCTCTGGCGCCGCCGTCAGCCCCGAGATGAAGGAAAAGGTCATCCTTGCGGTCGGCAATGTCGATGGCGTGGCCGAGGTCGAGACCAGCCACGACGACGATACGAAGGGCGCGGTCTTCCACACCGTCGTCAAGGGTGACACGCTGTCGGCCATCGCCAAGAAGACGCTCGGCAATGCCAATCGCTACCCGGAGATCTTCGAGGCCAACAAGCCGATGCTGAAACATCCCGACAAGATCTATCCCGGCCAGGTTCTGCGCATTCCGCCGAAGTGAGGCGCGTACCGTCCGCCGCCCCGCGCGGGGCGGCCAATTTGACGCGGCGTCCCGGCCGGCCGGACCGAGCGTCACTCTTGCCCTGACCTGGCTTTGCCCCCATCCTCCCCCTATCGACAGGGCCCGGGGGAGCGGGTCAGGGGAGGAGAGTAAATGGGGAAGTTTTCCGGCATTGCCGATCGCGACGCGATCGAAAGGGAAATGCCGTATGAAAAGCGCGACTTGCCGGTCACGCTGTACCAGTTCCTGAGCCGCACCCGCGATGCGCACGGGCCGCGCAACGCGATCAGCTTCCAGCTTCTTTCCGACCCCGGCGCCAAGGCCGAGACCTTGACCTGGAACGGCCTTCACGGCCGCATCACCCAGGCGGCGAACCTGTTCCGCAGCCTCGGTATCGGCGAGACGGACGTCGTCGCCTATCTCCTGCCGAATGCGAACGAGACCGCCGTGACGCTCCTCGGCGGCGCCGTCGCCGGCATCGTCAACCCGATCAACCCGCTTCTGGAGCCCGAACAGATCGCCGCCATCCTGCGCGAGACGAAGGCGAAGGTGCTGGTCACGCTCAGGGCCTTCCCGAAGACCGACGTCCCGCAAAAGGCCGCCGCCGCGCTGAAGCTGGCACCCGATGTGCACACGGTGCTGGAGGTCGATCTCAGCCGCTACCTCACGCCGCCGAAAAGCTGGATCGTGCCGCTGATCCGGCCGAAGAACCCGGTGGAGCACAAGGCGACCGTCAAGGATTTCAACGCCGAATGCGCACGCCAGCCCGGCGACAGCCTGACTTTTGCCGACAGCGCGGGCGACCGGGTCGCGGCCTATTTCCACACCGGCGGCACGACCGGCATGCCGAAGGTGGCCCAGCACAAGTATTCCGGCATGATCTACAACGGCTGGCTGGGCGGCTCGCTGCTCTTCACCGAAAAGGACGTGCTGATCTGCCCGCTGCCGCTCTTTCACGTGCTGGCATCCTATCCGGTGCTCATGTCCTGCATCGCGAGCGGGGCGCATATCGTCCTGCCGACGCCGGCGGGCTATCGCGGCGACGGGGTGTTCGACAATTTCTGGAAGCTCATCGAGCGCTGGGGCGTCACGTTCCTCATCACCGTGCCGACCGCGATCGCGGTACTGATGCAGCGCCCCGTGAACGCCGATGTCTCCAGTCTGAAATCCGCGATTTCGGGGTCCGCGCCCTTGCCCATCGAACTCTTCAAGCGCTTCGAGGCGGCGACGGGGGTGCAGATCCTCGAGGGCTACGGGTTGACCGAGGCGACCTGCCTCGTCTCGCTCAATCCCCCGGACGGCGAGAAGAAGATCGGGTCGGTCGGCGTCCCGCTGCCCTATACCGAGGTGCGCATCCTGCATGTCGATGGCGGCGCCAATGTCATCAAGGAATGCGGCACCGACGAGGTCGGCGAGATCTGCATTTCCAACCCCGGCGTCTTCGAGGGATCGACCTACACCGAGGTCGACAAGAACCGCACCCTCTTCACCGAAGGGCGCTACCTGCGTACCGGCGATCTCGGCCGGATCGACGCGGACGGCTATCTCTGGATCACCGGCCGCGCCAAGGACCTGATCATTCGCGGCGGGCACAATATCGACCCGGCCGAGATCGAGGAGGCGCTGATGGCGCATCCCGCCATCGCCTTCGTCGGCGCGATCGGCCAGCCGGATGCCCTCGCGGGCGAACTGCCTTGCGCCTATGTGGAGCTTGTCGCCGGTTCCGAGGTCACGCCCGAGGAATTGATGGACTTCGCACGTGAACATATCCAGGAACGCGCGGCGGTGCCGAAGTATATCGAGGTTCTCTCCGAATTGCCGAAGACGGCGGTCGGCAAGATCTTCAAGCCGGATCTGCGGAAGCGCGCGATCCAGCGCATCTACGACGCTGTCCTCGCCGAGGCAGGCTTTGCGGTTCGTGTCCGCGAAGTGACCGAGGACAAGAAGCGCGGTCTTGTCGCGCGGCTGGAGCGGACCGGCGCAGTGGACGAGGAGGCGCTGAGGCACAAACTCGGTGAATACACGCGGCCCTGGGACTGGGCGGACTGATCCGCACGGGAACGCCCTGTTCCACCGTCGGGCCGGCCCCTTGTGCAGTCGGGTCGCCTCGACAATCGGTTTGTCCGGCGGCAGAGTTCCGCCGCACGACCGGAGCCCCGCAATGCGCGCCGCCTACAGTTACAGAAACGACCCGGCGGTGCCGGAGTTCGACGATGCCGCGCCGGTGGCGTTCATGGATGGCGACTGCGCGCTCTGCAGCTTCGGCGCCCGCATGATCGACCGGATCGACCGGAGGGGCGATATCCGCATCTGCCCGGTCGCGACCCCGCTCGGTCAGGCGATCCTCATGCATTACGGCCTCAGGCCCGACGATCCCGAAAGCTGGCTGTTCCTCGAAGGTGGACGGGCGTGGCGTGATTTCGATGCGATGGCTCGGGTCGGTCTGCGGTCCGGCGGATGGGCGCGGGGGCTTGGCCTTCTTCTCCTCATCCCGCGCCCCTTGCGGGACTGGCTTTATGCGCGGATCGCCCGCAACCGGTATCGGATGTTCGGCCGGGCGGATCTTTGCGCGCTTGCCTCGCCCCGGCTTCGTGCGCGGCTCATGAGATGAAAGTGGTCGTTCTTGGCGGCACCGGGGTTTTCGGCAGCCGTCTCGCGGAGCTGCTGGTTCGCGATGGCCAAGACGTGACGATCGCCGCCCGCGACCTGAAGCGCGCCGAAGCCTTGGCCCGCCGTCTCGGCGCCCGTGCCATCAGGGTCGATCTCGGGTCCGACCTCGCGCCGCTCTGGGCAGAGGCGCCTGACGCGGTCGTTGACGCCGCCGGCCCGTTCCATGCCTATGGCGCCGATCCGTGGCGGCTCCCGCGTGCCTGCATCGCGCGGGGGATCAACTACCTCGACCTTGCCGACGAGGCGGAATTCTGCGCCGGCATCGCGACGCTCGACGGCGCGGCGAAGGCCGCCGGGACCTTCGCGCTTTCAGGCGTCTCCTCGGTGCCCGCGCTCTCCTCCGCGGCCGTTGACGCGCTCGCGAAGGGCATGGACCGTCTCGAAGAGATCGACACGGCGATCCTGCCCGGCAACCGGGCCCCGCGCGGGCGTTCCGTGGTCGGTGCGATCCTCGCCCGGACCGGAACGCCGTTCCGGCTCTGGCAGGGGGCGGCGTGGGAGGAGCGGCGCGGCTGGAGCGACCCGCGCGCCTATCGTCTTGGCCCCGGCCTCCATCGGCGCGGCTACCTGATCGAGGTGCCCGATACCCGGCTTTTCCCGGCCCGTTTCGGTGCGCATTCGGTGAGTTTTCGTGCTGGGCTTGAGCTTCCGGTCATGAATGCCGGGCTCGCTCTGCTCTCCCGCCTCAGGGCCGCAACCGGCATCG
Organism: Defluviimonas sp. SAOS-178_SWC; assembly: GCF_039830135.1. Taxonomy (NCBI): domain Bacteria; kingdom Pseudomonadati; phylum Pseudomonadota; class Alphaproteobacteria; order Rhodobacterales; family Paracoccaceae; genus Albidovulum; species Defluviimonas sp. SAOS-178_SWC. The sequence goes on along the minus strand of NZ_CP156081.1, from coordinate 3,125,540 downwards.
CGGTCGGGCCGCGGATCGTCGCGCTGACGCGGGGGATGGCGCTGATGCTCTGGCCGTTCGGTTCGGCGCAGGGCGGCATGGTCGTGCGCGTCATCGGGCGAAAAGACGGTGGTCTCATCCGCGCCGAATGGCGTCTTCTGGCCGAGGCGGGCGCGGGGCCCTATGTTCCGGCCATTGCCGCCCGCGCGATCCTGCGCGCCGCTTCCCGCATCCCTTCCGGCGCCGGACCGGCCCTGACGATGCTGCCGCTTGCGGAATTCGAGGCGGCGATGGCCGATCTGAGCATCGGCTTTTCCCGCGACAACCACCCGGTCCAGCCGCTCTTTCCCGCCCATCTTGGAGTCGCATTCAAGGAACTGCCCGGCGCGGTGCGGCGGAGCCACGACTGGGCCGGGTGCTTCCGCCTTGACGGCCGCGCCACGGTCACGCGCGGACGCGGGCTCGCTGCCCGGCTCGTCGCCGCGATCTTCCGCTTTCCGCCGGAAGGGGCGGACGTCCCGGTTCGCGTCACCAAGCGCGCCGCTCCCGATGGCGAGATCTGGGAACGCGACTTCGGCGGGCGGATATTCCGTTCGTACCTCGCACGACGACGCGGCGCGATCACCGAACGCTTCGACCCGTTCACCTTCGTTATTGGTCTCACGGTCCGGGATGGCGCGCTGCACTTTCCGGTCGCCGGTGGGTGGCTCGGCCCGTTGCCCCTGCCGCGTGTCCTTATGCCCGTGAGCATCGCGACCGAAACGGAAGATGAGGGAGGGTTCCGGTTCGACGTCGAACTGCGCGCGCCGCTCGGTCTGGGTCTGATTGTGCGTTATCGCGGCCGAATCAACCCAAGGGAGAATTCGTCACGATTCGGGATTGATGACGAAAAATTAGCCAATCCGGCGGATTCCTCGCGCCAGAACCCCTGAAATCAAGCTTTTTTAAGGAATTCTTTCGCGGTTCCGCCCGATCAAGGGGGCTGTTGCCGCATTTTCGCCTCATTTGCCGGGCTCATTGTTTCGTGGGGGCGCTGTGGCAGGCCGGATCAACCGGCCGCTGTTAACGGGAAACGGTAACCATGCGCTGCCTTCACTTCCATTTCGGTCGTCTCTTTCGCTTTGGCCGCGCCGAGGACGGGGCCGCTACGGTCGAAGCTGTTCTCTGGCTTCCCATGTATGTGATGCTCATCGCGCTTCTCGCGGATGTGTCGATGATGTTCCACGGCCAGTCGCGGCTCTTGCGGATCGCGCAGGACGCGAACCGCAACATGTCGATCGGACGGCTCACCTCGACCACCGAGACGGAGAACTTCGTCCTCGCCCGCGCCAATGAACTCAGCCCCCATTCGCTGGCCGCGACGAGCCTGACCGCCGGCATGATCACGACGACCGTGAGCGTGCCGCTGGTCGATCTCGACCTCTTCGGTGTCGCAGGCATCTTTTCCGGCGCGCGGATGACGGTGCGCGCAGAACATCTTATGGAGAACTGAGGGATGGCGCTTCGTCTCGCATCCGCCGCGGCCCGGTTTCTTACCCGCGAAGAGGGAGGCATCACCGCCCTCAGCCTGCAGATCTTCATGACCGCTCTGGTGCTCGGGGGGCTCGCGGTCGATTTCGGCAACGGCATTGCCTCCAAGAATCAGCTTCAGGTCGCCGCGGATTCGGCCGCGCATGCCGCGCTCTACACGCGAGAATTGCATTCCGCGGATCAGGCGAGAACCGCCGCCCTGCAGATCGCGGCCCTCAACATGCCCGGCGGCAAATACGGGACGGTGCTGAAGCCGGAGGACATCAGCTTTGGCCACTGGGACAAGGACAAGCAGCTTTTCACCGTCGATCCCGGATCGCGCGATGCCGTTCTCGTCTCCACAAAACGCTATGCGAGCGGCGGCAACGGTGTCACGACCTACATGCTCGGCCTGGTCGGACGGAATACCTGGGATGTGCAGTCGGGTTCGGTCTTCGAAACCTACTATCCGACCTGCTTCAAGGAAGGTTTCGTCGCGCAGGAGCCGGTGGAGATTCAGTCGAACGATTATTTCACCTCGGGCTTCTGCATCCATTCGCAGGCCTATGTCATCGCCAGCTCCGGCAACACGTTCGAGCCGGGCGTGGTCGTGTCGATGCCCGACCGGCGCGACATTCAACTTCCCAACTCGGGTTTCACCAGCAATACCGGACTCTCGGCGGCCTTGCGCGACGGTTCCTACAAGCTGCGGATTCTCAACCGCGTCAACGATATCATCCGTGGGATCGAGACCACTCCGTTCGACCCGCAGATCGGAATCATGGCCCCCGGCTCGCAATACTACAGGTCCTACATCACCAACGCCTCGCCGATCACGATCAAGGCGCAAGGTGCGACCTCGCTCGATCCGACCAAGTTCAAGACCGGGCGAATCCACGAGATGGACTGCAAGAACGACCAGAGCCACAAGCAGTTAGGCTCGGGATTCGTCCTCCGGAACATGGTGCTGATCACGGATTGCCGCCTGCAATTCGCGTCGGGCGCGGTCATCGAGGATTCCGTGATCATCACCAAGAACACCGACGGGAAGTCGTTTTATGCCTCGTCCGACATCGTCATTGGCAAGGACGACAACTGCGCCACGGGCGGCGACGTGCAGATGGTGACGCTTGGCGGGGTGGATTTCGCGGCGAAGACAAACATTTTCGGCAGCCAGATCATTGCCGTGGGTGATATCGCGCTGACGGCGAATGCCGACGGCATCGAGGGGGTCGCAATCGTTTCCGGCGGCAAGCTCGACGTGACCTCGAACGGGGTCTTCGGCTTCTGCGATGGCGCCGGGATGAACAACAATTACGCCGCGGCCTACTTCCGCCTCGCGCGCTGAGACTTCCCGCCCGGCCGCTCCGCAGGCCGGGTCATTCCCTCGTCGCTCTGCGACGACCTGCCCGGCCGGCTCATGCGAACCGGTCGGGCTTTTTTCCCTCATGGGCCGGGGAGCGACGTCCTTTGTCGCGGAATGGCGGGGAAAACGCTGTCAGGCATTGAAATCTCGCGCTGGGGCCGGTTCACTGAGACGGGCAGGGAGGCATGTCATGCGCTATTCAGGGCTCAGGGTCATCGGCGAGGGGCTTTTCGGCAACAAGGGCTGGCAGCCTGCCTGGCGAGACCCCGATCCGAAAGCGGAATACGACTACGTCATCATCGGCGGTGGCGGTCACGGGCTTTCGACCGCCTACTACCTCGCGAAGAACCACGGCATCACCAATGTAGCGGTACTGGAGAAGGGTTACCTCGGCGGCGGCAATGTCGGGCGCAACACGACAATCGTGCGCGCCAACTACTTCCTGCCCGGCAACCAGGAGTTCTATTCCCATTCTCTGAAGCTCTGGGAGGGGCTGGAGGCGGAGCTCAACTACAACGTCATGCATTCGCAGCGCGGCCTCATCAACCTCTTCCATTCCGACGGCCAGCGCGATGCCTTCGCCCGGCGCGGCAATGCGATGATCAACCAGGGCGACGACGCGGAGCTTCTCGACCGCGAGGGCGTGCGGCGCTATCTGCCCTATCTCGATTTCGAGCAGACGCGGTTCCCGATCTATGGCGGGCTATTGCACCGGCGCGGCGGCACGGCGCGCCACGATGCCGTCGCCTGGGGCTATGCGCGGGGCGCCGATCAGCGCGGCGTCGACCTGATCCAGAACTGCGAGGTGACCGGGATCGACATCGAGGACGGGCGCGTACGCGGCGTTCAGACCACGCGGGGCGCGATCAGGGCGAAGAAGATCGGCATCATCGTTGCCGGACGCTCGGGCCAGGTGGCCGCGATGGCGGGAATCCGGTTGCCGGTGGAGAGCCACGTCCTTCAGGCCTTTGTGACCGAGGGGCTGAAACCGATCATCGACCACGTCGTCAGCTTCGGGATGGGGCATTTCTACATCTCGCAGTCCGACAAGGGGGGCCTCGTCTTCGGCGGCGATCTCGATTTCTACAGCTCCTACGCCGCACGGGGCAATCTGCCGATGGTCGAGCATGTGATGGAGGCGGGGATGACACTGATGCCGATGATCGGCAAGGCCAAGGTCCTGCGGTCCTGGGGCGGGATCATGGACATGACGCCCGACGGCTCTCCGATCATCGACAGGACCGATGTCGGCGGGCTCTATATCGATTGCGGCTGGAACTACGGCGGCTTCAAGGCCGTGCCGGCCTCGGGCTGGTGCATGGCGCACCTGATGGCGACCGGCGAGAGCCACGAGGTCGCCCGCCACTTCCGCCTGAACCGTTTCGCGACCGGCCATCTTCTCGACGAGGAAGGCACGGGGTCGCAGCACAACCTGCATTGAGGGGAGAGAGATGCGCATCATTTGTCCCCTCTGCGGAACCCGCGACCGGCGCGAATTCACCTATTACGGCGATGCCATCTATGCCGACCGGCCGGGCGAGGATGCAGCACCGGAGGCGTGGGACGCCTACCTGCACCTGCGCAACAATCCGGCCGGGGAGACGCGCGATCTCTGGTATCACGAGATGGGCTGTTCGGCCTGGATCGAAGTCACGCGCGATACCGTGACGCATGCGGTGCTGTCCACCCGTCTGGTGGCCGAGCGTGGCAAGGGCGGACCCTCCGGGGGGGATATTTCCGGCAAGGTGAAGCCGGCGGCGAAGCGCGGGGGGAAGACGGCATGAGGATCGCGGGCAAGGGTCTTATTGACCGCGGCGCGCCCGTGGGCTTTCGCTTCGACGGCCGGGATTATGCCGGGTTTCAGGGCGACACGCTCGCTTCGGCGCTGCTCGCCTCGGGGGTGAAGGTCTTCGGACGCTCGTTCAAGTATCATCGTCCGCGCGGGGTGATGACGGCGGGGTCGGAGGAACCCAACGCGCTCGTGACCGTCGGGCGCGGGGCGGGGCAGGTACCCAACGTGCGGGCGACCATGCAGGAGATCCACGCCACGCTCGAGGCGCGGGGGCAGAACTGCTGGCCCTCGCTCGGCTTCGATGCGATTGCGGTCAACGACCTTTTCGCGCCGTTCTTCAGCGCGGGGTTCTACTACAAGACCTTCATGTGGCCGAAGGCGTTCTGGGAAAGCCTTTACGAACCGGCGATCCGTCGCGCGGCGGGGCTTGGGGCGCTGTCCGGCAAGTCGAACGACGAGGCTTATGAGAAAGCCTATGCCTTCTGCGACCTCCTGGTGATCGGGGCAGGCCCGGCGGGGTTGATGGCGGCACTGACGGCGGCGCGGGCGGGCGCCGACGTGATCCTCGCCGAGGAGGATGCGGCGATGGGCGGGCGGCTTCTGGCCGAGACCCACGAGGTCGGCGGCAAGCCCGGCGCCCGCTGGGTGGCGGACGCTTTGGAGGAACTGACGGCAGCGCCGAATGTGCGGCTGATGACCCGGACGACCGTGACCGGCGCTTATGACGGCGGGACGTTCGGGGCTTTGGAGCGGGTCGGCCTGCACCTTGCCAATCCGCCGAAGGACCTGCCGCGCGAATGTTTCTGGCGGATCGTGGCAAGACGCGCTGTGCTGGCCGCCGGCGCTCATGAGCGGCAGATCGCGTTTTCCAACAACGACCGGCCCGGCGTGATGACGGCGGGCGCCGTTCGTGCCTATCTCAACCGCTGGGGCGTGGCTGCCGGCCATTCGGTGACGGTCTTCGGCAACAACGACGATGCCCATCGCACCGCCCGCGACCTTGCCTCCGCCGGCGTCCGCGTCGCCGGGCTGGTGGATGTTCGCGAGGATGTATCCGTCCCTGGCGACTTCCCGGTCCATGCAGGATGCCGGGTCATCGACACGGTCGGCCGCAAGGGCCTGCGCGAGGTGGTGATCGCCGATCGCGACGGGAAGATCCAGCGCATCGTGAGCGACTGTCTTGCCGTGTCGGGCGGCTGGAACCCGGCGCTTCACCTGACCTGCCACATGAACGGCCGCCCCGTCTGGCGCGACGACATCTCGGCCTTCGTGCCGAAGCCCGGCATGGTGCCGGGGCTCGCGGCGGCCGGCGCGGCGAATGGTGCATTCTCGACGCAAGCCTGCCTTGCCGAAGGCGCCGCCGCCGCCGAAGAGGCGCTGGAGGCGCTTGGCCGCAAGCCGAAGAAGGCCGAGATCCCGCAGGCCGAGGACTGCGGCGTCCGACTTCGGGCCTATTGGGAAGTGCCGGAGCCGAAGCACCGCGCCTGGCTCGACTTCGCCAACGACGTGACCACGAAGGACGTCCGGCTCGCCGCGCAGGAAAACTTCGCCTCGGTCGAACACATGAAACGCTACACGACGCAAGGGATGGCGCCGGATCAGGGCAAGAACTCCAACGTCGGCGCGCTTGCGGTCCTCGCCGACGCGACAGGGCGAGGCATCCCCGAGACCGGGACGACGACGTTCCGGCCACCCTATGTGCCCGTCTCCATCGCCGCGATGGGGGCCGGCGGGCAGGGCGCGGGCTTTGCCCCGCAGCGCTTCACCACCTCGGACAAGGCGGCGCGCGACCGCCATGCGCCGATGATCGAGGCCGGCCTCTGGTACCGGCCCTCCTATTTCCCGCGCCCCGGCGAGGCGACCTGGCGTGAAGCCTGCGACCGCGAGGTGACGATGGTGCGCGAGCGGGTGGGGGTTGTCGATGTCTCGACGCTCGGCAAGATCGACATACAGGGAAAGGACGCGGGCCGGTTCCTCGACCTCGTCTATACCAACACCTTCTCGACCCTGAAGCCGGGCCGGGTGCGCTACGGGTTGATGCTGCGCGAGGACGGGATGGTGATGGACGACGGCACCACCGCATGCCTCGGCGAGGGGCATTACCTGACGACGACGACGACCGCCGCCGCCGGACAGGTGATGCGGCATCTGGAATTCGTCCATCAGGCGCATTGCCCTGACTGGGAGGTGCGGATGATCTCCGTCACCGAGCAGTGGGCGCAGTTCGCGGTCGCCGGCCCCTTGGCGCGCGAGCTTCTGAACTCGATCCTCGAAAGCCCCATCGACGGCGAAAGCTTCCCCTTCCTCTCCTGCGGCACGGTGCGGCTGATGGATGTCGAGGCGCGGCTCTTCCGCATCTCCTTCTCGGGCGAGCTCGGCTACGAGATCGCGGTGCCGGCCCGCTACGGCGAGGCGCTCTACCGTGACCTCGTCGCGCGGGCGGAAAGCCTCGGCGGCGGCGCCTACGGAATGGAGGCGCTGAACGTCCTCAGGATCGAGAAGGGTTTCATCACCCATGCCGAGATCCACGGGCGGGTCACGGCCTTCGATATCGGGCTCCAGGGCATGGTGAGTGCCAAGAAGGACTGCATCGGCAAGGGCGCGAGCCAGCGGCCCGGCCTGTCGGGCGCGGACCGCGAACAGCTCGTCGGCCTTCGTCCGATCCCCGCCGGCCGTCAGGTTGGCGCCGGCGCGCATCTGTTTGATGAAGGAGCAGAGCCGGTCTCGGCCAACGACCGGGGTTATGTCACGTCGGTCTGCTATTCACCGACACTCCGGTCCTATCTGGCGCTGGGCTTCATGAAGGACGGCCGGGCGCGGATCGGCAGCCGGGTCCGGCTTGTCGATCACCTGCGGAAGACTGATGTGCTTTGCGAAGTGGTGAACCCGGTCTTTTTCGACCCGGAGGGAGGACGCGCCCGTGCCTAGCCTGATCGAAAAGACCGCCTGCGAGGGCCTGCTGCCGGTTGCGGCGGGGGGCGTGGCCCTTAGTGAACTTCGGCCCGCGCGCATCACCTCCGTGGCACCCCTCGCGGGCAAGGAACGCGCGGTCGGGACGGCGCTGAAGGTGCTCGGTCTTGGCTGGCCGTCACCGGGAAAGAGCGTCACGAAGGGCGCGGCCACATGCCTCTGGACCGGTCGCGGGCAGGCGTTCCTGATCGGCACCGATCCGGAGGGGCTTTCCGGCATCGCGGCGCTGACCGACCAGTCGGATGGCTGGGCGCGGATGCGCCTCGCGGGGCCGGGGGCAGAGGCCGTCCTGGCGCGTCTGGTGCCGCTCGATCTGCGGGCAGAGGCGTTCCCGGTGGGGGCCGCGGCGCGAAGCGGGCTCAATCACATGATGATGGTTCTGGCGCGGGTGGATGCCGATCGCTTCGACATTCTCGTCTTTCGCTCAATGGCGGCATCGGCGGTCCACGAACTGCATCAGTCGATGGCGGCCTGCGCGGCCCGCGCGGCGGCGCGCTGAAGGCGGGCGAGGGGGCAACGCCCCCTTGCCGGGCCGCCCTGAAGAGCCGATATTCACCGGATGAGTCTGCCCCCCGGTTTCCTTGATGAGCTGCGCACCCGCACCTCGCTGTCCCACGTCGTGGGCAGGAAGGTGGTCTGGGACAATCGCAAGTCCAACCAGGCCAAGGGCGACTGGTGGGCGCCGTGCCCCTTCCACCAGGAAAAGTCCGCGTCTTTCCATGTCGACGACCGCAAGGGCTATTATTACTGCTTCGGCTGCCATGCGAAGGGCGATGCGATCTCGTTCCTGAAAGAGGCCGAGAACATGTCCTTCATGGAGGCCGTGGAGGTTCTCGCCCGTGAGGCCGGAATGACGATGCCGGCGCGCGATCCGCAGGCGGCCGAACGCGCCGACCGGCGGACCGAGCTTGCGAAAGTCATGGAAGAAGCGGTCCGCCACTACCGGCTTCAATTGAAGACGGCCGCCGGCTCGGCTGCGCGCGACTATCTTTCAAGGCGCAAGCTCTCGGACGCCGCGCAGGACCGGTTCGAGATCGGTTTCGCGCCGGAGGGCTGGCAGGGCCTTTGGGACCATCTGAAGGCCAAGGGCATCGCCGACGATTTGATCCTTGGAGCGGGGCTCGCGAAACCCAGCACCAAGAGCAAGGCGCCCTACGACGCCTTCCGCAACCGGATCATGTTCCCGATCCGCGACGCGCGGGGGCGCTGCATTGCCTTCGGCGGCCGCGCGATGGACCCGTCCGACAGCGCGAAATACCTCAACTCGCCGGAAACCGAACTCTTCGACAAGGGCCGCAGCCTCTACAACCACGGGCCGGCGCGCGAGGCGGCGGGCAAGGGCCAGCCGCTGATCGTCGCCGAGGGCTACATGGACGTGATCGCGCTGGTCGGGGCGGGGTTCGAGGCGGCCGTCGCCCCTCTTGGCACCGCGATCACCGAGGATCAGCTGCGCCTTCTCTGGCGCATCCATCCCGAACCGCTGATCATGCTCGACGGCGATGCCGCCGGCATCCGTGCGGCAACCCGCCTCGTCGATCTCGCCCTGCCGATGCTCGAAGCCGGGCAGGGCCTTCGGTTCGTCATCCTGCCCGAGGGAATGGACCCCGACGATCTGATCAAGATGCGCGGCCGCGAGGCGATGGCGAAGCTCGTCGCCGAGGCGCAGCCGATGGTTAACCTGCTCTGGCGGCGCGAGACGGAAGGCAAGATCTTCGACAGCCCCGAACGCAAGGCGACCCTCGACAAGAGCCTCAGGGAGGCGATCAAGCGCATTGCCGACCCTTCGATCCGCGCCCATTACGGGGAGGAGATCAAACGCCTGCGCCGGGAGCTTTTCGGCGCCGCGCGCCGGGCGCCGGCCGACCGGCCCGCCCGCAGGGACGGCAAGTGGAAATCCGCCCCGGCTCAGCCCTTGCCCGCGACGCGGGCCTCGCTTCTTGCCGCCGCACCCGGTGCCGAGGTCGAGGACTATCTTCGCGAAGCGATGATCCTTGCCATCGCGCTGGCCCATCCGGCCTGTATCGCCCGGTTCGAAAGCCAGCTCGAGACCATCGAGATGCGCGATCCCGGCCACGAGCGGCTGCGCCATGCGCTTCTGGTCGCCAGCCATGACGGCGGGGCGGAGGATCTGACGACGAAAGTCGCCGCCGCCGCCGGCCCGGAGCTTGAAAAGCTCATGAGCCTCGCCCATGTGCAGATCGCGCCGCCCGTCCGCAGCGGAGCGGATGACGCATTCGCCACGATGTGCCTTGCCGAGGAGCTTGCCAAGCTCGAAGCGCGGCGCGGGGTCGTGGCCGAGATTGCCGAGGCTATGGAGGATCTGACCGGGCTTGTCGACGAGGGTCTTACCTGGCGCCTCGGCCAGGCCGCCGAGGCCCGCAACCTCGCAGGCCGCTCGAAACTCGACGACGACAGCGACATGGGTGAGGATCGCGGCGCGCTTTCGGCCGGGCTCCAGCGCCTGATCGACGCCGCCGTCTGGGAGAAGAAGAAAAACTGAACGCACCGCACGCCGCACAGCCGCCCCTGTGATTCGCGTCCGTGATTCGCTACATAACCGGAACCGATTCGTACCCCCCGCGATTCGCCGAGACCAAAGGAGCCCCGATGGCCGCCAAGGACACCGACGAGCAGAAGCCCGAGACCGACGACAACGAGCACACGCTCGACATGTCGCAGGCCGCGGTCAAGAAGATGATCGCCGACGCGCGGGAGCGCGGCTACATCACCTATGACCAGCTCAACCAGGTGCTTCCGCCGGAACAGGTCTCTTCCGAACAGATCGAGGACGTGATGTCGATGCTGTCCGAGATGGGCATCAACGTCATCGAAGAGGACGAGGCCGAGGATACCGGCAGTTCCGGCGCGGTGGTCGAGGCCTCGACCTCGCGCGAAGTGGCGGTTGCCACCTCTTCGGGCGAGGCGCTGGACCGGACCGACGACCCGGTGCGGATGTACCTGCGCGAAATGGGCACGGTGGAACTTCTGAGCCGCGAGGGCGAGATTGCCATCGCCAAGCGGATCGAGGCGGGCCGGAACACGATGATCCTCGGGCTTTGCGAAAGCCCGCTGACCTTCCAGGCGATCACCATCTGGCGCGACGAACTTCTCAACGAAGACATCCTCCTGCGCGACGTCATCGACCTTGAAACCACCTTCGGTCGCTCGCTCGACGAAGATGGCGAGCAGGACGAGCCGGTGGTCCAGGGCACCGAGACCACGTCGTCGCGGTCGTCCGAGGACAGCGAGCCCGAGCTCGACGCCGACGGCAATCCGATTGCCAAGGCCGATGACGACGACGAGGAGGACGAAGCCTCCAACATGTCGCTTGCGGCGATGGAGGCGGCGCTGAAGCCGCGGGTTCTCGAAATGCTCGAGATCATCGCCCGCGACTATGCCAAGCTTGCCGAGATGCAGGATCTGCGCATGTCGGCGACGCTGAACGAAGATGACAGCTTCTCGCTCGCCGACGAGACGGCCTACCAGAAGCTCCGTTCCGAGATCGTCGTGCTGGTGAACGAACTTCACCTGCACAACAACCGGATCGAGGCGCTGATCGACCAGCTCTATGGCATCAACCGCAAGATCATGACGATCGACAGCGGCATGGTGAAGCTTGCCGATCAGGCCCGCATCAACCGCCGCGAGTTCATCGACGAATACCGCGGGTATGAACTCGACCCGACCTGGCTCGACCGGATGGCCGAGAAATCCGGGCGCGGCTGGCAAACCCTGATCGAAAAGAGCCAGAACAAGGTGGAGGAGCTGCGCGCCGAGATGGCGCAGGTCGGCCAGTATGTCGGTGTCGACATCCAGGAATTCCGCCGCATCGTGAACCAGGTCCAGAAGGGCGAGAAGGAAGCGCGGCAGGCCAAGAAGGAAATGGTCGAAGCGAACCTGCGGCTCGTCATCTCGATCGCCAAGAAGTACACCAATCGTGGCCTGCAATTCCTTGATCTCATTCAGGAAGGCAATATCGGCCTGATGAAGGCCGTGGACAAGTTCGAATACCGGCGCGGCTACAAGTTTTCCACCTACGCGACCTGGTGGATCCGTCAGGCGATCACGCGCTCCATCGCCGATCAGGCGCGGACCATCCGTATCCCGGTCCACATGATCGAGACGATCAACAAGCTGGTCCGCACCGGCCGCCAGATGCTGCACGAGATCGGCCGCGAGCCGACGCCCGAGGAACTGGCCGAGAAGCTGCAAATGCCGCTCGAAAAGGTCCGCAAGGTGATGAAGATCGCCAAGGAGCCGATTTCCCTCGAAACCCCGATTGGCGACGAGGAGGACAGCCAGCTCGGCGATTTCATCGAGGACAAGAACGCGATCCTGCCCTTGGACAGCGCCATTCAGGAGAACCTGAAGGAGACGACGACCCGGGTTCTGGCAAGCCTGACGCCGCGCGAGGAGCGGGTGCTGCGCATGCGCTTCGGCATCGGCATGAACACCGACCACACGCTCGAAGAGGTCGGCCAGCAATTCAGCGTCACCCGCGAACGGATCCGCCAGATCGAGGCGAAGGCTCTGCGGAAGCTGAAGCATCCGAGCCGGAGCCGGAAGTTGAGAAGCTTCCTCGATCAGTAGATGTGACCCCGTTTCGCTCGGTTGGTCGTAGTTTGCACCGCTTTTGTCGTCGCGATTGGGTTGCCCATTCTCGTGACGGATCGGTGCGCCGACCAGATTTACGCCTTTTCGCTGATTTCATCGTTTTCCTTGGCGGTCCCATCATCGTTCATTTTGTTGGCATCTATCTTGATGCCAAGGAAATCCCGCGCCGTTTTCTTGCCCGACGGACGCACAAAACGTAGTTAACCCGTTGTGCGGGATTGCCAACTTCTTCTAATCGGTCGCGACTTCGGAACAATCCATTGAAGCATATGGGAACGCCGCCATTCCCTCCCTATATCAATGAAACCGGTTTCCCGAAAAGGATCGCCCCCATGCGCCTCGCCGCTCTTCTGCTTGCTTTCGGTCTCGCCACGCCGGCTTCGGCCTTCACCGCCCAGAACGGCTTGATCGTTCGGCCCGAGGGGCCGGACGCATTCACCGTTCCTTGGCGCGGCAAGTCGGGGCCCGCCGATTTCTGGTGTGCCGCCGGTGACTACGCGATCCGCAAGCTCCACCTTTCGCCGACCACGCTAATCTACCGCGCTTCTGAGCCGCCGCGCCGGTCGGGTGAGGGGATTCGCTTCACGCTCCGGGGCGAAGAAGCGGCGAGTTCGACGGGGCTCGCCATTCTCGGCGCGAAGGGGGCGGGTCTGACAGTCGGGCATGCGCAAGCGTTTTGCGAAATGGTCCGCAAGCGCCCGTGAAACCTGCATCAATCCTGGGCGAATGGCCAACGTATTTCGGTTGTCGCCCTTCCTAAAAGGCGTGATTCCAGTCGGTTAGGTCGACTCCGGCGCAAATTTTTCCGAAGAAATCCCGCTTCCCAAGCCCCGTGGCCACCTTATACTCGGCGCCATGAGCCTCGTCCTCTACTCCGCCCGTTACGGCACGGCAGACCCGTTGAACCCGGACGTCTTCGGCGGATATGAGAACTGCCGGCGCGTCCTTTTCACCGATCGCGCGGATCTCGTCCTGCCGAGGGTGGAGGTCATTCACGACCCGCTCGACGGGCTCGATCCGGCCCGCGCATCGCGCCGGGCGAAGCTGATGCCGCACCGCTATTTCCCCGAGGCGGAGCATTCGATCTGGATCGACAACAAGTCGCGCCTGACGCGCGATCCGGAGGAGATCCTCGCCGCCCTTGAGCGCCAGTCCGACGCGGCCTTCCTTGCCTTTCCGCATTTTCGCCGTGACTGCGTTTACCAGGAGCTTCAGACCTGCCGGGAGGGCGGGCTCGACGATCACGCAACCCTGAAAGAGCGGGAACGCACGTATCGCGCAGAACAAATGCCGGAGCATTTTGGCCTGATCGAGGGCCATTTCATCGTCCGCCGCCACAATGACCCGGACATCGTCCGCTTCGGCGAGCGCTGGTTCGAGCATGTGCTGAGATTTTCCCGCCGCGATCAGATCTCCTTTCCCTATCTCGCGTGGAAACTCGATCTCCGCTACGACCTCATCACCGCACTCGACTGGAAAGAGACGGTCGAATTCACCGTCTTCGACCGCAAGACACGGCGGCCGGATTTCCCGCGCCGCAACGTCCTTTATCAGGAAGCGCGGCGCCTGTATCACCGGATGCGCGGCGACCGCAGGTGTTGAGGGCAGCAGGGTCTGGTGTGCGGAAAATCGCCCGCAGTCGTCGCGGAATAAGCAAAAAAGCGCAAAATATCCGGCTATTGGGGGCGGATCTTCCGATCCGCAGTGGATGAGTTCCGCCATTAACCTTGGCAAAACGCATCCGCTGAGTCAGGCTTGTCGGGTCTGTTGGGCGGTGGAGAGCAAGCGGTGGCACGGGTCCGAAGCGACGCTGCGGTGACGTCGACGTTGGTCGTTTCCGACGCCCGGCTGCGTCCCTGGCTTGTCGCCGTGCTCTGCCTCTTTCCGGCGCTGACGACGCCGGTCCTGCCGCTTGTTGATTTCTACGCCCATGCCCTGCGCTACGACATTCTCGCCAATGTGGGGCGTGACCCGGCCCTGGCCGAAAACTACCGGACGGCCTGGAAACTCCTGCCCAATCTCGGGCTGGACCTGATCGGGACCGCGCTTTTCCGCATCCTGCCGGCGCTCGTTGCCGCCCAGATCCTCGCGCTTGTCATCATCGCGGCGCCGTTCGCGGGAACGCTCGTCCTTGCGCGCAGCCTTCAGGGGCGGATCTCCCCGCTCTCGGTCGCGCTCGCGGGCATTCTCGCGCAGAACTTCGTCCTGGGTTGGGGGTTCGCGAATTTCCTTCTTGGCCTTGGACTTGCGCTGGCCGGTCTCGGCCTTTGGATTTCGAACCAGAACGCGCCCCGGCGACAGCTCCTGATCGCGATGCCGATCGGAATCGCGATCTTTCTCACGCACGGCTTCGTCTTCGCCATCTGGGGTCTTTTGCTTTTCTTGATCGAAATGGCCGAAGGCGGATCGCATCGGCGGCCCGACTTATTGCACCTTGCCCGCCGCGCCGCACGCCTGCTTCTGATTGCCGTGGTGCCGGCCTGCCTTTTTCTGGTGAGCGATCTGTCGCAAGGCACGGGCCGTGTCACGGACGCGTTCGTCAACCTGGCGGCGCATCTGCGCGAAGGCAGCCTTGCGGAGCGCCTTCTCGACGAGGTCTGGTTCCGCGCGGATGCGGCCTTGCGGGTGGCCGAGACGACCTGGCCGGTTGTCGACAGGCTGTTCGGGGCGCTGCTTTGGGGGCTTCTCGCCTTCGGTCTGGCGACGGGCCGGCTCGTCCTCGACCGCCGGCTCCGCTTCGCGGTTCCGGTGCTCGTGCTTCTCGTCGTCGTCACGCCACCGAACCTCTTCGGCGTCGGGCATCTCTCGGAACGGCTGCCGCTTTGCCTGCTCGCGGTGCTGGCCGCCGGTCTGTCCGGGAAGGCGCGCGACCGGCGGGGCCAACGCGTGTCGCGGGCGCTGATTGCGCTACTGCCGCTCCATCTTCTGATGGTCACGCTCGGCTGGGCGCGCGACCGGGAAAGCTACGTGCAATTCCTCGACGTCGCCGAAACCCTGCCCCCCGGCGGGCTCGGCGCGGCAGCCTTTGCCGAAGGCGCCCAGACCCGCGACACGCAGCGCAGCTGCAAGCCGCTGTCGTTCCTCCTCGGTCTCAGCCGCGGCATGGCGGTGCCGACCTTCGCCAATCCGACGCAACAACCGCTGGCGATCATCGGGCCGCTCGCCGAGGCAAGCGCGGCCTATGACGAACGCGAAGCGCTCACCCCCGGACTGGCCGGAACGGCGCAGGTCGAGGCGCTGCTGCTGTCCGGTTTCAAAACGGTGGTTCTGTGCCAAGGGGCGGTTTCGGAGATCACGCCGGTCCCGGGCGCAACGGCCGTCGCGGCCGGCCCCGGCTGGACCCTTTACCGTGCCCTGCGCATCTAGGCAGAACTGACAAGGCGCGCGGCAGCGTGCGATCCCGTGCGTCACCGACTTTCGCGCTTTACTGCCCGGGATATCCGTGAGGACGGTCAAATGGCCCGGGGTCTTTAGCGTCCGCGCAGGCTGGCATCACCATCGCCGAACTGCGCCCTCCGGTCAGGGGGAAGATGTTGCCGGATTTCCCCCGGATCTGCGCCGTTATCTGGTGGCGACAATTGCCCCCTACCCAAATCCTAGAGGGGGTCCTATAGTGCCTGTGGATAACCGGAATACTGGACCGAGGGATAAGGAATGCGTTGCCCATTTTGTGGAAATGCCGACACGCAGGTGAAGGATTCCCGACCCGCCGAGGATCATGTCGCGATCCGGCGGCGTCGCTTCTGCCCGGCCTGCGGCGGACGCTTCACCACATATGAGCGGGTCCAGCTTCGCGATCTCGTCGTCATCAAGTCGTCCGGCAAGCGCGAGGATTTCGACCGCGACAAGCTTGAACGCTCGATCCGGATCGCAATGCAGAAGCGCCCGATAGAGCCGGAGCGCATCGACCAGATGATTTCCGGCATCGTGCGCCGACTTGAAAGCATGGGCGAGACCGATATCCCGTCGAAGACCATCGGCGAGATCGTGATGGAGACCCTGGCGCGGATCGACACCGTCGCCTATGTCCGGTTCGCCAGCGTCTACAAGAACTTCCAGGCCGCCGACGATTTCGACAAGTTCGTCTCGGAGCTGCGCCCCGACGGCGTCGCGGAAGAGTGACGGCGGAAGACGACCGACGCTTCATCGCCCATGCTCTCGGCCTTGCCCGGCGCGGGCTGGGCCGGGTCTGGCCCAATCCGGCGGTGGGCTGCGTTCTCGTGAAACAGGGCAGGATCGTCGGGCGTGGCTTCACCCGACCCGGCGGCCGGCCGCATGCGGAGACGGTGGCGCTCGCCGCCGCGGGGGACGCGGCGCGGGGGGCGACGGCCTATGTGACGCTCGAACCCTGCGCGCATCACGGGAAGACGCCACCCTGTGCCGAGGCGCTGGTCGGCGCCGGCGTCGCACGGGTGGTGAGCGCGCTTCAGGATCCCGACCCCCGCGTCGCGGGGCGCGGCCATGCGATCCTCCGCGCGGCAGGTATCGACGTGACCGAGGGCGTTCTGGAGGACGAGGCGCGGGCTATGCAACGCGGGTTCCTCTCGCGGGTGACGCAAGGCCGGCCGATGCTGACCCTAAAGCTCGCGACGAGCCTTGACGGGCGGATCGCCACCGCGTCGGGCGAAAGCCGCTGGATCACCGGCCCGGAGGCGCGCGCGCGCGTCCACGCGATGCGGGCCGCGCACGACGCTGTGCTGGTCGGGGCCGGCACGGCGCGGGCGGACGATCCGTCGCTGACGGTGCGCGGGCTCGGCATGGCGCATCAGCCTGTTCGCATTGTCGCGGCCCGGCGCCTCGACCTGCCGGTCGGGGGGGCGCTTGGAAGGACAGCGCGCGAGGTGCCGGTCTGGCTTCTTCACGGGGCGTCGGCCCCGGATCGCGCCCGGTCGGACTGGGTCACGGCGGGGGCAAGGCTGATCGAGGTCACCGAAACCGGGGCCGGACTCGACCCCGTGTCGATGCTGGCGGCTTTGGGGGCGGCCGGGTTGACGCGGGTCTTCTGCGAAGGCGGCGGGCAGCTTGCGGCCGCGCTTCTCATGGCCGGCATCGTCGATGAGATTGCGCTCTTCAGCGCCGGTCTCGCACTTGGCGCCGATGGTCGTGCGGCGGTCGGGCCGCTTGGCCTCGACGCGCTGGCCGACGTCCCGCGTTACCGCCTGACGGAGTGCCGGACCATCGGTCCCGACACGCTCAGCCTTTGGACGCGTGACTGACCGTCCCATTCATCTTGCTCCAAATACCTCCGCCGGAGGCATCCGCCCTTACCGCCAGAGCCAGGACTGGCTGGCGAAAAGCCCCTGCAGTTTCGACAGAAGGCGGTTTGGCTTGCCGGGCAGGGGAATCTCGTGCCGGGCCAGCCGCTCGACGATGACCTCGGCCGGGCAGGGCAGGCCTGAAACCGGGTCGACATAGCGCGGATAGGCGATGAGCGCGGCATGGGCGAGCGCGGCAAGCGTCGGCCGCGCCGTGCGCCGTTCGGGTTCGGGGAACAGGTCTCGGGTCAGCCCCCAGCCCGCGTAGAAGGGCATGCCGAGGCAGGTAACGGGCCGCCCGCGCAGAAGGGCCTCGAATCCCAGAGCCGAGGTGATGGTCCAGACCTCGTCTGTATGCTCGATCAGCGCTGCCGGGCTTACTCCGCGCACGATCTTGTCAGCGTGGCTCAGCACCTCGGCTTCGGGCACGGCGCCCGTGCGCAGACCGGCCTCGACATCGGGATGGGGCTTGTAGATCACCACCGCGTCGGGGTTTTCCGAGCGCACACGCTCAAGGAGCGCGAGGTTGGTATGCTCCCGCCCGGCGCCAAGCCGGACGGAGGCGTCGTCCTCGACCTGGCCGGGGACAAGGATCTTGTGCCCCCGCGGCAGGTCCGGCAGCGCCTCGGCGTCGAGGTTGTACTTCGTCAGCCCCGCGCGGGTCAGCCGGGCGACGAGCCGCTCGGCCCGCGCCTCGCCGCCGGGCGGCGGCCCGGCGAGGATCAGCTGTTCGAGATCGCTGTCGCCCGACGGGTCGTAGTAGATGCCGCGCGCGTCGGCGACCAGCGACAGGGGCGGGACGAGGTCGGCGCCCAGCCCGCGGGAGCGCAGGAATCCGTCCTCGACCCGGCGGAGCGGCAGGCCGCGCGCAAGTTCGCGCAGCGTCTCCGTCTCCTGCCCGGCCCAGACCAGCAGCCCGCGCCCCTCGGATTTCGCGCGGGCGGCCGCACGGCCGGGATCGTTCGCGAAGACCAGCCGCTTCTCGCGGCCGAACGCCTTTTGCAGATGCGCCCGCTTCCAGAGCCGCATGCCCGTGGCGACATGGCCCGCCCGGTCGTCGCGGAAGGCGCGCACCTCGGCTTCGAGATGGTCGACCGCCTCTTCGAACGACGACAGCCGGTCGCGGCAGGGATCGTACCATGTCGGCGCGAGGATCATCGCGCCCGCGAAAAGCTGGGCCCGCGTCAGCTTGCGCTCGCGCCGCGCCACCGGGTTTTCATCGGCGGTGAGGCCCCAGCCAGAATAGAAGGGCTGGCCGAAGACGCGGGGGCGATGGCCGGCCATGATTGCCTCGAAGCCGAGCTGCGAGGATACGGTATAGACCCCGATGGCGCCATCAAGAAGCGTCCAGGGCGAGACCGGATCGCTCACGATCGAGATATGGCCGTGGGCGTGGCCGTCGTTGTAGTGGCCGGGGCGCTTGCCGGCCGCGGTTTCGGGATGGGTCTTGATCACGACCCTCGCGCCGGGGTTCTCTTCCTGCGCGAAGACCAGCATTTCGCGGAAGGTGGAGGCGGTGGCGCCGCCATGGGTGATCGACGCATCGCCCTGGGTCTGGTCGAGGACCAGCACGTAGCCGGGCTCCGGCACCGGGAGGGCAGGGTCGAAATGGTTGTATTTCGACAGATGCGCCGCCTTCAGCCGCGCCATGCCGTCGCGCGCCCGCGAAAGCATGGCGCCGTCGTCGAGGGGATCGGTGGCGAGGATCTGCTCGATCCTTGAGGGCGCCGAGCTGTCGAAATGCACACCCATCTCGTCGATCAGGAGGCCGAGGGGCGGTTCGCCCCTCTCGCGCCCCGGCCGGATCGAGCGCAGGAACGCGTCCTCGACCCGCACGACGGGGGTGTCGGTCCAGTCCGAGACCGCCTCTCCCCGTGGCGCGGTCGGGCTGCGGCCCCAGACGCCGATGCGGTCACCGGGGTCGGAGGGTTTGCCGAGCCGGATGTCGTAGCCGGCGAGCGTGAGGATGCGGCGGATGCGGGGCTGTGTGAGAAAGCCGCCGGAGAATACGAAAAGCCGCCGGGGATCGGGTCCGGCGGCCACGTCATTCGATCGTGTGGCCATCAGTTTCCGGTTGCGCGGTTCAACGCGTTGGCCGAATTGGCCGTGCCGGTCAACGCCGAGAGCGTCTTGGACCACTGCACGTAGGGCGCTTCGGTGACGTAGATCGTATCATTGTCACGCACCATGAAATCGCGGGCGTTGAAGATCCCGCTCGGTTGCGTGAGGTCGAGTATATAGGCCATCCGGACGGGCTGGGTGATGTCGCTGCGCCGGAGGACCGTATTGGCAATGTCCGGGGTTTCGTTGCGAAGGACAAAGACCCCGGTCGGATCGGCGAAGTGGGTCGACAGGCCGCCGACCTGGGCGATCGCCTCGATCACCGAAAGATCCTGATTTTCGAACTGCACGCGATTCTGCCCGCCGGTCGCGCCCATCGCGGTGAAGGCGCGCTGGTCCTTTTCGACCAGGATCACGTCGCCGGGCCGCAGCGCGACATCCATACGCGGGTCGGAATAGAGATCCTTGAGCCAGATCGTGCCGGTATGCGTGCCCCGGGTGATCGTGACCTGCGCGATTTCCGGCTCGATGATGACGCCGCCCGCCTTTGCCAGCATCGCCGAGAGCGTCCGGGTCGGCCGCTCGATCGGGTAGACGCCCTGGCCGCCGACGCCGCCCATGACCGAAACCGTCGCGCCGTCGCCGGCGATGCGCGCCACCGTCACCTGCGGATCCGGCGTCTGGGCGTCGAGCTTGTTTGTGATGATCCGGCGCAGACCCTCCGGCGTGTTGCCCGCAGCCTTGATGCGGCCCGCGTAGGGGACGAAGATGTAGCCGGCGCCATCGACCTGCACTTCGTTCAGCGCCGTCGAGTTCACGCCCTGATTCGCTAGGAGCCCGTTATCGACGTTTTCCCAGATCGTCAGGCCGAGGACGTCACCCGGTCGGATATCGTCAGATCCGACCACGCCGGCGCCGAGAAAGCCGTTGGTGAAGCCGAGCGTCGGAACAACGGAGGCCGCGCGCGCGACTTCGGCATCGACGGCCACGACGAAGGCATCGCCTTCCTGTTGCACCGAGCTTTCGAAGATTTCGCGCTTGCTGGGGCCGGATCGCGGGAGGCCGCAGCCCGCAACGCCCGCAACGGTAACGAGCAAGACCAGCGATCTGGCCCAGCGGGACATGGCGGGTGTCACTTCTCGGGCTCCTCTTTGATAGAACCTGCCTCGAATTTTTGCCGAGGGTAGTTGCGCGGCGGGCAAAATGCCAGTCCTTCTATTCCACCGCAACCAACTGTTGCCGTGGTGCCGCTTTGCCCGACACGAGCGCATCATAGGGATCTTCCGCCGCAAGGATCATGTCTACCGCCTGCCGGAGAAGATAACGCCGTCCGCGTGCCGAGTAGAAACCGCCGGGAATCTGCGAGGTTTCAAGAAGGTAGTGACGGTAGTCGCGATAGGCGCGCTGGTCCGGCCGGCGCGGCGAAGCGAAGAAATCCGCAAGCGGCTGGGACGAGACGAATTCCGGCTTGCCGTAGACCGCCCGTCCGAAGGCCCGGAGCGGCAGGCCGCGCCAGAGAACCTGCTGGCCGGCGGTCGAGTTCACGGTGACGGCGCTCCGCGCCCCATCGAGAAGCCGCGCGAGCTTGCCGCCGCGCACGAAATGCACACGGTCGGAGATGCCGAGCCGCCGCGCCGTGCCGCGGATCGTCGAGGCGACGGCGGCGCGTCCGTCTTCCAGCGGATGGGCCTTGAAGACGATGTGGTGGTGGCGCGGGGCGCCGGCCGCGAAACCGTCGAGGCAGAGCGTCAGGAATTCCGTCATCGAGGCAAAGTCGGAATGCGCGCGGAAGCTCGCATCGTGTTCAAGCTGCATCAGCACGAGATGATAGGGGAAACCGCCGAACCGGATCCGCCAGGTCGCGACCCAGCGTTCCAGCCGGTGGAACGGCATCATCAGAAGCCGCCAGAGATGGAGCCGGAATTCCTGCCCGACGGTGAGGTCGCGGTGGGGCCGGAAGTTGCGGTAGCGTCCGTTCAAGGCCATGACGAAGAAATGGTAGAGCGCGCCGTAGAAGACATGCTCGCGCATGTCGCCCCAGCGCGCCGGCGCCTTCGGCATCTCCATCTCAGACCGTTCGAGCGCGGCCCGCATCGCCGGGAGCGGCATCGACATCAGCCGCGAATTGCCGTTCGAGCCTTCGCGTTCGTAGGTCGCCCAATAGGGTCTGAGATAGCCTTCCTCGAACACGTGGACGGTGATGCCGCGATCCCGTGCGGCGGCGATGGCCGCCGCGTGAATCGGCCGTGAATCGCCGTAGAGCACCAGATCGGTGATGCCTTTCTCCGTGAAGACCTCGTCACAGGCCAAGGGCCAGTCGTCGGGTTTTCCGGTATAGGGGAGATAGCCCTGGCGTCCGGCAAAGACCTCGTCGCCCTTGTTGAACCCGACGCGCCAGACCTCCGCCCCGGCCTTGCGGAGCATGTCGCCCAACTGGCGGAAGAACGGCCCGTGCGGTCCCTGAAGCATCAGGACCCGTCGCGATGTGTCTCTGCTTCGGTTTCGGTTCCGCACGCGTATGCTCGTCTCCTGCCGGGCCGGCGGTCTCTTCTGACCGCTTTTCGGCCGGCTGTCACGGCATAACTCCTAGCAGGAGCTTGCGGCAGCACTATGGCCTTTCGGGGCACTTGCGGCGCAAGCGGTCAGGGGCTAGGCAGGGGTCAAAGGGAGTGTCGCGATGTTCACAGGGATCATCACCGATATCGGCGAGGTCATCGCGCTTGAGCAGAGGGGCGACCTCGGCGCCCGGATCGCCACCGCCTATCCGGTTTCAGGGATTGATATCGGCGCCTCCATCGCCTGCAACGGCGTCTGCCTGACGGTCGTGTCCACCGGCGAGACCCCGCGCGGCTGGTTCGACGTGGAGATTTCCGCCGAGACGGTGTCGAAGACCAATATCGGCCGAAACGGCTGGCATGTCGGCAAGCGGCTCAACCTCGAACGGGCGCTGAAGGTCGGCGACGAGCTTGGCGGCCACATCGTCTCGGGCCATGTCGACGGCGTCGCCGAGATCGTGGCGATGCGGGACGAGGGCGACAGCACCCGCTTTACCTTCCGCGCGCCAAAGGCGCTGGCGGGCTTCATCGCGCCGAAAGGGTCGGTTGCGCTGAACGGCACGTCGTTGACGGTGAACGAAGTCGATGGCGCCGAGTTCGGCGTCAATATCATCCCGCACACCAAGGCCGTGACCACGTGGGGGCGGGCGCAGGTCGGCGACCTCGTGAACCTCGAGATCGACACGTTGGCGCGCTACGTGGCGCGGCTACAGGACTGGGCGGGGCGGTGAGCGGGCTGGGCCATAACGGCGGCCCGTCGATCGAATCCGGCGGAAGCTGGCGGCGGCATTGCTGGCGCGCGGCGCGGGCGGACCTCTTGCCGAAGCTGCCGCTCGAAGTGGTGCGTCTTCATGTGAAGCGCGCGGCGGAAATCGGGCTCGACTACAAGACCTATGCCGGAGTGCGCGCGACGACCGGGCATGACCTCGTCGCCTTCCTGTTCTCGACGAACGCGCTGCGCCTTTTGCGCGAGGGCGACCGGATGCGGGCCAGTGATGCGGAGAGGATTGCGCGAACGCGGCACGTCGGCCGCCTGATCGCCGCGCAGCCCCCTCTCGATCCCGAACGGTTGCGGCAGGGCCTTGCCGGGCAGGGGGTCGCGATAGATGCCGCGGCCCGCGCGCCCGGTATCGCGCTCGGCTGGGGCGAGACCCGGCGCGTGCTTCTTGACCTTCTGGGCGAGATCCGGGCGCCGGCCGACCGGGTTCTGGTGATCGGCGAAACGGCGCTCGAACGCGATTGGGCGGGGGCCGCGCGGATGGCGGGTTTTCTTCCCGCCGCCCGCTACTTCGGCGGTGCCGCGGCGGAGGCAAGCCAGTAAGCGTCGCCTCCGCACTGGCCAAAGGACGGCGCTTGGGCTATCCGGGCGGCGGGGATGCAACAGACATGGCGACAACATGACCGAAGACTTCAAGGCTGCCATTTCCTCGACCGAGGAAATCATCGACGAAGCGCGCAACGGCCGCATGTTCATCCTCGTCGATCACGAGGACCGCGAGAACGAGGGCGACCTGGTGATCCCGGCGCAGATGTGCACGCCGAATGCCATCAATTTCATGGCCACGCACGGGCGCGGCCTGATCTGCCTGACGCTGACCTCCGCCCGGATCGATGCGCTCGGGCTCACGCTCATGTCGACGAAGAATTCGTCGCGGCACGAGACCGCCTTCACCGTCTCCATCGAGGCGCGCGAAGGCGTGTCGACGGGCATCTCGGCGCACGACCGGGCGCTGACCGTCGCGGTCGCCATCGACCCGACGAAGGGGCCGGCCGATATCGCGACGCCGGGCCATATCTTCCCGCTCCGCGCCCGCGACGGCGGCGTTCTTGTCCGCGCCGGCCATACCGAGGCCGCCGTCGATGTCAGCCGTCTTGCCGGGCTCAACCCCTCGGGCGTGATCTGCGAGATCATGAACGAGGACGGCACGATGGCGCGGCTGCCCGATCTGATCGCGTTTGCCCAGAAGCACGGGCTGAAGATCGGCAGTATTTCCGATCTCATCGCCTATCGCCGCCGTCACGACAATCTGGTGCGCGAGACGATGACGCAGACGGTCACCTCCGCCTATGGCGGCGACTGGGTGATGCGGGTCTTCACCGACCAGACCGAGGGGACGGAGCATGTCGTCCTGACCAAGGGCGACATCACCACGCCCGAGCCGGTTCTGGTCCGCACCCATGCGCTCAACGTGCTGGAGGATGTCCTGGCACTCGGCCCCGCGCCGGAGGGGGAGCTGGCGCGCGCGATGAAGATCATCGCCAAGGAGGGGCGGGGGGCGGTCTGCCTGTTCCGCGACCCGAAGGCGAAGCTCGTGACCGAGGAAGAGGACGGGCCGCGCACGGTCAAGCAGACCGGGCTCGGCGCGCAGATCCTTTCAACGATGGGGCTCAAGGATCTGATCTTGCTGACGGATTCGCCCCTGACCCGCTATGTCGGCCTTGATGCCTACGATCTGGCCATCACGGGCACACGCCCGATCAGCGAGGGCTGAGGCATGGCCACCGCAGAAACCCATCACGTCCTCGATCTGCCGAAATTCGACAAAAGGGTGCGGCTGCTGATCGTCGTTGCGCCCTATTACAAGGACATCGCCGACAACCTCGTCGCGGGCGCGAAGGCGGTGGCAGCGGAGGCGGGGGCCGAGGCCGATCTGGTCGAGGTGCCGGGGGCGCTTGAGATCCCGGCGGCCATCGCGCTGGCGAGCCGCATGGCCGATTACGACGGTTTCGTCGCGCTCGGCTGCGTCATCCGGGGCGAGACGACGCATTACGACACGGTCTGCAACGACAGCTCGCGCGGGCTGACGATGCTCGGCCTCAATGGCGTCTGCCTCGGCAACGGAATCCTGACGGTCGAGAACCGTCATCAGGCCGAGGTGCGCGCCGATCCGGCGGGCCAGAACAAGGGTGGTGGTGCCGCTGCAGCGGCCTTGCATCTGGTGGCGCTTTCCCGCAAATGGGCGCGCCAGACGAAAGGCATCGGATTCAAGCCCGCGGGCGAGGAATTCCGCATCGCCGGTGACACCGAAGGACCCAGCCGCGCATGAGCGACGACCGCAAGCCCACCCTCGCCGAAAAGCGCCAGATGAAATCCGCCGCCCGGCTTTATGCCGTGCAGGCGCTGTTCCAGATGGAAGCGGCGGGCCAGACCGTCGACAAGGTCGCGCGGGAATTCGAGAACTTCCGCTTCGGCGCCGTCTATGACGAGGACGAGATGGCCGAGGGCGATACCGGCCTCTTCCGCAAGACGGTGGAAGATGCGGTGAATTGGCAGGCGAAGATCGACCAGATGACCGACCGGGCGCTGGTGGCGAAATGGCCCATCGACCGCATCGACCCGGTCCTGCGCGCGCTCTTTCGCGCCGCCGGCGCCGAGCTTCTGACCCAGGGCACGCCGCCCAAGGTGGTGATCACCGAATTCGTCGACATCGCCCGGGCGTTCTTTCCGGACGGGAAAGAGCCGAAATTCGTCAACGCGGTTCTCGATCACATGGCGCGCGAGGCGCGGCCAGAGGCGTTCTGAGGCCGTCGCCGCGACGCGTCCGAACCGGCTGCGACAGCATGCCTCTGGGATTCCGCGACGAGATTGCTAGATTGGGGTGGAAGGGAGCGTCCACCATGCCCGCGCTTGTCCGTCTCTATATCCGTAATGTGATCGTTGGCTTCGCGCTGTCGGCGGTCTTCGTCGGTGCCCTTCTTTGGCTCAACGTCGCCAATCTCTGGCACCTGATCTCGACCTCGCCGCAGGGCTGGATCGCCGTGGCGATGCTTTTCGTCTTCAACGGCATCGTGTTCGGCGGTGTGCAGTTCGCCATCGTGATCATGCGGATGGCGAAGCCCGAGGACACCGGCGGGCGCGGCCGCAAGGTGCCAGTGGCCACGACGATCCCCGCGCTCATCCATGTGCCGGCCAGGGCCCGGCAGGATCATCGGGACGCGCGGCGCTAGGCGAACGATCGGCAAAGGCGGAAGTGGCGGGAACCGCGGCAACCGTGGAGACGTGTTTTTCCCGAGAGCCTGGCTTAACCAGGTGGGCGCCAGATACCGGGACCACGATCCCGGCAGAGCCAGCTCCCTCGGAAGAGATTATCGGCCACTGGAAAAGGGCCTCGCACGAGAGGGGCAGAACCCGCCAGCGGGTAATCTAGGCGCGCGCGAGGCTTGCCGCAAGAGGCTGCGGGGAGTGTGCGGCCAGGATCGCCGTGAAGTGAAGGGTAAGGTTCTCCTGACTGTTTGTATGCAAACAGTCGTGCTACCTGCCCGCCGCCGGGGCGCGACCCGGTGTCATTTCAGAAAAGAGACTATCATGAAGGGCATTGGCCTTTTGTTTTTCGCTTCGGGCGTCGTTTATGTGGTCGTTGGCATGGCGCTCGGGATCTGGATGGGCGCGGCGCAGGATTTCACCCTGGCGCCAGCCCACGCGCACCTGAACCTCCTCGGCTTCGTCACGATGTGCCTGATGGGCATCTTCTACCAGCTCACGCCCAAGGCGGCGGAGCGCCTGCTCTCGCGGGTGCATTTCGGCCTTGCGACGCTCGGCCTCTGGCTCATGGTCCCGGGGATCGCGATCGCGGTGAATGGTGGCGGCGAGGCATTCGCCATCGCCGGATCGCTCGTCACGGCGGCGGCGATGGTCACGTTCCTTGTCAACCTCGTCCAGACGGCGATGCGGCCGTCCAGCCGGGGCGCGGCGCTTCCGGCATAGGATGGCGCCCGGCATGGGCTGGACAAATGTTCACCTTGTGTTCATAGTCCGCCCATGTCCGACACCCTCATGCCCGGCCAGCTTCTCGCCCGTGGCGTCTGCCGCCACCTCCTTCACCACGGCTTCGTGACGGTGGAGGAACTGGTGCCTGCGCCGGGACTTCGGGTCGATGTCATGGCCCTCGGCCCGAAGGGCGAGGTCTGGATCATCGAATGCAAGTCGAGCCGTGTCGATTTCACCTCGGACCGCAAGTGGCAGAACTACCTGGAATGGTCCGACCGCTTCTTCTGGGCGGTCGACGCCGATTTCCCGGCCGACCTTCTGCCGGACGATACCGGACTGATCGTCGCCGACGCCTATGATGCAGAGATCTTGCGGATGGGACCGGCGACGCCGCTCGCAGGGGCGCGGCGCAAGGTGATGATGCAGAAATTCGCCCGCCATGCAGCGCTCAGGCTGCAAGGCTACCGCGATCCCGGTGTCACGACTTCCGGGATTTCCCCTTAGGTCCGCCGCCCATGCCGCGTGCCGCTTCTGCGGCGGCGCGCAGTTCCTCGGCGATCTCCTCCGCCTCTTCCGGCTCGAAATCGAGCGGCAGTTCGACGCCGTCGGCCTCGACATAAATCCGCACCATGCCGAGCGTCGTCGGCCCGATCTGCAGGTTCGCGGCGATCTCGCTTTCCTTGTCGATACCCATCGAAGCTCTCCCTGGCTGCGTCTGACTGGCTAGCGCGGAAGGGGCGGGCGGGCAAGGCGGCAAAATACTTGACGGGATCAAGTTGGGGGCGGAAAGTCGGCGCAGGATGCCAGGCGGGACAATGGACGAGATCGACGAAATCCGGGCCTTCAACCGATTCTACACGCGCGAGCTTGGGTTTCTCTCCCGGTCCTACCTCGGGTCCGGTCTCGGCGTGGGCGAGGTGCGGGTGCTCTACGAAGTCGCGCATGCCGCCCCCGCAACGGCGCGGGAGCTGGCAGAGCGGCTTGCCCTCGACGAAGGCTATCTGAGCCGCGTCCTGAAAGGATTCGAGCGGCGCGGCTGGATCGCGCGCCATGCCGATACGGGCGACGCGCGCCGGCGCCGGATCACCCTGACGGCGGCGGGCGGCGCTGCTATGGCGCCGCTCGAGGCGCGGTCGCGCGCGGAGGTCGCCGCGCGTCTGGGCAAACTCAATGCGGATGCCCGCGCCGGTGTTCTTGCCGGCGCGGTCGCGATGCGCCGGGGTCTTGGCGATCCCGACCTGCCAGCGCCGCCGCTGACCTTCAGCGATCTTGCGCCGGGTGATGCCGGGTGGATCATCTCGCGCCACGGCGCGCTCTACGCGCAGGACGAAGGCTACGATCTGAGCTTCGAGGGATTGGTGGCCGGGATCGTCGCCGGGTTCATCCGGAGCCGCGACCCGGCCCGCGAACGGGCCTGGGTGGCGCGGTCTGGCGAGCTGCGGATCGGATGTATCTTCTGCGTCCGCGAATCCGACGATGTGGCCCGCCTCAGGCTGTTTCTTCTTGAACCCGCCGCGCGGGGCCGGGGCGCCGGGCGGAAGATGCTCGACCTCTGCCTCACCTTCGCGCGGCAGGCGGGTTACACCCGTATCGTGCTCTGGACCCATGAAAGCCACCGGGCGGCCTGTGCGCTCTATGCCTCGGCGGGTTTTCGGATGACCAGCGAAAGCCCCGGCGTGGCGTTCGGGCAGGCTGTCGTCGACCAGACATGGGAACGCGCGCTCTGACCCCGGGGCGCTGCTTTCGCCAGGCCAATCTGCCCCTTGCATTCGCGGGGGCAGGGGGCTAAATGGCCCCCGAGTGCCGACGTAGCTCAGTTGGTTAGAGCACTAGATTGTGGATCTAGGGGTCCCCCGTTCGAGCCGGGGCGTCGGTACCATCCCGAACCGGTCAGGCGTTCAGAACGCGCCGAGATGCCTCTCCAGCAAGTCCCGGCAGGCGGCTTTCGCGGTATCGGGCGGCATCGTCTCCGGGTCGATGCAATGCTGAAGTCCAAGTCCGTCGATCAGGCAGATGAGCGTCTTTGCAAGGGGCCGCGAATCCATGCCGAGGCCGCGCGCCTCCGCCACCTCTGCGATTGCCGCGGCCACGCGGTCCAGATAGTCGGCATATTGCGCGCGATGCTCGTTGCCGAGTTCGGGGTTGATGGAGATCTGTCCCCAGAGGGTCAGCCAGATCGTCAGCCTCTCCCGATTGAACGCCACAGGCGCGAAGATCGCGTCGAGAAGTGCGGAAAGACGGAATTCGCCGGGCCGGGTAGAATGGGAGAGGGTCGTCTCTTCCCGGTACATCGCTGCATAGACCGCCGCCAGAAGGCCGTTCATCGAGCCGAAATGGTGGGTGATGAGCCCGCGCGACACGCCGGCTTCCAGGCAGATCTTGTCGACGGTGAATTCCTGGATGCCGCCCCGCGCCATGCAGGCAAGCCCCGCCGCGATCAGCCCGGCGCGGCGTTCCTCGCTGGTCAGGCGGGTGAATTTCGGCTCGGGCTTGGCTCGGCTCATCTGCAACCCGTTGAAAAGGGCGGCGCACTTGTGGGCGCCGCTTTGCCGGTCAGGCTTTGGTGAACTGTACCGGGTCGGGATGACCGTCCGCAAGGATCACCGGATTGAGGTCGGGATCGTGGATCGCGACCAAGGGTTCGAAGCAAATGAAGAGGCAGTCCCCCGAAAGCTCCATCAGATCCTCCATGCGGTTGAACATCGCCCGGCGCTTCTCGGGGTCTAGCTCGACGAGCGACTTCTGGTAGATCTCCTCGTATTCGGGGCTGTCGAAGAACGTCCAGTTGTAGACCCCGATCTGGTCGCGCCGGAACCGGACGAGATTTTCCGTCGGGTCGATGCCGCCCGCATAGCGTTGCAGCACGAGCTCGATGGAGAGGTAGTCGTCGCCGGCCGACTTGTCGCCCAGGGCCCAGCAGGCGGCCTCCTCGGTGGGCTGGATCTCCACCGTGATCCCAGCCTCGCAAAGGCTCGCCTGGATGGTCTGCGAGGTGGAATCGGTCAGCGCGACGAGGTTCAGGGTCAGCCCCTCGGTCCCCGCCTCGGCCAGAAGCGTCTTGGCCTTCTCGACATCGCGGGTGTCGATGATATTCTTCTCGCGGGCAAAGCTCGTCCCCGGCTGCACCACGCCGGCGGACCGAGATACAAGCCCGTCATAGGCGCCGTAAAGCACCGCGTCGCTGTCGTAGGCGTACTGGATCGCCTGCCTGACCCGGATGTCCTTCAAGGGCTCGGCCTTCTGGTTGATCGTCAGCCAGACCTGGCGCGAAGATTCGCCTTCGATCAGCGTAGCTGCCACCCGCCGCCTCGACCGCCGCCTCGCAGACGTTATGGCCGCCGTGATACGGGGGGGCGATGACGATGAAGGGGGCGAAGGGGTCGGTCAGACATCGTAGCCAAGATCGCCAGTCGCGGCATTGCAGAAGAAGTGCCAGATCTGCGCGAGGACCGGCTGGTCGAGCCCCATCCTCTCGCGCAACAACTCCTTCAGCGCCGGTGTCGCACAGGGGCCGAGCGCGAGCGAGGCCGGGCCGCCCGGCACGAGAAACACCATCGCGTACACCGCCAGCATCACCGTAGACAGGATCACGACAGCAAGGCCGATGCGCGTGATGGCGTAGCTCAGGACGGGGCGTCGCGTCCCTTGATCTCAAACCATGTCACGCGGGATCCTTTCATCCCAATCGCGCTCGAAGACCGTGTCTCCGTTCTCGGTGACGCGGAGCTGCATCTCGACGCGGAAGTGGCGCGCGTCGCAGGTCAGCCGCCCGGTCGAATGGTGGCCGGTCGTGGTGTCCTTGCGGCGGATCACGACATTCGCCTCGGTCTCGCAACAGGCCGAGAGCGGATTGCCGTCGGTGATGGTGAAGCGGGCGAGCGCGTCCGATGTCACCGTCTGGGCGATATCCGGCATCTCGTGCGCTGAGGTCCAGCGCGGGAAGTCGACGGTCATCTCGCCGCTGAGAAGGTCGCGGCGGATGCTGCGCCGGTGACCGGAAGGGGCGGGATGGTCGATCACCGGCGTCGGCGCGGCCATCTCGGGCGGGTCGAAGGCGCGAAGCCGCGCATCCGCCGGGTTGTCCGGCCGCACCGGCAGGTCGAGCCAGCTTTCGCCCGTGCGCACCGTCAGCGTCGCCAGCTCCGGCGAGGGCCAGCAGATCGGCCAGTAGGTGGTGGAGAGCGACACCGCGATCCGGTGACCCGCCGGGAAGGCATGGGCGATGTCGTCGAGATCGACGACGGTATCGTAGACACGGCCCGGCTCCAAAGGTTCCGGGTGCTCGTGGCTGTCGCGATGGGTGAGGTTGAGGCAGCCGAGTGTCACCCGCGTCGAGCGCCCGTCCGGCATCACGTCGTTCAGCCGGACGGCGACCAGCGCCAGCGGTTTGTCGGAGGAAAAGCGCAGGTGAAGCTGCGGCGCGCCGAGAATCTCGGTCCGTTCGGGCAGGGGGTCGGAGAGAAAGACGAGCGACCCGCCGTCATCCTCGCGCTGGTCGCCCGCCCAGTCGGCATCCTCGCCGTAGCGCCCGACCTCACCGGCGCCGAGCCCGACCCAAAGCGGCGAGTTGATCGCGACGCCGCCGCCCGCGCCCGGCACCGGGTCGAGCGTTCCGCCCGCGTTGAGGTAAAGCGCCCGGTGTTCGGTCCGGGGCGAGGGCCATTCCGCCTCGCCCACCCAGCGGCCGGAGCGGTCGAGGTAGCAGGTTTGCGGCGGCACGCTCTCCTGCATCCAGACCCGGTACATCGGCCCGTCCATGATCCCGGTGTCGCGGCCCTTCATCCAGTGATCGCACCAGCGCACAACCTCCTGGAGCCAGCCGATGGCCGGCTTGACCGCGACATCATGCGGGAAGGAATGCGCCCAGGGGCCGACAAGGCCGAGCCGTGGCCCGGAGAGGCCGGCGAGAAGCCGTGGCACGCTTTCCGAATAGTTGTCCGCCCAGCCCGAGACGGCAAAGACCGGGATGGTGATCCTGGAGAAATCCTCGCAGACCGAACCCTGTTTCCAGTAATCGTCGCGCCGCTGATGCCTCAGCCAGTCGAGGCCCCACGGCCGGTTATGCTCCATCCGCGCCCGCCACATGTCGCGCCATTTCGCACCGACGATCTCGGGGTCGGGCGGCAGGTCGTTATGGGCGAACATCGTCGCGGCCCAGTCGAAGTTGTCCTTTGACAGACATCCCCCGACATAGTGCACATCGGTCGCGTAGCGGTCGTCGGTTGAGCCCACGGTGATGATCGTCTTCAGGGCCGGCGGCCGCCGCGCGGCGATCTGCAAGCCGTTGAAGCCGCCCCAGGAAATCCCGTACATCGCGACCTGCCCGTCGCACCAGTCCTGCGCGGCGATCCATTGGATGGCGTCGCAGCCGTCCTGCTGCTCCTGCACGGTGTATTCGTCGTCGATCAGCCCCTCGCTGTCGCCGGTGCCGCGGATGTCGAGGCGGACACAGGCATAGCCATGCCCCGCGAGCCAGGCATGCATCTTCTGGTCGCGGCCCCGGGTTCCCTCGCGCTTTCTGTAGGGCAGGTATTCGAGGATCGCCGGCACCGGGCCGGCCCCCTTTGGCCGCCAGAGCTTCGCGGCAAGCCGTGTGCCGTCCGGCATCGGCACGAAGATGTTCTCGATGATCTCGATCTCGTGCGGGAAGGTATCGCGGATCGTCGGCATGGTTCCCCTCAGTTCATCGGCGCCCCGCCCTCGGCCTTGCGCCGCCCGACATACGTATCGAGCGCCTCGGCCACGGCGGGGTCGAGCTTTGGTTCCTCGTAATCGCTCAGAAGCTGCTTCCAGACGGCGTTGGCCCGCGTTCGCGCATCGACGCGGCCTTTTTCCAGCCAGGTCGGATAGTTGTCCCAGTTGGAGAGAAGCGGCGTGTGGAAGGCGGTCTCGTAGCGCTCCATCGTGTGGGTCGTGCCGAAGAAGTGCCCGCCCGGTCCCGCCTCGGTTATGGCGTCGAGCGCCAGCGCGTCCGCATCGGTGGCGATCGGTGTGAAATAGGCGTCCATCATCTGCAGCATTTCCGCGTCGAGGATAAGCTTCTCAAAGCTCGCCGTCAGCCCGCCATGCATCCAGCCGGCGGCATGTTCGAGCAGATGCGCGCCGCCCATCAGCGCGCCCCAGAGCGCCATCTGGGACTCGTAGGCCGCCTGCGCGTCGACCTCGTTCGCCGCCGTCACGTTCGACGACCGGAACGGCACGCCGATATGGCGGGCGAGCTGGCCCGACGCCTGCGCCGCCTTCACATATTCCGGCGTGCCGAAGGCGGGGGCGCCGGAGCGCATGTCGACGTTCGAGGTGAAGCCGCCATAAAGCACCGGCGCGCCGGGGCGGACGATCTGGGTCAGCACGATCCCGGCCATCGCCTCGGCATGCTGTTGGGCGAGCGCGCCGGCGAGAGTGACCGGCGCCATCGCGCCCGCGAGCGTGAAGGGGGTGATCGCCAGTGCCTGCCCGTGTTCGGCCATCGCGATCAGCCCTTCGGCCATCGGGATATCGAGTTGCAGGGGCGAGTTGGTGTTGATGACGCCGAGAAGGGCGGGTCGGCCGGTCAAGCCCTCGGGCGTCGTCCGGAGCGCGATCGCCGCCATCTCGATCCCGTCCATGGTGCGGGCGCGGCCCAAGGTCTGGGTCTGCCAGTTCTTGTCGAGAAGCCCGATCTGGGCGCGGTAGATGTCAAGGTGCCGGGTGTTCGCCGGCAGGTCCATCGGCTCGAACGGGCCGCCGCCCTCCTGATGCACCACATTCAGAACCTGCACCAAACGCATGTAATCGCACATGTCTTGGAATGTGCCGTCACGCCGTCCCCGGTCGTTGTCCATGACATAGGCAGGCCCGCCGACCGAGGCGTAGACGCAATACTCGCCGCCGATTGTCAGATCGCGGGCGGGGTTGCGGGCGGCGAGCGTGAAGCTTCGCGGCACCGTCTTCAGCCGTTCGGCGACGAGGCCAGGGTCGAGGCGCACCGTCTCCCCCGCGATCTCCGCGCCGGCCGCGCGGAACCGCTCCCGCGCGCCGGGATCGAGGACGCGCATGCCGAGCGTCGACAGCACCTTCAGCGCCGCACCGTGGATCGCCGCGACCTGATCGGCGCTGATCACCTCGACGGGGCTATATGGGCGCCGACGCTGGCCGAACGGCGCCTGGGCGATATCTCGCGAACTGCGCGCAGCGCGTCGGGGACGGGCGCTCATTGCGCCGCCTCGTGTGGCTCGGCGAAGTCGCGCGGCGCGAAGGGCGCATCGCGCAGAACGGCGATATCGGCCGCCGCCAGCCCGATCTCGCGCGCCGTCCGGTGGCCCTGCCAGACCGCATGGGCGATGGCGCCCGGAGCATTCGCGTCGCCGGTGAGGCTGAGTGAGCGGAAGCCCGTCCCATCCGTCCGCAGCGCGTCGTAAAGCGCCGATCCTCCCGCCCGCTGGCCGACGATCACCAGCGAGCGCGCGGCGATCTCGCGCGGCTCGCCGGTGAAGATCTGCGCGAGGCGGAGCGTCTCACCGTCGAAGCCCGTCACGATTTCCAGCGTCCGGTAGCCGATCCCGGCCTTGAGGAAGGCCTGATGCACCAAGGGTTGTTCGTTGGTCATGAAGCCCCAGGCCTGCGCGGCCCCGGCGGTAGTGATGTAGGTCGTGGCGAGGCCTTGCGCCGCCAGATGTTCGGCAATGGCCGAGCCCATGTAGTAATTGTCGAAGTCGAAGACCGAGACCGGCCCCTCGATCGTCACGCCGCGCGCGATGTCGTCGGGCGTGTAGACGCGCGGCGCGTCGACGGGGGCGGCCGGGATCTCGTTCGCGCCGCAGAGGTTCGCGGTCCAGTGCGCGCCGGTGGCGATGACGACATGATCGGCGCCGAACTCCCGCACGTCCGCCGGCGTGAGGTCGCTTTCGGCGAAAAGCGAGACATTCGGCATTTTCCGAAGTTGACCAAGGCGATAGTCGGCGACCCTGAACCACTCCCTGAGGCCCGGCAGCCGGGTTTCCCACAAGAGCCGCCCGCCGAAGTCGCGCGCCTTGTCGGCAAGCGAGACCTGGTAGCCCCGCCGCCCGAGCGTCAGCGCCGCCTCCAGCCCCGAAGGCCCGCCACCCACGACCAGTACCGAGCCGCCCGCGTCCTTTTGCACCCGCTCCGGATGCCAGCCGCGCCGCCATTCCTCGCCCGCCGTCGGGTTCTGCGTGCAGCGCACCCAGACCCCGTCATGCCAGGAGGAGATGCAGATGTTGCAGCCGATGCATTCGCGGATCTCGTCCTCGCGCCCTTCCTCGATCTTCCTCGGCAGGAACGGGTCGGCGATGGACGGTCGGGCGCCGCCGATGAGATCGAGCACTCCGCGCCGCACCATCGAAACCATGGTGTCCGGCGAGGTGAAACGACCGACGCCGACGACCGGCTTGTCGGTCAGCGATTTCACGAAATCGACGACCGGCTCATGGCTGCCTTCCGCGACATACCGCGAGGGCGCGCAATCCGCTGTCGAATAGTCCATCTTGATATCAAAGAGATCCGGCGCATCCCTGAGATGGGCTGTCACCTCGTGCGCCTCCGAGGGGGCGTTCTGAGAAGGCCGCGCCCTGAGTTCCTGCAACGACAGCCGCAAGGCGACCGCGCAGCGCCCGTGCGTCGCCTCGCGCACGGCGTCGATCAGCTCCTCGACCAGCCGCACGCGGTTGCGGACCGATCCGCCATAGGCGTCGGTGCGGTGGTTGTAGTCCTCCAGAAGGAACTGGTAGGGCAGATAGCCCATCCCGGCATAGACATAGACGATGTCGAACCCCGCACGTTCGGCCCGGACCGCCGCCTCCGCGTGCCAGCGGATCAGGTCGCGGATATCGTCCCCGTCCATCACCTTCGGCCGCGCGGCGGACATGAAGCCGACATGCGTCGCCATCCACGGCACGCCCGACGGCGAGAGCGGCGCAAGCCGCGAGGTGCGGTTCACCGCCGCCGCGCCGCCGTGCCAGAGCTCCACCGCCGCCAGCGCGCCGTGGGCATGGACTGCCTCCGTCATCACCGCATGGGCGCGGATGTCGGCCTCGTCCCAGAGCGTGGCGAAGGGGAAGGGGCTGTCGTCGGAGGAGGGATGGACCGAGCAGGCCCCGGTCGAGACCACGCCCCATCCGCCCTCGGCCTTGGTGGCGCGGAAGGCGGCGCGGACATGCGGGTTGGCATTGGTCATGCCGGAGGCATGGGGGACCTGGAAGAAGCGGTTCTTCGCGGTCTTCGGCCCGATCCGGACCGGCTCGAACAGAACGTCATAACGCGGGGGCCTGGCCATGGCGCACTCTCTGCTGAACTGTCGTATAGTTGTGTCAGAATCGGAGGCCTGTCAAGCATGCCGAATGGCCGGCCAGAGCCGGTGCGCCGCGATAGGGACGTCAATCAGTTGCCCGGCTCGATCGCCACGCGCTGATGGAGTGCCCCGGACTTCGGGTCGAGGATCAGGATTTCATTGGTGTCCGTGACGACCGCAATCCATCCGCGGCCGAAGGTGACGGCCTCGGCCCGGACGCCCTCGGGCAGGCTGACGGTCTCGGGCAGGGCCGGGCGCGAGGACATTGCGGTGGGGAAGCGGATGACAATCAGCGCGATGATCGTTATCAGGCCGAGGATCATCGTCCCGGCCAGAACCGAGACCAATACCTTCAGAAAGCGCAGTTCCGGCGGCCGGTCCGCGCTTTCGCCCAGTGGAGCGTCGTTCATGTCGGATGCCACCGGCCCAGCCCTTCGCGTCGTGATCGGGGAAAACCCGCCCGACCGTCTTGATAAGGCGCTGGCCCGCTTTGTGCCAGAGAAAGCGGCCCTGTCCCGTTCCCGCATCGCGAAGCTTCTGGGCGATGGCGCGATCCGCCGCGACGGCGCGCCCGTCACCGACGCCAAGGCCAGGGTGGCCGAGGGCGAGGTCTACGAGATCACCGTCGGCCCCGCCGAAGTGGTGGAGACGAAGGCAGAAGCGATTCCCCTGACGGTGGTCTGGGAGGATGAGGACCTGATCGTCATCGACAAGCCCGCCGGCATGGTCGTGCACCCAGCGCCGGGGTCCAGGGACGGGACGCTGGTCAACGCGCTTCTGCATCATTGCGGCGAGACGTTGTCCGGGGTGGGGGGCGAACGGCGGCCGGGAATCGTGCACCGGATCGACAAGGACACGTCCGGCCTTCTGGTCGTGGCGAAAACCGACCGCGCCCATCACGGGCTTGCCCGGCAGTTCGAGAAGCACGCCGTCAACCGCCGCTACCTCGCGCTCGTCCACGGCGTTCCGGAGCAGAACGACCCGCGGCTCCACGGCACGAAGGGCACGAACTTCGAACCGGGCGGTGTGCTGAAGATCACCACGCAGCTTGCCCGGCACAAGACCGACCGCCAGCGGCAGGCGGTCCTTTTCCATGGTGGCCGCCATGCAGTCACGCGGGTGCGTGTCGTCGAACGGTTCGGAGAGCCGCCCGCCGTCGCGCTCGTCGAATGCTGGCTGGAGACCGGGCGCACCCATCAGATCCGCGTTCACATGGCGCATATCGGCCACGGCCTTGTCGGCGACCCGACCTATGGCGGACGGCGCAAGCCAGCCGTCAAGGCGCTGGGCGAGGCCGCCGCCAAGGCGGTGTCCGACTTTCCCCGTCAGGCGCTCCATGCCGCGACGCTCGGCTTCATCCATCCCGTGACGGGCGAGGAGTTGCAGTTCACCTCCGACCTGCCGGAGGATTTTTCGGAGCTTCTGGCGTGCCTGCGCGGGTGATCCGCCTTGGGCGGAATGGGAAGGGCCGGGCATGACGCTGTCCTTCGGTGTCCTCGCTCACATTACCTTGCAGGTCATCACCGCCGCGCGCGCGCTGAGCCGTCGGGACCGCCAACCCGCCTCGCGCGCGGCCTGGCTCCTGCTCATCGCGGCGCTGCCGTTTGTCGGGATCGTCTTCTACTTCCTTTTCGGCGAGACGAAGATCGGCGGCAGGACGGCGCAGCGGATGGCGAATGCAACCAGGCGTCTCGGGCATCTGCGGGGGGGCAAAACGTCCGAGGCCGAGATTCCCGCGCAGTTCCGACAGGTCTTCCGCCGCGCCGTGGCGGTGAACGGGTTCCGCCCGCTCGCGGGGAACACCGCAAGTCTGCCACCGGACGAGAATGCCGAGATCGCGGCGCTGATCGCCGATATCGACGCCGCGCGCGATCACGTGCACCTGCTTTTCTACATCTGGCTCGAAGACGGAAACGGGCTACGTGTGCTCGACGCGGTCGAGCGTGCCGCCGCGCGTGGTGTGACCTGCCGGCTTCTGATCGACGGGCTCGGCTCCAGGCGGATGGCGCGGTCCGCGCGCTGGCGCCGCCTTGGCGAAACGGGGGTGAAAACCGCGATCACCTTCAAGATGCGCTGGCTTCTTTTCCACATCTTCTTCGCGCGGATCGACCTGCGCAACCACCGCAAGATCGCGGTCATCGACGGCAGGACCGGCTATTGCGGCAGCCAGAACTGCGCCGATCCGGAGTTCCGGGTGAAGGCGAAATACGCCCCCTGGATCGATACGTTCCTGCGGATCGAAGGGCCGGTCGTGGGCCAGTTGCAGCATATCTTCGCCATCGACTGGATGACCCACGGGCAGGAAGACATCTCGGCGATGCTCGACGATCCCGTTCCCGCCGATCCGGCCGGATTCCCCGCGATTGTCGTCGGCAGCGGCCCGACCGTCGACAATCGCGCGGTCTCGGACCTTTTCGCCTTGCTGCTGGCCTCGGCCGAGGACGAGGTCATCATCACGACGCCCTATTTCGTTCCCGACGACACGTTGCAGCGCGCCATCCACGGCGCGGCGCTGCGCGGCGTGAACGTCACCCTGATCCTGCCCGAGCGCAACGACAGCTTTTTCGTCGCGCGGGCGAGCCGGAGCTACTATCCGGACCTCCTGCGGGCCGGGGTGCGGATCGCCGAGTATCGCAAGGGGCTTCTGCACGCCAAAACGCTGACGGTGGATGGCCGCGCCGCCTGCATCGGTTCTGCCAACATGGACCGTCGCAGCTTCGAGCTGAACTTCGAAAACAACCTCATTCTCGCCTCCGAGGATGTCACGGGCCTCATCCGAACGCGGCAATTGGCCTATCTTTCCGACGCGCGGGAGCTTGCCTGCGAGGAGGTCGAAACGCGGCACTGGATCACTAGGATGGTCGACAACCTCTTCGCGACGATGGGGCCGTTGCTTTGATCAGCCACGCTCGCGTCGCCTGACAAGGTGGTGAAAGGCTGAAACATTTCTGGAACAACGACGGATCGGAAAGCATTTGGCGTTAAAAGGTGGATTGTAAGGTCACGCCTTGCGCAAGACGGTCCGGGGCCATAGATTTTCAGGTCCTCGACCGGAACAGGGGGTCAGAAATGGCGAGCTACACGAATCTTCCCGCGCCAAGTCCCGAACAGGGGCTGAACCGGTATCTTCAGGAAATCCGCAAGTTCCCGCTTCTGGAGCCGGAAGAGGAATACATGCTGGCGAAGAGCTGGGTCGACCATCAGGACAGTTCGGCCGCGCACAGACTCGTCACCTCACACCTGCGTCTCGCCGCGAAGATCGCGATGGGTTATCGCGGCTACGGCTTGCCACAGGCCGAGGTAATCTCGGAAGCGAATGTCGGCCTGATGCAGGCCGTGAAGCGCTTCGATCCCGAAAAGGGCTTCCGTCTCGCAACCTACGCCATGTGGTGGATCCGCGCCTCGATCCAGGAATACATCCTGCGGTCATGGAGCCTTGTGAAGCTCGGCACG
Organism: Defluviimonas sp. SAOS-178_SWC; assembly: GCF_039830135.1. NCBI lineage: Bacteria > Pseudomonadati > Pseudomonadota > Alphaproteobacteria > Rhodobacterales > Paracoccaceae > Albidovulum > Defluviimonas sp. SAOS-178_SWC. The sequence continues at coordinate 3,085,992 of NZ_CP156081.1, read as the reverse complement.
ACCTCGGCGCAGAAAAAACTCTTCTTCAATCTCAGGAAGGCCAAGGCCCGGATCGGTGCCCTGGAAGAGGGGGATCTGCGCCCCGAACATGTCGAGAAGATCGCCCACGACCTCAACGTGACCGCGGAAGAGGTGATCTCGATGAACCGGCGCCTGTCGGGCGGCGATGCCTCGCTCAACGCGACGATCGGGTCGGACGAGGGCACGGCGCAGTGGCAGGACTGGCTTGAGGACGAGGATGCCGATCAGGCCGCCAATTACGAGGCGGAGGACGAATTGTCGGTGCGCCGCGAGCTTCTGGAAAGCGCGATGGACGTGCTGAACGACCGCGAGAAGGACATCCTGATGCAGCGCCGGCTGCGTGACGACCCGGTGACGTTGGAGGATCTGTCCGAGCAATACGGCGTCAGCCGCGAACGCATCCGCCAGATCGAGGTGCGCGCCTTCGAGAAGCTGCAATCCGAGATGCGCAACCTCGCCAAGGACAAGGGCATGCTGATCCCGGCCTGAGAGGTCAGATTCTCCACAGGAACCACGCGATTTCTTGGAAAATATCTGTGTCGTGTCCAGCCCAGATATGGCCGGCTTGCGGATGGGCGCGCAATTACGCGCCGGACACGGCTGCGCTGCTGCATCGTGTCCCCTTTCGGTGTCGCATTCCGATGCGAACGAGGGCGCCTGCGCCGCCTTGACCCGGATCAACCGGCGCAGGCATTGCCATGACGGCGGGGCGGCGCTACCCATTTACGACCGCAAAAAGAGGGAGCCGCCCATGAAAACCGTGAACTGGGGCGTCCTCGGCGCCGCGAACTTCGCCCGGCAGCACATGGCCCGCGCGATCCATGAGGCCGAAGGCGCGCGTCTTTACGCGCTGGCAACCTCCGACCCGGCGAAGGCGACGGGCTTTTCCGTTTTCTGCCCCGATCTGAAGGTCCATGCCTCCTACGACGCGCTGCTTGCCGATCCGGCGGTGGAGGCTGTCTATGTTCCGCTGCCGAACCACCTACATGTCGACTGGACGCTGAAGGCGCTTGCCGCCGGCAAGCATGTGCTGACCGAAAAGCCCATCGCCTTGAAGGCGGAGGAGATCGACGCGCTGATCGAGGCGCGCGATCGCTCCGGGCTTTTCGCGACCGAAGCCTACATGATCGTCCACCACCCGCAGTGGCAGCGCGCCAAGGCGCTGCTGGACGAGGGCGCGATCGGCCGCATCCTTCATGCCGATGCCGCGTTCAGCTACGACAACCGCGCCGATCCCGGCAATATCCGCAACCGCCCGGAAACCGGCGGCGGCTCGATCCCCGATATCGGGGTCTATGCCTATGGCTCCGTGCGCTGGGCGACGGGCGCGGAGCCCACGGACATCCGCTCCAGGATCGTTCTGGAGAACGGCGTCGACGTCTTTGCGCAGGTGATCGCCGACATGGAGGGGCCGGGCGGGCGCTTCACCTACGGCGCCATGACCTCGATGCGGTTGCCGCCCCGGCAGGAGGTGGTGTTCCAGGGCGAGACCGGACTTATACGCCTGACTGCGCCCTTCAACGCCGGGCTGTTCGGCGAGGCGCAGCTTCACATGTTCCGCCCCGGAAAGCCCGATCATGTCGAGCGGTTTCCCGGCGCCCGCCAGTATCGGAACCAGGTCGAGGCGTTCGGCCGCACGATCCGCGACGGCGCGGCCTATCCGTGGAGCCTCGAGGATGCGAAGGGAACGCAGGCGATGATCGACCGGGTGTTCGCCGCGGCAAAATAGAACCTGACGTTGACGCCGATCATGGCGAGGCGGCAGCGTCGTTCCCATATGGGATCAAAGCCTGATGTGGAGGATGCCCATGAAACCGATACGCACGCTTGTTCTTGTTGCGGGTGAGGAATCGGCCCGCTTCTTTCTCAATCAAGGGGTCGGCAAGGGGCTGAGCGAGGTTTGCGACATCTCGATCAGCCAGTTCGCCGCGGCCCAGGTCGATTACAGCGACCGGCCGGGCCGACAGACCGGCGGGCCTGGCGGCGTTGCCCGTCACGGATTCGATCCGCATGACTCGGCGGACGAACAGGAACGCGGGCGGTTTGCCAGGCACGTGGTCGAGGCCTTGGCGCAGCAATGGTCGGCGGGAAAATTCGACCGTCTGGTGGTGGCGGCGCCCGCGAAGATGCTGGGCGTCCTGCGCGGCCAGATCAAGGGCGCCCCGGCGGCGGCCCTTCACGCCGATCTGGCGAAGGACCTCGTGAACGTACCGCTCCACGATCTGCCCGGCCATTTTACGGGTGTTCTGTCGATCTAGCATTCGCCCGGGCGGGGCGTCAGGCGTCCGGCAGCGCCGCCTCGAGGAAGCGGATCATGTTGCCGCCCATGACCTTGGCGATCGCCGGTTCGTCGAGGCCCCGGTCCATGAGGGCCTGTGTGAGGGCCGCGAGTTCGGACACGTCGAACCGTGTCGTCACCGCCCCGTCGAAATCCGATCCGAGCGAGACGTGATCCGCGCCGACAAGCGCAATCGCCGCGACAATGGCGCCGGCGATCCCTGCCGGGCCGTCGTCGCAAGTGACCTCTTTCCAGAAGCCGATCCCGATCAGGCCGCCCTTGTCGGCGACCGCTTTCATCAGGTCGTCGGGGAAGTTCCGCACCGTCTGGCAGTGGCTGTAGATGCCGGTATGGCTGACCACGACTGGCACATCGACCATGTCCAGAACCTCCCGCGCCATCGCCGGGGAGGCGTGGGCAAGGTCGATGATCATCCGCTTCTCGACCAGTTTCTTGACCACCTCCCGGCCGAAATCGGTCAGGCCGCTCTCCGCCCCGGCCTCGCCGTGAAGCGAGGAGCCAAGCGCGTTGTCGAAGAAATGCGTGAGCCCGATCAGCCGGAACCCGGCATCGTACAGCTTGTCGAGATTGCCGATCTCGCCTGACAGGGCATGACCGCCCTCGGCGCCAAGGATCGCGCCGACGACCTTTTCGCCGCCCGCCCGGCGGTCGAGTACGGAGGCGAGATCGGCCCGCGTCCGCACGATCTTCACCGCATCGGGCGCCCTGTCCTCGGCGGCCGCCAGCGCTGCGGCCTGAACCAATGCCCGTTGCGTCAGATCGAGCCAGGCGCGCAGGGGGCGGAGCTGGCCCAGGAACAGCAGCGTGATGTCGTCGCGCGCGTCCGCCGCGTTCTTTTCGTAGTTGAGGCCGGAGGGGCTTTTCGTGACGGTGGTGAAGACCTGTACCGCGACATTGCCCTCGGCGAGCCGTGGCAGGTCGACCTGCCCGCGCGACGCGCGTTCGGTCAGGTCACGCCCCCAAAGCAGCGAATCCGCGTGCCAGTCCCCGATGATCAGCCGCTCGTGCATCGCCTTCGCGGCGGGGCTGACCGGCCAGGGATCGTGGGCGATAACCGGGTTCTGCCGCCTCTCGACGATGCCCGGAGCAAAGAGGAAGAACCCGAGCGCGGCGATGACGGCGAGCGCCGCGAGTATCCTCCAGATGAGCCACATGCGCCGCCCTCGCCGTCAGGACGCGAGGATCAGCCGCGCCTCGTGCCGTTTCACCGTCGATCGCGCCGCAGGATAGTTCCCATTGTTCGCGGGGGAAAGGTCCCCGATCAGTTCCGGGAACAGCGCCAGAACCTCGTCGCGCTGGTCGCGCTCAAGCCCCGAAAGCATCGCCGCCGCGGGCTGGAAGCTCTCGCTCCAGATCCCGTCGGAGCGAACGATCTCATGCCGGTCGAAGAGCAGATGGATGTAGCTCGTGCCGCCCGAGGCCGCGTCCCGCACCACGCCGGACAATCCGACGAAGTGCACCGCGGGCGCGAAGACCTCTGCCTCGCCAGCGAACAGCTCGGCCCGTGCGCCGCTGAGAAGCACCCGGTGCTGTGGCGACAGGCGCATGTCGCGCGCGGGCATCGCAGGGCCGAACGCCCCGGCGCGGATCAGGATCGGCCTGAGCGTCGGATGCGCTGCGAGATCCGCAGGCGTCAGATCACGCCGCCCGATCCAGCGCAGCGTCTGGTAGCCGTGATCCTTCGTCAGGACACGGTCGCCCGCCTTCAACCGCTCGACGGCGACCGGGCCCTGCCTGGTCTCGATCCGCGTGCCGGGCGTGAAGCAGGGGACGATGGTCTCGATGTTGGAAAAGGTCATCGTCCCGACGACATTGCCCGACCCGTCGAGTAATTCGACCGTGCCGTTTTCGTGGTCGGGTGTCGAGAAGACGATGTTGGTGGTCGCCTTGGTCCAGCCGGACCCGAAGAGGTCGAGCACGTCGTTGTCGCCGCCGCCCGCATCCTCGGAACCATCGACGACGTCGCCGGCAGTCAGCCCGGCGAAATAGTCGCTTCCGGTGCCGCCGGTCATCGTGTCGTCGCCGGCGCCGCCGATCAGCGTGTCGTTGCCGGTACCGCCGTCGAGTGCATCGTTCCCGGTGCCGCCATCGAGGCTGTCCGCCCCGTCCTCGCCGAACAGCCGGTCATCGTCCGCGCCGCCGATCAGCGTGTCGTCGCCGCCGCCACCGTAGATCGTGTCGTTGCCCGCGCCGCCGTCCAGTAGGTTGGCGCCGACCAATTGGGCCCCGATGGCGTCGTCGATGAAATCGTTGCCGTCGCCGCCATGGACGGTGTCGTCCCCGGCGCCGAAGATCAACGTGTCGTTGCCGGGGCCACCGTCGATGATGTCGCTGCCGTCGCCACCATCGACGTAGTCGTCTCCGGCGCCGCCCGCGATGCTGTCGGCCCCCGCGCCGCCGAGAAGCGAGTCGTTTCCGTCTCCGCCGTCGATCGTGTCGTTTCCGTCTCCGCCGAGGATGGTGTCGTTGAAGACGCCGTCTCCGCCGTAGAGCGAGTCGTTGCCGCTGCCGCCATCAATGGAATCCGCGCCGGTTCCACCGTCGACGTAGTCGTTGCCGAGCCCGGCCAGCACCGTGTCGTTGCCCGCCCCGGCGCGGACGCGGTCGTCCTGCCAGGCCGTGCCGGCGCTCGAGATCCCGTCGCCGTTGTCGATCCGGTCGGTCCCGTTGGCGACCGGCTCGACATAGCTGGCGTTGATCAGGTCGTTGCCTGCGGTCCCCTCGACGAAACCGTCGTCGAAGCCGGTGACATAGCGATCTGTGCCGAGGTTGCCGCTGTAGCTCGCGGCCGAGTTGAACGTGATCGACTGGATCGGCTTGGCTTCATAGACGTTGGTGTCGGACCCCGCGGCGGTTTCGGGGGCCAGGAAAAGCTGCCCGGTCGTGCTTTGCAGGACGACGGCCGTCACCGTCCCGGTCGTCCCGTCGGCATAGGTCACCGTGGCGTTGTACTGGACGCTGATGTCGAAGGTGAAGGTCTGGGTGCCCGATCCGATATCGGTGGTGAACCGGTCGTTGGCAAGGTTGTTGTTCCCGTCCAGCGCGGTCGCCGAACCGCCCACGTTGACCATCGTGGCCGAGGTGATGTGCGTGTAGAGCGGATTGCCGGACGATCCGAAAGTGCTGCCGACGAAAGCGTTGATGTTTTCGGCGGTGGTATTGCCCTCGGTCGGGTCGAGCATCGTCGACGACGTTCCGAGATAGATCCAGTTGAACGTCGTCGCCATTGGCTACTTCCTCATTCCGTGGAAGCAGGCGGGGCCGTGGCGATGGAGTGGACCCCCGTTGGGGAGATCCGGATCGCGCGCGGGAAGATCCGTCGTTTTCACACGTTCACACTCGTCTGGTCCGGCAAGCCGGGCGTTCCTCTCACACTTGAGGCTAGCGCGTGTTTTTCACGGTTTTCGGGCGGAAAAATGGCGCAAATCATCTGTTTGCGCTCGATCTTGGGGCAAATCGGCAAAATTGTAGCAATGCCACGCGGTGCGCGCACAGAGGGCCGCGCGGCCCGGCGTCAGTCCTCCATCGCCTCCAACTCGTCGATCATGCCGGCGATCATGCTGAGCCCCTTGTCCCAGAACGTCGGATCGCTCGCATCGAGCCCGAAGGGCGCGAGAAGGTCCTTGTGGTGCTTCGATCCGCCCGCCTTGAGCATCTCGAAATACTTCTCCTCGAAGCCCGGCAGGCCCTCTTCGTAGGCGGCATAGAGCGCGTTCACGAGGCCATCGCCGAAGGCATAGGCATAGACGTAGAAGGGCGAGTGGACGAAATGCGGGATGTAGGACCAGAACGTCTCGTATCCGTCCATGAATTCGAAGACCGGCCCGAGGCTTTCGCCCTGGATGCTCATCCAGAGCGTGTTGATGTCTTCAGGCGTCAGCTCACCCGCCCGGCGCGCGGCATGGAGCTTGCATTCGAAATCGTAGAAGGCGATCTGGCGGACGACCGTGTTGATCATGTCCTCGACCTTGCCGGCCAGAAGCGTCTTGCGCTCGTTCGGCGTCTTCGCCTGGGCGAGAAGCCGGCGGAAGGTCAGCATCTCGCCGAAGACACTGGCGGTCTCGGCGAGCGTCAGCGGCGTCGAGGCCAGCATCTCGCCCTGCGGGGCGGCAAGCACCTGATGAACGCCGTGGCCAAGCTCATGCGCCAGCGTCATCACGTCGCGCGGCTTGCCGAGGTAGTTCAGGAGAACATAGGGGTGGACATCCGTCACCGTCGGGTGCGCAAAGGCGCCGGGCGCCTTGCCGGGCTTCACACCGGCGTCGATCCAGCCCTTGTCGAAGAAGGGTTCCGCGATCTTCGCCATCTCGGGCGCGAAATCGGCATAGGCCGACATCACCATCTCGCGCGCCTCGTCCCAGCCGACGGTCTTCTTTTCCTCGATCGGCAGCGGCGCGTTCCGGTCCCAGACCTGGAGCTTGTCGAGCCCCATCCACTTCGCCTTCAGCGCATAGTAGCGGTGCGAGAGCTTCGGGTAGGCGGCGACGACGGCGTTCCTCAGCGCCTCGACCACCTCGGGTTCGACGTGGTTCGAGAGATGCCGCGCGGTCTGTGGCGTGGGCATCTTGCGCCAGCGATCCTCGATCTCCTTTTCCTTCGCGAGCGTGTTGTGCACCCGGGCGAAAAGCTTGACGTTCTCGCCGAAGACCTGCGCCAGCGCCCGCGCCCCGGCCTCGCGGCGGTCGCGCTCGGGCTCGGAGAGAAGGTTCAGGACGGCTTCGAGGCTCATCGGCTCGTCTTCGCCGGCGACGGTGAATTCCAGCCCCGCCATCGTCTCGTCGAAAAGCTTGTTCCAGGCCGAGGCGCCGACGACAGAGGTATCGTGCAGGAACTTCTCCAGATCGTCCGAAAGCTGGTGGGGCCGCATCGCGCGCATCCGGTCGAAAACCGGCTTGTAGCGTCCGATCTCGGCATTGGCCGTAAAGAGCCTGTCGTAGGCCGCATCCTCGATCCGGTTGAACTCGAGCGAGAAGAAGACGAGCGGCGTGGTGAAATCGGTGACCTTGTCCTGGCAGTCCGACATGAACTTGGCGCGGGTCGCGTCGACCGTGTTCTGATAGTAGCGCAGGCCCGCATAGGACATGATCCGCCCCGCCACCGCCTCGATCCGCTCGTAGCGGCGGATGCAGTCGAGCATCCCTTCGGCATCGAGACCGGCAAGCTTGCCTTCGTAGTCGGACGCGAACCCGGCGCAGGCCTTCTCCAGCCAGTCGAGGTCGCGCGCCACTTCCGGCGCGTCGGGGGCGGTGTAGAGGTCGCTCAGATCCCATTCCGGCAACTTGCCGAGCCCGCCTCCCGCAGTCGCGTTGGCGTCGTGAACGGGGCGGGGCGTGGCGATCATCATGGCGTCCTCTTTTTTCCGGTGCCCCAGACATAAGGCGCGGGGCGCGCGCTCTGCAAGGTCGAGAACCTCGCAGTTTTCTGCCCAATATTTAGGCGTATGTGGATTTTTTCAGCGTTTTTTCGTTCGGGTCATGGGCTGATCGCGTGGTCGCGCTTTGCGCCACTGTCCTGGGTGCCTAACAATTCGACAACCGCCCGCGGAATCGCCGGAGCGGCACGGGATGATCAATGACCGCACACTATTTCAACGAGATGTATGACGGCGGCGCGGTGCGCAGCCTCTATGCGGCCCTTGAAGGCTGGACCCGGTCCATGCCGGCGGAATTGCGGGCAATGAAGCAGGCCGAGGCGGAGACGCTGTTCCGCCGCATCGGCATCACCTTCGCGGTCTATGGCGACGGCGGCGACCCGGACCGGCTGATCCCGTTCGATATGCTGCCGCGGATCTTCTCGCAGGCAGAGTGGCGCCGCCTCGATCGCGGTATCAAGCAGCGGGCGGCGGCGCTCAACGCCTTTCTCGTCGATGTCTACGGACGCGGAGAGATCATCCGCGCCGGGCGCATCCCGGCGCATCTGGTCTACGGCAACGAGGCTTACGAAAAGGCGGTTGCCGGTTTCGTGCCGCCGAAAGGGGTCTATGCCCATATCGTCGGTATCGACCTCGTGCGCACCGGCCCGGACGATTTCTTCGTGCTGGAAGACAACTGCCGCACCCCGTCCGGCGTCAGCTACATGCTGGAAAACCGCGAGATCATGATGCGGATGTTTCCCGCCCTCTTCCGAGAGAACCGGATCGAGCCGGTGGACGCCTATCCGGAGCTTCTGCGCCGCACGCTCGCCTCGGTCGCGCCAGCGAAATGCGAGGGCGAGCCGACGGTCGTTATCCTGACGCCCGGTCATTTCAACTCGGCCTATTACGAACATTCCTTCCTTGCCGACCTCATGGGGGTCGAACTGGTCGAGGGGCCGGACCTTTTCGTAGAAAGCGGGCTCGTCTGGATGCGCACGACGGAAGGGCCGAAACGGGTCGACGTGATCTACCGCCGCGTCGATGACGCCTTCCTTGATCCGCTGTGCTTCCGGCCGGATTCGATGCTTGGTGTGCCGGGGCTGATGGACGTCTACCGTTCGGGAGGGGTGACGATCTGCTCGGCGCCGGGTGCAGGCGTGGCCGACGACAAGGCGGTCTATACCTACGTGCCCGAGATGATCCGCTTCTATCTCGGCGAGGAGCCGATCCTGCAGAACGTGCCGACCTGGCAATGCGCCAGGCCCGACGACCTTGGCCATGTCCTCGACAACCTCGGCGACCTCGTGGTGAAGGAAGTGCACGGTTCGGGCGGCTACGGCATGCTGGTGGGGCCGAAATCGACCAAGGCGCAGATCGCCGCCTTCGCCGATCTCATCCGTGAAAATCCCGGCAACTACATCGCGCAGCCGACGCTGGCGCTCTCGACCTGTCCGTCCTTCGTCGCCGAAGGCGTGGCGCCGCGCCATGTGGATCTGAGGCCCTATTGCCTCGTCGGGGAGACGATCGAACTGGTGCCCGGCGGCCTGACGCGGGTTGCGTTGACCGAGGGGTCGCTTGTCGTCAATTCCTCGCAAGGGGGCGGCGTCAAGGACACATGGGTGCTGGCGGAGTGATGCGATGCTGAGCCGGACTGCTGACAATCTCTACTGGATCGGCCGCTACATGGAGCGGGCCGAAACCTCGGCGCGGCTTCTCGAGGTCGGCGCCCGGATCGCGCTGCTGCCCTCGGCCGGGCATGGCTACCGCAACGAATGGGATTCGCTCCTCCAGGCATCCGGGACGGCCGCCGGGTTCGCGAAGAAGTACGGCGACCCGATCCAGCGCAATATCGAAAGCTATCTCTTCTTCGACCGTGACAACCCGTCCTCCGTCGCCTCCTGCCTCGAACGCGCGCGCGAGAACGGCCGGATCGTCCGCACCGCCCTGACCGCGCAGGTCTGGGACGCGCTTAACACCGCCTATCAGGAGTTGCGGCAGCTGGAGCGGGCGGAGCGGAGCGCCGTCGAGACGAGCCAGCTGACCGAATGGACGATGCGCCACGCGGCCCAGGTCCGGGGCGCCATCGACACGACGCTTCTGCGCAACGACGGCTACGATTTCCTCGGCCTCGGTTACCGGCTGGAGCGGGCCGACAACACCGCGCGGCTCATCGACGTGAAATACTACGTGCTCCTGCCGCGCGCGGAATATGTGGGGAGCGGGCTCGATTCCTACCAGTGGACGACATTGCTCCGCGCGCTCTCGGCCCATCGCGCCTTTCACTGGGCCTACGGGGGAGAGATCACGCCCGCCAAGGTCGCGGATTTCCTGATCCTCAACCGGCAATGCCCGCGGTCGCTCCTGACCTCGATCACGGGCGCGGCGGCGCATCTCGATCACCTCGCCACGGCCTACGGGCGCGAGACCCCGGCGAAACACGCCGCCGACAAATTGCGCGACGAGGTCGCGGGTCTGACGGTCGAGGCAATCTTCGAGGAGGGCATGCACGAGTTCCTGACCCGGTTCATCGGCCAGATCGCCCGGATCGGCGCCTTGGTGCACGACACCTATCTGAGTGGGGAGACGCGATGAAGCTCGGCGTCTCGCACCGCACGGTCTACCGCTACGACGCGCCGATCCGGGTCGCGGTCCAAAGCCTGCGGCTGACCCCCTCGGTGTTCGACGGCCAGAAGGTTCTCGACTGGGAGATCGAAGTCGAGGGCGGCCAGAAAGGCGCGGCTTTCCGCGACGGGGCAGGGGACTGGATCGAAAGCTGGTCGGTCCGGGGGCCGGCCGATCACGTCACCGTGGCGGTCTCCGGCACCGTCGAGACGGCCGACCTGTCGGGCTTGTTGCAGGGGCATCGCGAGGCGGTGAACCCGGTCGTCTATCTGCGCGAAACGCACGCGACCCGGGCCGACGCGGGATTGAACGCACTGGCGCAAGCCGTGGCGGAGGACGAGCCGCTGGCGCGCGCCCATGCGCTTTCACGGGCAGTGGCCGACGCCATCGCCTACCGCCCCGGCGCGACCGAGGCGCACACGACGGCCGCCGAGGCGCTGGCCCTCGGCGAAGGTGTCTGCCAGGACCACGCCCACGCGCTGATCGCCGCGGCGCGGGTCCTCGGCCTGCCGGCGCGCTATGCCTCGGGCTACCTCTTCGCCGCCGAGGACGGCAGCCCGCACGAGGCGGCCCATGCCTGGGCCGAGATCTGGATCGACGGGCTTGGCTGGATCGGCTTCGACCCGGCCAACCGCTGCTGCCCCGACGACCGCTATGTCCGCCTCGGGTCCGGCTACGACGCCCACAACGCCGCGCCCATCCGCGGCATAGCCCGTGGCCTCGGGGTGGAAAGCCTCGAAGTCACGGTTGCGGTCCAGCAAGCTCAGCAATAGTGTCGCGCCTCGCGAGGGGATCGGGAACCGGAACATGACATATTGCGTCGGGCTTTTGCTGAACGAGGGTATCGTGCTCCTTTCGGACACGCGTACCAATGCCGGGCTCGACAATATCGCGGTCTACCGCAAGATGTTCATGTTCGAGGATCCCGGCGAACGCGTGATCGCGATCGTCACGGCGGGCAGCCTGTCGGTCACCCAGACCGCCATCGCCGAGCTGCGCGAGGCGATCGACGATCCCGAGGCCGGGCCCGACACCTCGATCATGATGGCGCCGACCATGCTGTCGGTGGCCGAGATCGTCGGCAATACGCTTGCCCGGGTGCGCCAGACGGTGGACGACAAGCTGGCCGTGATGCGCCAGGGGGTCTCGGCCTCGATGATCGTCGCCGGCCAGCGCAAGGGCGGGGCGATGCGGATGTTCCTCATCTATCCGGAGGGCAATTTCATCGAGGCGACTGACGACACGCCGTTCCTCCAGATCGGAGAGCACAAATACGGAAAGCCGATCCTCGACCGGGTGGTGCGGCCCGACACGTCCCTTGCCGATGCCCAGAAGGCGGTGCTCTTGTCGATGGACTCGACGCTCCGCTCCAACCTGTCGGTGGGGATGCCGCTCGACCTCGCGGTCATCCGCCGCGACGACTGCCGCGTCGCCGAGCAGCGGCGGATCGAGGCAGGCGATCCCGATTTCGCCAAGATGAGCGCGGCCTGGTCGAAAGCGCTTCGCGACAGTTTCGCGAAGGTGAAGATCTGATCCTACCGACCTTGACGGATTGACGCGAACCGGCCGGCCTCCGGTTCAGCCGCGATGGGCGTCGAAGAGCGTGGCCGACATGTCGTAGAACCGCTTCCGGATGGCCGGGTTTTCCATCATCAGCTCGTGCTCGGCATTGTCGACAAGGTCGAATTCCGCCCCCGGCCAGCGCCCCATCCGCGCGTGGATCGCGGGCGCGTGGACGATCCGCTCCTCGGACCCGAGAACGGTGAGGCAGGGCAGGCCGGGCGAGGGGCGGCGGGCCAGTGCCCGCGTCTCGCAAAGCGCCTCGCGCAGCCATTGCAGCGTCGGTCCGCCGATGGCGAGGTCCGGATGCACTGTCAGCTGGCGCTGCATGAAATCGAACATCTCCCGGTCGCGCGTCAGGAAATTGCCCTCGTAGGGCGCTTCGAGCACATAGGTCATCGGCGAGGTGGAGGGCACCAGGCGGTCGCCCATCCCCAGAATCGGCGCGAGGGTGGACAAAGTCCAGGCCACCGGGCGCAGGAGGGGATGCATCTTGATCCCCCACATCGGCGCGGAGAACGTCACCGCCCGGACCGGAAGCCCGTCATAGATCGACCGAAGCCCGATGCAGCCGCCCATGGAATGACCGAGGAGGAAATAGGGCTCGGGCAGTTTCTCCGCCCGGACGAACTCCATGAAGGCCGCCACGTCGCGCTGGTAATCACCGAACCTGCCGACATGGCCGGGCGCCCGTTCCTCGATGAGCCGGTCGGCGATGCCCTGGCCGCGCCAGTCGAGCACCGCCATCGCATAGGCCCGTTCCGCGAACTCCCCCGCGGCAGGGCCATATTTCTCGATGTACTCGGTCCGGCCGGAGAACAGCAGCACCGTCCCCTTCGTGCCGCCGCGCCAATGCGCCGCGCGAATGCGCACCCCGTCGGACGTGCCGAGCCAGACACAGGTCGCACCTGCGGGCGCCTCGGCCACGTCGTCGTAGAAGGGGGCCGTCTCCATCCTCAGGACAGGACCGCGCCCAGTTGCATCGCCAGCCCCATGTCGCCGTCGACGGCGAGCTTGCCTTGCATGAAGGCCGCCGTCGGATTGACGTCGCCCGACAGGATTCCCTCGAAGGTCTCGCGGTCCGCCGTCAGCGTGACATCGGCCTCATCGTCGCCGGCTCGGACGCCGGTGCCGTCGATGATCAGCGCGCCTTCGTCCTGGATGACGAATTTCGCCACGCCCGGAATGCCGCCGGTGATCTTCTCGCTCAGCGCCGCCACGGCCGCCTTCACCACTTCGCTCATCGTTCCTCCAAATGTGACCGCCGGGGGTCTCGCTTTCCGGCGCGTTTCGTCTACACTCTGCACCGTTATGGGACGTTTAACCACCCACCTCCACGTGCTATCGGCGGCCTTTGCCGTTGCGTTATCGCTGGCCGGTCCGGTTGCCGCCGCGTCAGATATGCTCGACAACCTTTACGCTGAACTTGCTGACCCGAACAACCCGGAGTGGCAAAGGGCACAGGCCGATATCCTGCGGGAATGGTCGAAATCCGGCTCGGCGTCGATGGATCTCCTGCTCAAGCGGGGGCGCGAGGCGATGGATGCCGGCGACCTTGTCGCCGCGATCGAGCATTTTACCGCGCTCACCGATCATGCGCCGGATTTCGCCGAAGGCTGGAACGCGCGGGCCACCGCCTATTTCCTCGCCGGACAGTTCGGGCCGTCGGTCGCGGACATCGAGCGGACGCTCGCCCTGAACGTGCATCATTTCGGCGCCCTCGACGGCCTCGGGATGATTCTCGAAGAGCTTGGCCGCGACGCTTCGGCGATGGAGGTCTACCGCGCCTCGCTGGCTATACATCCGCATCAGGACAACATAAAGCAGGCGCTCGAACGGCTGGAAAAGAAGACGTCCGGAACGGCACTCTAGGAGCGGTCTCATGGCGGCGGAGACGAGGATCACCGCGGTCCTCGGACCGACGAACACAGGCAAGACACATTACGCGATCGAACGCATGCTCGCGCACCGCACGGGCGTGATCGGCCTGCCGCTCCGGCTCCTCGCGCGCGAGGTCTACGACCGGATCGTTGCCGCGCGCGGGCCCGCCGTCGCCGCGCTCGTCACCGGAGAGGAGCGTATCGTCGGTGCCCGCGCCCAGTACTGGGTCTGCACGGTCGAAGCGATGCCCACCGATATCGGCGCCGATTTCCTTGCCGTGGACGAGATCCAGCTCTGCGCGGACCCCGAGCGCGGCCATGTCTTCACCGACCGTCTCCTGAACGCGCGCGGCCTCATGGAGACCCTGTTCCTCGGCTCCGACACGATGCGCGGCGCGATCGCGGCGCTGGTGCCGAAGGTGCAGTTCCTGCGGCGGGAGCGGTTTTCGACGCTGACCTATTCAGGTTCGAAAAAGATAAGCCGGATGCCCGCCCGCAGCGCCATCGTCGGGTTTTCGGTTGAAAACGTCTATGCGATTGCCGAGCTCATCCGCCGCCAGAAGGGCGGTGCGGCGGTTGTGATGGGCGCGCTTTCCCCCCGCACCCGCAATGCGCAGGTGGCGATGTACCAGAATGGCGAGGTCGACTACCTCGTCGCAACCGACGCCATCGGCATGGGCCTCAACCTCGATATCGGCCATGTCGGGTTTTCCGCGACCGCAAAGTTCGACGGTTGGCGGATGCGCAGCCTCTTCCCGCATGAACTGGCCCAGATTGCCGGCCGCGCCGGGCGGCACATGGCGCCCGGCACGTTCGGGGTGACGGGCGAGGCGGCGCCCCTCGCGCCGGAAGTCATCGAGTGCATCGAGAACCACCGCTTCAGCCCGATCCAGCGGCTCAACTGGCGCTCCTCCGCGCTGGATTTCGGCACGGTCGACCGGCTCGTCGCCTCGCTCGAAGTGTCGCCGCAGGACGAATGGCTGATGCGGGGCCGCGAGGCGGACGACCTGCGCGCGCTGAAGACGCTGGCCGACCTGCCGGCGATCCGCGACCGCGCCCGCCATTCGCGCGACCTGCGGCTTCTCTGGGATGTCTGTCGCATCCCCGATTTCCAGGGCATCTCGGCCCAGGAACATGCGAACCTCCTCCAGCGGATCTTCGGGTTCCTGCAGGAAGGACACGTCCCCGACGACTGGCTGGCGGCGCAAATTCGCCGGATCGACCGCACCGAAGGCGATATCGACACATTGTCGAAACGGCTGGCGTATATCCGCACATGGACCTATGTCGCGCAGCGTTCGGGCTGGGTTCAGGACGAAAGCCATTGGCGCGACGAGACGCGCGCTGTAGAAGACCGCCTGTCGGATGCGCTGCACGGTGCGCTGACGCAGAGATTTGTGGACCGGCGGACGAGTGTCCTCCTTCGCCGGCTCAAGCAGAAGGAGGGCCTCGTGGCCGAGGTGAACGACAAGGGCGAAGTGACGGTCGAGGGCGAATTCGTCGGCCGTCTCGAAGGATTCCGCTTCCATCAGGACGGATCGGCCACGCCCGACGAGGCGAAGACGCTGAAACAGGCGGCCTATGAGGCGCTGCGCCCCGAATTCCACTTGCGTGCGGACCGCTTCTACAACGCGCCCGATACCGAGCTCGACTTCACCGAGCAGGGCGGGCTGATGTGGGGCAGCTCCGCCATGGGCAAGCTCGTGAAGGGCGCCGACGTGATGAAGCCGCAGGTCGAGGCCTTCGTCGACGAGGAGGCCGGGTTCGACGTGGCCGAAAAGGTCCGCCGCCGGCTCCAGCATTTCATCGACCGCAAGGTCGCGACGCTCTTTGAGCCGCTTCTGAACCTTCAGCGCGACGAAACGCTCACCGGTCTTGCCCGCGGCTTCGCCTTCCGGCTGGTGGAGGCTCTGGGCGTCCTGCCGCGCGAAGGCGTGGCGGACGAGGTCAAGGCGCTCGACCAGGACATGCGCGGCGCGCTCAGGAAGCATGGCGTGCGGTTCGGCCAGTACACGATCTTCCAGCCGCTCCTGCTGAAGCCCGCGCCGACGCGGCTCCGTCTGGTGCTCTGGTCGCTTTTCGAAGGGCTCGACGAATTCCCCGAAAGCCCGCCGCCGGGTCTCGTGACCGTGCCGAACATCCCCGATGTGCCGAAGGGCTATTATACGCTCTCGGGCTATCACCCGGCCGGCGCCCGGGCGATCCGCATCGACATGCTGGAGCGCCTCGCCGACATCCTGCGCACGATGGACAGCCGGGCGGGCTTCGAGGCCAATCCCGACATGCTTTCGATCACCGGCATGACGCTGGAGCAGTTCGCCGACCTGATGGCCGGTCTCGGCTATAAGGGCGAGCCGGGCGAGCGCGAGAAGGTCCGTTCCGAACCCGTCGCGCAGCCGACGGAAGAGGGCAAGACCGCCAATCCGATCACCGAAGAGGAAGCGGCGCTGCAAACCGTGACCGAAACCGAGGTCTTCTACACCTTTACCTGGGCGCCGCGTCCGCGCGCGCCGCGTGGCGACCGTCCCGAGCGCGGCAAGCGCCCCGGCGGGGCCCCGCGCGACGGCGGCGGCGAGAAGCGCGAGGGCAAGCCGCGCGGCGACCGAGGCGGCAAGCCCCACAAGGGCAAACCCGGCGGCAAGCCCGGCGGCAAGGGCAAGCGCGAGGAGCAGGGCGGCGGCCGCACTTTCGAGACGCGCCCGCCGAAGAAGGACCGGATCGACCCCGACAACCCCTTCGCCGCCGCGCTGATGGGGCTTCGGGACAAGATCTGAGGCGGGCTTGGCCGAGGACCGCATCCGCATCGACAAATGGCTTTGGCAGGCGCGGTTCTTCAAGACCCGCGGCCTTGCCGCCGAGGTCGTCTCGTCCGGTCATCTGCGCCTCAACGGCGACCGGATCGCCAAGCCCGGCCGCGCGGTCGGGCCCGGCGACGTCCTGACTTTCCGCCAGGCCGCCCGGGTGCGTGTCGTCCGCATCCTCGCCTGCGGGACGCGACGCGGTCCCGCGACCGAGGCCCAGACGCTTTATGCCGATCTCGATCCGCCGCCGGGCGATGCCGTTCCGCCCGGAGCAGGGGCGGAGGACTGACGTTCCACCGGCGCGCGCCCCGGCCGGTTCGACGGTCTTTCCCGTCCGGGCGTCTTGAATGATGCCCGCCTTGCCGCTAGGTGTCTTGCGAAACCGAAACGCCGGATCCCGCCCATGACCTATGTCGTCACCGACAACTGCATCGCCTGCAAATACACCGACTGCGTCGAAGTCTGCCCGGTGGACTGCTTCTACGAGGGCGAGAACATGCTGGTCATCCATCCCGACGAATGCATCGACTGCGGCGTTTGCGAGCCGGAATGCCCGGCCGATGCGATCCGCCCCGATACCGAGCCCGATCTCGAGAAATGGGTGGAATTCAACCGGAAATATTCGGAGATGTGGCCGGTCATCACCCAGCGCAAGGATCCGCTGCCGGAGGCCGAGGCCCGCGACGGCGAGACCGGCAAGCTCGACAAGTATTTCTCCGAGACGCCCGGCGAGGGCGACTGATTCGATTTGCACCGGTGCGAATCGCCTGGCATGCCGCCGCAAGCCAAAAATCTCGTGGTGCGAAGCGCTTTCCGCACCGCTGATTGAGCCGAATCGCGGCGACTGTTCGTCGCAGCCCTTTATAACAGACCGATTTTCTGTTATACAAACGACACAAATGGATGAGGATAACTGTCCGTCAAGCTGTCCCGCTCGGCAGCTAAAGGGGTAAGTAGGCGAAAACGGGATCGCTGAACGGAGGTTGTGAGACCCCCGGGTTCTTTTTTCGCCATGACGGTAGTGTCTCTGCGAGGAAGCATTTATGAGCAAAACGAAGAAGACCGATTTTCGGCCGAACGATTTCGTCGTCTATCCGGCGCATGGCGTCGGCAAGATCATGGCGGTCGAGGAGCAGGAAATCGCCGGGCTGAAGCTTGAGCTTTTCGTCATCTCGTTCGAGAAGGACAAGATGACCCTGCGCGTGCCCACGCACAAGGCGACAGAGATCGGCATGCGCCAGCTGTCCTCGCCGGATCTGGTGACCAAGGCGCTCGAAACGCTGAAGGGCAAGGCCAAGGTCAAGCGCGCGATGTGGTCGCGTCGGGCCCAGGAATATGAGCAGAAGATCAATTCCGGCGACCTGATGGCGATCGCCGAGGTCGTGCGCGACCTCCACCGCACCGACGACCAGCGCGAGCAGTCCTATTCGGAGCGTCAGCTTTACGAAGCCGCGCTGGAACGTCTGACCCGCGAAGTGGCCGCCGTCTCCGGCACCGACGAGGCGGGCGCGCAGAAGAAGGTGGACGACGTCCTCCTGTCGCGCGCGGCCTGATTCCACTGACCTGACATCTCCTGACGCGAGGCCTCATCGGGCCTCGCGTTGTCGTTGCGCTTGCGGGTACCGACTATCATCTGAGCGCTCAAAGAGCGCCGTCCCCATTGAGCCGGTGGAACATGTGGGTGAAGGTCGCGGCCCCGAGGACAGGAATCACGAGGTTGACGAGCGGCAGCGACAGGGGCGCAGCCATCAGCATGCCGGCGACCCAGATCTGCCCGCCATGGCGCTTGCGCAGGTCGCGCGCGCCGTTCCGCCCGAGCCGGCGCATCGCCGCCATCTGGAAATACTCCCGCCCGAGCAGGTAGCCGTTCACCGCCCAGAGCATCAAGGGCGCGAGCGGTCCGACGAAGGCATAGAGGATGAGCGCCACCACGTTCACCGCGACGATCACGCCGAAGAAGTTCACGCTGTCGATCACCGCGTCGAGGATCTTCTGCCGGGGCGCGGGGGGAAGGGCGGGGTAGTGACGGTCCTCCACCGCGCCCGCCACCTCGTCGAGGAAAAGACCCGTGAAGGCGGACGCGACCGGGACCATCAGGAACACCGAAAGTCCGATCATCAGGAGGAGAGAGGTCCAGCCGAGGAGGTCGTGCACCCAAGTGATCTCTCCCACCCAGGGCAGCGAGAGCGTCTCGGGCGTGAGCCAGGCGATGATCTGCACGAAGCCCGCATAGGCGGCGAAGAGCAGCGCGAGCGACAGCGCGACGCCAAGGACCACGACCTTGAGGAAGCGGCGATCGGAGAGCTGGCCGAGCGCCTTCAGGAAATCCCCGAAGATCATTCCCGGACCCAGGTGGTGATCGCATCGAGATCCGGGCGTGGCCGGTCGGGCGGCGTCGCGGTCTCGGTCCCGATATGGATCAGCCCGGCGATCCGCTCGCTCGCGTGAAGGCCGAGCCCGGCCGCGCAAAACTCCGGGTCGTGCGCCGCCCAGCCGGTCAGCCACGAGGCGCCCCAACCCGAGGCGAGAGCGGCGTTGAGAAGCGTCAGGCAGACGGCGCCGGCGGACAGGAGCTGTTCGATCTCGGGCACCTTGTCGGTCGGGCGCGGCACCATGACGACGGCGACGACAAGGTCGGCGTCGCTGAACTGAAGCACGCCTTTCTCGACCCGGTCCGGGTCGAGGCCGAGCGCGACCCCCCTTGTCCGGGCAAGGCCGGCAAGGCGCGTCAGCGCGGGCTTTTCGAGGACGAGGAATCGCCAGGGTTCGAGCTTGCCGTGATCGGGCACCCGGGCCGCCGCCGTCAGGATCGGGCGCAATGCGTCCTCGGAAGGAACCGGCGGGCGCAGGATCTTGGCCGGCCGCGAGCGGCGGGCAAGGAAGAAGTCCATCGCGGCTAGGTTCGGCTCGGTCATCGCAGTCTCCTTGAAGGTGGCGCCGATCTTGCGCATTCGCAGGCCCGGCGCAAGGCGGCACCGCTCTGGCACCGGCCCGGATGCCGGAGTAGGAGGAGGGATGAGCGATCTCAGCCATCTTGCCCAACCAGGCACCGAGATTTCCGTGCGGGTGACGCCGAAAGCCTCGCGCAACGCCATCGTGGTCGAGGACGGGGCGATCCGCGTCTATGTCACGGTGGTGCCCGAGGGCGGCAAGGCCAATGCGGCCGTGGTCAAGCTTCTGGCCAAGGCGCTTGGGGTCGCGAAGTCACGGCTGGTGCTGATCCGGGGCGATACCGCGCGCGACAAGGTGTTCCGGATCGAGGGCTGACGCGCCGGCCTCAGGCGCTGCGAAGCCGCACCGGCGCGCCGTGCGGGGTGGTGAGGTAGGCCTCCTCCCACGCCGCGCGAATCCTGCCGGCCTCTTCCCGCCCCGCGAAACCGCCCGTGTCGAGCAATGCCTCCAGCGTCTCCAACCATGCCGCGTAGTAATCTGCCTCGCCATCGAGCGCACGGTCGGCGCCGTGTCGCTTCAGCGTCGCACCGAAGGCTTGAGCCCAATCGGGCCAGGAAAAGTGGCCCGCCTCGCTCAGCGCCACGGTCAGGGCGAAAAGCTGCGCCTGCCAGGGTTCGTCGAAACGGGGCGGCGCCGGTGCCGTCATGCCGGTTCCAGATAGCTTTGCCAGAGGTCGAGCGTGACCTCGTCGCCGTCCATCTCGGCCACGCCCCAGAGGTCGGCTGCGGAAAAGGCGACGGTGTAGAGCGGTTCGGGCCGTTCGCCGAGGCCGTGGGCATTGGTGTCGGGCAGGACATGGGCGCCGTGGAGGAGCATCACCGTGCCGGTCTGGCCGGCGGCATAGGCGGGCAGTCGGGTATGCCCGCCCGGAACATGGATGTTTCGCGCGGGCAGGCGCGTCCGCACGCGGTCGCCCGGGGCGAAGGCGGGGACTGGGCCGGGCCGGGAATAGGGTGAGCCCTTGGCCAGCGCCGGGCTCACGGCGTCGGCGCGGAAAAGCTTCGGATGCGCGGCGGACGGACCTGCGCTTCCCTCCGCCAGCTCCTCCCGCGTGACCAGATCCCCGGCGACGAGAAGGTCGGCCAGGGCGGCGATCCATTTCTCGTAATAGGAGAACCGCGCATAGTCCTTCGGTGAGAGGCATTCGCGGGCATGGCGTGACGTGTCGATCGACCATTGGCCAAGCCCGCCCGCCGCCAGCGTCAGCGCGAGGGCCTTGCGGTGCCAGTCCTCGGCGAAGGGCGCCATGCCCTGCGGTTCCGGCGTCACCGGCCCGTCGCCCCAGCGTCCGCCCAAGTCGTGGACGCGCGTCATGCCGGGGCCGCCGGAAGGCCGGTGCCGATCATGGAATCGCGGGTGACGAGGGCGGCGAGCGCCGCCTCGTCGAGCCCCTCGGTCCCTTCGGGCCGCATCGGGATCACGAGGTATCGGACCTCGGCCGTCGAATCCCAGACCCGGACGCGCTGCGCCTCTGGCAGGGTCACGCCGAATTCGGCCAGGACCTTCCGGGGCTCGCGCACCGCGCGGGCGCGGTAGGCGTCGGATTTGTACCAGGCGGGCGGGATGCCCAAAAGCGGCCACGGGTAGCAGGAGCAGAGCGTGCAGACGACCATGTTGTGGGTGTCGGGCGTATTCTCCACCGCCACCACATGTTCGCCCTGACGGCCCGAAATCCCGAACTCCGCGATCGCCGCCGTGGCATCGGCGAGAAGGCGTTCGCGGTAAGCCGCATCGCTCCAGGCCCGGGCGACGACGGCGGCGCCGAGATGGGGGCCGACCTTGCGTTCATAGGTGTCGAGAATCTCGTCGAGCGCGGCGGGATCGACAAGGCCCTTGCGGGTCAGGATCGTCTCCAATGCCTTGACGCGCAGCGCGGGCTCCGGCGGCAGGAGGGAATGCGGGTGATCGTGGTCGTCATGGGGCATGGCGACAGCGTCCCACGGGCCGGGGGCGAAGTCCAGATGCTCCGTTCCGCGCCCCCGTCCAGCCTCAGCGCCGCGCCTCCGACGCATCAGTCAAGCCAATGTCTGCGAGAAGGTGGGGCGAGAGATCGGCCAACCGCCGCGCGGCCACCTGCAATTCCCAGTCAAGCCGCCGCGCCTCGCGCCATGCGGCTACTTTCTTCAGGATTGCCCTGGCGATACCTGTTGATTTTAAGGGCATATGGAGCGTCGTTTCGGCCATGGCCCTGTTCCTTCGTGAAATCCTCTGGCTATCAGTTTGGTCGAAGAAGGGCTTTGACACCAATTGAATCCGGGATATCAATCATAAAGACAGCTTATGAATAACGGTCATGACCGAACGCGCCAAATCCAACCTTCCGCCGCTTTCCGCGATTCGCGCCTTCGAGGCCGCGGCGCGGCAGGGCAGCTTCACCGCGGCGGGCGCGGAACTGGGCATGACGCAGGCGGCGGTCAGCTATCAGATCAAGGTTCTCGAGGATCGCGCGGGCCTTCCCTTGTTCCACCGCAAGGCACGCGGCGTGACGCTGACGGCCGAGGGCGCTCGGCTTGCCGAACGCGCGGGCGAGGCGTTCGACATCCTGCGCCTAGCCTTCGCGGACGTGAACCGTGCCCGCGACGAGACGCTGGTCATCTCGGTCCTGCCCACGGTGGCGCAGCAATTCCTCGCGCCGCGCCTCGGGTCGTTTCAGATCGCCCATCCCTCGATCACCACGCGGGTCGAGGTTGAAAGCCGCGCCGTCGATCTGTTGGGCGGCGAGGCGACCGTGGCGATCCGCGCCGGACGCGGGGTCTGGCCGGGGCTTGCCGCGCATTTCCTGATGCCGGGAACCTACGCGCCGATGATCTCACCGGCCTTCGTGGCCCGGCACGGGCGGCCGGAACGGCCGGCGGACCTTCTCGCCCTGCCGCGCATCGACGAGACCGACGAGGGGTGGGCGGGGTGGTTCCGCGCCGCCGGGGTCGAACCGCCGGGCGTCCATGCCGGGGGCGGCACGCTTTTCGGCACCCAGGCGCTGACCGCCCAGGCGGCGATCGCCGGGCATGGCGCCTGCCTTCTCAACCCGCGCCTCTTTCGCGCGGAGCTGGCCCGCGGGGATCTGGTCCAGCCCTTCGACATCCTCTGGACCGAGGATTACGCGATGTACCTCGTCTATCCCGAACGCCGCCGCAACGCGCCCGCCATCCGCGTCTTCCGCGACTGGATCCTTGCCGAGATGCAGGAGCCCGGAACCTAGCTGTTTGATCCCGCGGTTTGATGGTGCGATCCATTCGCGGGAATGGAAGGAAGCACTGTGGGGCAAGTTCGTCACGGGAGCGCCGCGACCACGCGCGCCGTCAGAGCTGCAACATTGCGGGCCTGCGCGAATGAGCGCAAGCTTCGATCGCGGCATTGAGCTTCCCTTTTTTGGCATGAGGGATGGATAGCCGATGGATGTTCGGTCATGCTTCGGTTATGACCGAACTATGACTGAAGGCCCGAACATATCCCGCGTGGCCGCGCTGATCGGCGATCCGGCGCGCGCGCGCATCCTCGTCGCGCTGATGCGCGGGCAGGCGCTGACGGTGAGCGAACTCGCCGCCGAGGCCGGCGTCGGCCTTCCGACCGCGTCGAGCCATCTGGCGCAGCTTGAGGCCGGCGGGCTTGTAGCGCCGCGCAAGGAAGGGCGGCACAAGTATTTCCGCCTTGCCTCGGAGGCTGCCGCCGCCGTGATCGAGGCCTTGATGGGCTTCGCGGGCGACCTGCCGGCACCGAAACGCGCGCCGGGGCCGCGCGATCCGGCGCTGAGAAGGGCGCGGGTCTGCTACAATCATCTTGCCGGCGAGATGGGGGTGCGGCTGTACGACAGCCTGATCGCGCGCGGGCACCTCGTGACCGGGGCAGAGGGGTTGACGCTCAGCCCGGACGGCTGGGATTTCGCGGCGGGCTTCGGCATCGCGCCAGAGAGCTTTGCCCGCGCCCGGCCGCCGCATTGCCGCGAATGCCTCGACTGGAGCGCGCGGCGCAGCCATCTCGGTGGCCGGCTCGGGCGCGCCTACCTTGCCGGGATCGAGGCGAAGGGCTGGGCGCGGCGGCTCACCGGAACCCGTATCATCGCCTTCACCCCGGAAGGGGAGCGGGCCTTTGCGCGGGCCTTTCCGTCAGGCGCGGCCTGACCGCCCCCCCTGCCGGGCAGGGGGATGAAACCTGCCTTGAGGACGATTGCAGAAGCCTTGGCGGATCGGGGATGAATCGCTTGACGCCGCGCGGCAATGGCCGTACATGGCGCGGACGGAATTCGGGGTCGTCGCTTTTGCGGCGCCCATAGCTGTTAGCCTGAGGCCGGGCACGAGGCCCGAAGAACAAGGAAGAACCCCATGTCGCGCGTTTGCGAACTGACCGGTAAGGGCCCGATGACGGGCAACAACGTGAGCCACGCGAACAACAAGTCGCGGCGCCGCTTCCTGCCGAACCTGAACGATGTCACGCTCATCTCGGATGCGCTCGGCCAGTCGTTCAAGCTGAAGATCTCGGCCGCCGCGCTGCGCTCGGTCGATCATCGCGGCGGGCTCGACGCCTTCCTCGCCAAGGCGAAGGACGATGAGCTGTCCGCGAAGGCGCTGAAGATCAAGAAGGACATCGCCAAGTCGCAAGCCGCCTGATCCGGCGCGCCTTGGACAAACGGTACGGCCCCGCCTCGGCGGGGTCGCTTCGTTTTGACCTGTTCCCATCAGTGATGCCGGGGCGTAAGACGGCACCATGATCCGGCAGTCCGCCCGTTCCGCGATTCTTGCCCTGCTGATGATCGCCATCGGCGGGATGAGCCTTGTCGCGGCGGCGGCGCGCGGCCAGACCCGCGCCGGTGGCGCGGCGATCGTACTCTGCTCCGGCGGCGGACTCGTCCAGTTCACGCGAGACGAGAATGGCCAGCCGACCGGCAAGGCGCATCTTTGCCCCGATCTCGCGCCTGCGCTTCTGGCGGCTCTGGATCTGGCCCTTCCAGACCTGACGCGTCCGGAAGCGGCCCCCAGGGCGATCGCTCCCGACGCCGCCGTCACCCGCGCGACGCGCTCGACGCCGGCCCTGCGCGCAAGGGGTCCCCCGGTTCCGGCCTGACCCGACACTCAGACCGAACTCAAAGGAAAATGATCATGACCTACCTCAAATCCGGGCTGGCCGCCGTCGCGGTCGCCGCTCTCTTCCCCATCTTCTCCGGGCCGGCACTGGCCGCCGACACGATCACCGTCACTGACGCCTATGCCCGCTTCATGCCGGGTGCGAAGGCCGGCGCCGCCTTCATGACGATCGAGAACAGCGGCGACGCGGACGATCAGCTTGTCGATGTCGCCTCCGACATCGCCATGAAGGTGGAGCTTCATACCCACAAGGCCGGGACCGACGGCACGATGCAGATGATCCACGTGCCCGAAGGCTTTCCCATCCCCGCGCATGGTCAGCACATGCTCCAGCGCGGCGGTGACCACGTGATGTTCATGGGGCTGAACGAACGGCCGGCCGAAGGCGCGACGGTTCACCTCACGCTGACCTTCGAAAAGGCCGGCACGGTCGAGGTTGACGTGCCCGTGGATTCCGCGCGCTGAGACTATCGGGACGCCTGCTCTCCGCAGGCCATCCTCTTCCCCCGTCCGGGGGGAGAGGGCAGTCGCCCCGGTTGCTGCGCGTCTACCTCCGGCGGCCGCCGTCGCCCCGGCTGTCGCGGCGGAGTGCGAAAGGATCGATATAGGCCATCCTGGAGGCGTCCTGGATCGCACCGGCAAGAAGCCGCATCGCTTCTCCGGTCGCGCGAACCAGGGCCTTCAGCCCGTCGCGGCAGATGCGCGCGGACGCAGCCAGGCCAATCGCCGGCGGATGTTTTGCAGGGCGGATCGGGGTGGTGAATATCTCCGTCATCCTCGTGTTCCTCCTGTTCCGACTATGGGGCGGCGCGGGACGCGAGTCCTTGGCGATCTCCTTCCGGAGTCTGAAGTTTCCTGAAGGCGCGATTCAGATATGTTCGCAGCGGTCCTTTTTTGCCGTAGACTGGCGGCGTCATGGACATTCGGTTTGGCGATTATTTGCTTCGCGGTCACATGAGGCAGCTCGACGGACCCGACGGCGCCGTCGAACTGGGAGAGAGGTCATGCGACATCCTCGCGGCGCTCCTGAGCAAAGCGGGCGAGGTGGTGAGCAAGACCGAGTTGATGGACACGGTCTGGTCCGGCGTGGCGGTCGAGGACAATACGCTTCAGGTCCATGTCTCCGCCCTGCGAAAGGCGCTTGGTCCCGCGCTGATCCAGACCGTGCACGGGCGCGGCTACAAGTATATCGGGCCGCAGCCGAACGCGGCGGGCGCCGTCCATCCCGATCCTGCCCATGCGCCGGACCGCGCCACGACTTCCGTCGCCGTTCTGCCCTTTGAAAATGCCGCGGAGGGGCGCGACGAACGGCTGTTGTCGGAGGGGCTCGCCGAGGATCTCATCACGGAGCTTGCGCGCTACCGCCATCTCTCCGTGGTCGGACATCGCGTCAGTTCCTATCACGGCGGCGCGGGCCGGGCGCGGGACGAGGCGATGCAGGCCCTTGGCGTCGATTTCATCGTCTGTGGCAGTGTCCGCACGGCGGGCGATGTGATCCGGGTGTCGGTGCAGCTCATCGATGCCGAGACCGGAACCGTGGCCTGGGGCGATCGCTTCACGAGCGCGGTGGGCGATCTCTTCTCCGTGCAGGATCAGATCGTTGCCGCCGTGGTCGCACGGCTGGCATTCAACCTCGACGAGGCCGCGGCGCGGCAGCGGCGGCGCGACCCGACCTCCTCGGGCAACGCCTATGTGCAGTTCCTCAGCGCGCGGATGCACTGGCGCAACGGCGCACCGCGCCGCGCCCTCGAATGCGCGCTGCGGGCGGTCGCGCTCGACCCCGGCTTTGCCCGGGCGCGTGCCTATGCCGGCTATTTTTACGCGTTCGGCGTGTTCGGCCAATGGTTCGGCATCGGCGAGGCCGACCTTCTGGCCAATGCGCGCCGCGAGATCGGGTTGGCGCTGTCGGCAGATTCGACCGATCCCTTCATCCTCCAGCGCGCCTCGATGACATATCTCATGCTCGGCGAGCCGGAAGCCGCGCTCCGCTATGCCGAAGCGGCGGCCCTGGAAAGCGCGCATGACAGCGAGATTCTCGTCATCCACGGGCTTTCCCTCGCCTGCTTCGGTGAAAAGCGTGACGGGTTGCGGATGCTGGAGCGGGCGATCGCGCTCGAACCGCGCCTGTCGCCCGGCTGCCATTCGGCGCTGGCCGAAGTGCGGCACATGCTGCACGATTATCGCGGCAGCCAGGAGGCGCTCGACGCAATCGCCACGCCGTTCGCATATGTCGGTGTTCTCAAGGCGGCGAACCTTGCACGGCTTGGCGATCCGGCGGGCGCGCGGCGGGTGATCGCGGAATTGCCGCCTGGCTACGACCCAGAACTTTGTGCGCGCAGCGAGGCGAAGCTCTGCGCGCGCCCAGAGGATGCCGGGCACTGGCTGGACAGCTTCCGGCTCGCGGGACTTCGCGTCTGAGCCGCCGCGCCCTGATCGCGGCGGGGCGGTGGCCGGGGCCTATTTCCAAGGATGTCGCAATCGGATCACCCGGTCGCTTTCGGGGGGGAAACCGGCATCGGCGCGCGGCAAGAGGCGCTACCTGCAGCTTCAGGTTTCCGATGTTCGCGCCCTATACCCTGCCCGACGCTTTCAGCGGCCCCGATTGCGACCGCATCATCGCGCTCGCTCAGGCCGAGCCGCTGGCCGATGCCGGCCTCGTCCGCAACGCCTCCGACCACAATATCCGCCGCTCGGATCTTGCCTGGCTCGATGAGCGTGACGGGGCGGACTGGGTGATGGAGCGGATCATCGCCATCGTCGCCCGCGCCAATCGCGAAGCCTTCGACTTCGCCCTGAGCGATTTCGCCGAAAGCGCCCAGGTCGCGCGCTACGGGGCCGAGCGGGAGGGCCATTTCGACTGGCATTCCGATATCGGCACCGGCGCGGCCGCCGCACGGCGCAAGCTCACGATGGTCGTGCAACTCTCCGATCCGGCCGACTACCGCGGCGGTGTGCTGGAGGTGATGCCGGATGCGCATGCGCGTGCCGCCGAGACGGCGCGCGGGGCGGCGACGCTGTTCCCGAGCTTCGTGCTCCACCGGGTGACGCCGGTCACCGAGGGCACGCGCTGGTCGCTGACGATCTGGGCGCACGGGCCGGCGTTCCGCTGAGCGGCGGGCGGTTTGGGGGCGCTGCCCCCATGGCCCGTTCCGGGCCATTCCCCCGGAGTATTTTCGAACAGAAGAAGGTGGGGGTCAGCCGAGAAGGGCGGCCACCCAGCCGGGAACGATCGTGGAAGCCGGGCCGTGGCGGGCCTCGTCGAAGAGATCGGCGTTTTCGGAGGGTTCGAGGTTCAATTCCAGCGTCCGCGCCCCGGCCTTGCGCGCCAGGGCGGCGAACCCGGCGGCCGGGTAGACTGTGCCAGAGGTGCCGATCGAGACGAAGAGGTCGGCGGAGGAGAGGGCCGCGCCGATCCGTTCCATGTGGTAGGGCGTCTCGCCGAACCAGACCACGTCGGGTCGGGTCGCGGGCCGGGCGCAGGCGGGGCAGGGGTCGGGGGCCGCCATCACCTCGGGCGCCGGCCAGCGGTGGCCGCAGGCGGCGCAGAGCGCGGTGAGATGCGTGCCGTGCATGTGGACGACACCGGTGCTGCCGGCTTGTTCGTGAAGATCGTCGACGTTCTGGGTGATGAGCGTCACCCCGCCCGGCCAGTCGCGTTGCAACCGTGCCAAGGCCTCATGCGCCGGGTTCGGGCGCGCCGCCCGCACCCGTTCGCGCCGCCAGTTGTAGAAGGCGAGGACGAAGCCCGGATCGCGGGCGAACCCTTCGGGCGTCGCGAGGTCGCGCCAGTCGTAGCGCGACCAGAGCCCGCCGACATCGCGGAAGGTGCCGAGCCCGCTTTCGGCCGAGATCCCGGCGCCGGTCAGGATGACGATCTGGCGGATCGGTTTTGACATCGGTCCTTCCCTCTGCGATGGCCTTCTAAACCGGAGGCCCCATGCAGCGTATCCTCTTCGTCTGTCTCGGCAATATCTGCCGCTCTCCCGCCGCCGAGGCGGTCTTTGCCGTTCGGGCGCGGGCGGCCGGGCTGGCGGTCGGCGTCGACAGCGCCGGGACGAGCGACTGGGAGGCCGGCAAACCGCCCTATCCGCCGATGATCGCGGCGGCGGCGGCGCGGGGCTATGACCTCTCCCCGCTTCGGGCGCGGCAGGCGCGTCCGGCGGATTTCGCGGCCTTCGATCTCATCCTCGCGATGGACCGTGCGAACCTTTCGGCGCTTCAGGCGATCCGCCCCGCAGGCAACGCGACCCCGCTCCGGCTCTTTCTCGATGGCGTGGCGGGCATTGCGGCGAGGGAAGTGCCCGATCCCTACTATACGCGCGACTTCGACGCGGCGCTCGACCTGATCGAGGCGGGGGCGGATGCGCTCGTCGCCCGGCTGGCGGCGGGCGCCTGAGAGGTTATTGCGAACAGACCTGCTCGGCGGCTTCGCCGAAGGTGGTGTAGCGGGTCCAGAAGGCCTGGTGGCTGCTGCGGCCCGACTGGCGCACTTCCTGCGCCTTGCCCGGATCGCGGAAGAACTTCGCCGCGAGCCGCTGGTCGGCGCCCGACAGCGTCATGTTGGCCACGCGCTGAATGCAGTCACACAGGAGCGGGTTCGCCGCCCGGTTGGACTGGATGCAGGCGGAATCGATCGGTCCGGCAGCGCCCGCGAGCGGGAAAAAGACACTCAGCATTGCTGCAAGAAAAGCGGTTCTCACCCGTCGTCCTCGTCGCCCGATCACGCGCCGGCTGGATCCGGCGTCACGATTTCGCGCGGAGTATGCATGGAACGGCGCCGCAATGCAATTCCGTCGGCTCACGCCGGATCAGTCGATCCGCGTGGCGGGATAGCCCTCGGCCCTGAGCGCCGTCAGGATCGCCTCAGGCGCGGCCGTGGTGGCGACCTCGGCGGTATGGGCGGCGATATTGACGACGACATCGGCCTTGCTGTCGAGGTCGATGATCGTGCGTTCGACCACGGCCTTGCAATGGCCGCAGGTCATGTCGGGGATCGAGAGTTTCATCTGGGGCCGCTCCGCATCTGCTGGCGCATAGATCGGCCCCGCGCGGCAAGACGTCAAGACCCGGCGCCCGCTCTGGTCGGGATCAGCGGCGGATCGTGAACCCGGCGGGCACCTCTCCGGGCTCTGCCGGCTCGGTCCAGACATCGGTCACGCGCGCCGCCCCCGGACCTTCGCCCATCGCGGTGATCATCGCCTCGACCTGCGGTTCCGGCCCGGCGATCAGCGCCTCGACCGAACCGTCGTCGCGGTTCCCGACCCAGCCCCTCAGCCCCAGGCGCATTCCTTCGGCGCGCGCCCAGGCCCGGTAGGCGACGCCCTGCACCCGTCCGGTGACGCGCACGGAATAGGCGATCTCTTTCATCCCGGCCTCCCTTCGGGCAGTCTCGCGGCGATCCTAGCACGGAATGCGCCCATGAAGATCGTCCGAACCGACCGGGAACTCCAGACGCCCCGCCTCGATGCCGAACTGAGGAAGAGGGGCGCACTCGTCCTCCTTCCCGACGGGGTGGACGAGGCGGCGCTGGCGGGGGAGGTGGCCGATGCCGACCTCCTTCTCATGTGCTACACGCCGGTGACGGCGCGGGTGATCGGTGCCGCGACGCGGCTGAAAGCCATCGTCAAATACGGCGTCGGCATCGACGCGATCGACATTCCGGCGGCGATGGCGAAGGGCATTCCGGTCGTCAACATCCCCGAATATGCCGAGGAGACGGTGGCCGAGGGGGCCTTCGCCCTGATGATCGGGCTTCTGAAGCGGATCGTGCCTTTGGACCGGCAGATGCAGGCGGAAGGCTGGGCCTGGCCCGAGCCGCGCTGGCTCGGCGCCGACATCGCCGGCAAGACGGTGGGGATCGTCGGCCTTGGCAAGATCGGCCGCAGCTTCGCGCGGATGGCGGGGCAGGGGTTCCGCGCCCGGGTGATCGCCTGCGATCCGGGGGTGAGCGCCGGGGAGATGGCGGCACTCGGGGTGGAAAAGGCGGACCTGCCGACGCTTCTGGCCGAGGCGGATATCGTCTCGCTCCACTGCACGCTGAACGACACGACCCGCCACATCATCGGCGCGGCCGAACTGGCCGCGATGAAGCCGGCCGCGATCCTCATCAACACCTCGCGCGGCGCGCTGGTGGACGAGGCCGCGCTGGTCGCCGCCCTGACCGAGGGCCGCATCGCCGGCGCCGGCCTCGACGTCTTCTCCGCCGAACCCCTCGGCCGGTCCGGCCACGTGATGAGCCCGCTTTTCGGGCTGCCGAACGTCCTGATGCTGCCGCACCTGACCTTCTACACCGCCGAGGCGATGGACCGGCTCGAACGCGAAACGCTGGACCGCTGCGACGAGGCGCTGTCGGGTCGGCCGGTGCTGGTGACATCGCATGACCCGAGGCTGAGGGCGCAGACGAAGGGCGTGCGCTTCGGCTGAGCCCTGCCGATGGCCGGTGCGCGACTGTCGGCGCCTCCTCTTGACCGCGGGGGCAAACGATTCATCCCCCAAAGCCTCTTCTTTTGCCCTCGTTGAGCGGCCGGAGCGTGGTATGATGCACAAGCCATATGGAGCACCGGGTCATGACAAGCCTGCTCTACCACGACGGCAATCGGAGCCTGCAGGATCAGTTCGATACGCGCAGGCTCGCCGACTGCATGGAAAAGGTGATACTCCGTCAGGCGTTTCGCGAGGATGACCGCGCCTTTATCGAAGGCGCGGAATTCTTCTTCCTTGCGACCGCCGATCCCGAAGGCCGGCCAGACTGTTCGTTCAAGGGCGGTGCGCCCGGTTTCGTTCGCGTCACCGGCCCGGACGAACTTGTCTTTCCCGACTTCGACGGGAACGGCATGTTCAAGAGCCTCGGCAACATCCGGGCCAATCCGAATGTCGGTCTGCTCTTCATCGCGATGGGCGAAAATCCGCGCCGACTGCGCGTGAACGGAACCGCGACCGTGTCGCGTGACGATCCGGAGATGCGACGGTTTGTCGGAGCCCAGCTTCTGATCCGCGTGAGGGCGCGGGCGATCTTCCCCAATTGTCCGCGATACATCCCGGGCAGCGAAGGCCCCTCCGAATATATCCCTCGTGCCGGAGAGGCACCCGTCGAGCCGGCATGGAAGGGTTACGAAGAGTTTCGCGATGCGGTGCCCCCTCGCGCATCCTCCCCGGGATCGGGGAACGACAAAGATCAATCGTGAGTGCGGTCCCCCGGCCTGTCACCAAGACGGTCACGCCCGCATCGGACCCGAGGTGGCAACGCGCGCCGAGGCTCAAGGCCCGAAGCGGCGTCATTCCCGCTCTTGCAGCGCCATCGGGCGCGCGCGCCAGCGGCCGGTACGCAACGTCTCCCCCATTGACCGCCCGCCATTTCCCGAGCATATCCGGCCAATCATGACCGAGCTCGCACAGATCCGCAATTTCTCCATCGTGGCGCATATCGACCACGGCAAATCCACCCTTGCCGACCGGCTGATCCAGCTCACGGGCACCGTCGCCGAGCGCGACATGAAGGCCCAGATGCTCGACAGCATGGATATCGAGCGCGAACGCGGCATCACCATCAAGGCCAACACCGTCCGCATCGAATACCCGGCGAAGGACGGCAAGACCTATGTCCTCAACCTCATCGACACGCCGGGCCATGTCGACTTCGCCTACGAGGTCTCCCGCTCCATGCGCGCGGTCGAGGGCTCGCTTCTGGTGGTTGACGCGACCCAGGGGGTGGAGGCGCAGACGCTCGCCAACGCCTATCAGGCCATCGACGCCGACCACGATCTGGTTCCCGTCCTCAACAAGATCGACCTGCCCGCCTCCGAGCCCGACCGCGTGAAGGCGGAGATCGAGGACGTGATCGGCATCGACGCCTCCGAGGCGATCCCGATCTCCGCCAAGACCGGCGTCGGCATCCCCGACGTGCTGGAGGCGATCGTCCACCGCCTGCCCGCCCCCAAGGGCGACCGCAATGCCCCCCTCAAGGCCATGCTCGTCGACAGCTGGTATGACAGCTACCTCGGCGTCGTCGTGATGATCCGCGTCATGGACGGCGTGATCCGCAAGGGCGACCGCATCAAGATGATGCAGACCGGCGCCATCTACGGCATCGACAAGCTCGCCGTCCTGAAACCCAAGATGGCCGACATCGCCGAACTGGGGCCGGGCGAGATCGGCGTCTTCACCGCCTCGATCAAGCAGGTCCGCGACACCCGCGTCGGCGACACGATCACCCACGAAAAGAAGCCCTGCGACAAGCCGCTCCCCGGCTTCAAGCCTGCGCAGCCCGTGGTCTTCTGCGGCCTCTTCCCCATCGACGCCAACGACTTCGAGGCGCTCCGCGACGCCATCGAGAAGCTCGCCCTCAACGACGCCTCCTTCTCCTACGAGATGGAGACCTCGGCCGCCCTCGGCTTCGGCTTCCGCATGGGCTTCCTCGGCCTTCTCCACCTCGAAGTCGTCCGCGACCGGTTGGAGCGCGAATATGACCTCGACCTGATCACCACCGCGCCTTCCGTGGTCTTCAAGCTCCACATGAAGGACGGCGAGGTGCGCGACCTCCACAACCCCGCCGACATGCCCGACCTCACTTACGTCGACCATATCGAGGAGCCGCGGATCAAGGCCACCATCATGGTCCCCGACGACTATCTCGGCGACGTGCTGAAGCTCTGCCAGGACCGGCGCGGCATCCAGATGGACCTGACCTATGCCGGCTCCCGCGCGATGGTGGTCTATGACCTGCCCTTGGCCGAGGTCGTCTTCGACTTCTACGACCGGCTGAAATCGGTGACCAAGGGCTATGCCAGCTTCGACTACGCGATGATCGGCTACCGCGAGGATTTCCTCGTCAAGATGTCGATCCTCGTGAACGACGAACCCGTGGACGCCCTTTCCATCATGGTCCACCGCGACCGGGCCGAGGCGCGCGGCCGCGCGATGGTGGAAAAGCTGAAGGAGCTGATCCCGCGCCACATGTTCAAGATCCCAATCCAGGCCGCCATCGGGGCGAGGGTCATCGCGCGCGAGACGCTCTCCGCGATGCGCAAGGACGTGACCGCGAAATGCTACGGCGGCGACGCGACGCGGAAGCGGAAGCTTCTCGACAAGCAGAAGGCCGGCAAGAAGAAGATGCGCCAGTTCGGCAAGGTGGAGATCCCGCAGTCGGCGTTTATTAGCGCGCTGAAGATGGATAGCTAGCCGTCGTCTGGCAGCGTCGGCGGCATGCCTGCCCAATCGGGGTTGACGCGCAAATACCCATAGCCATCATAGTTATTCTTAATCGTTAGATCTACTCGATCTCCGTCGAGTGTGGATATTTCCTTACCATTGAAATTGAATGTTCGAGTTATTTTCGTCACGTCAAAATGACTGTCGGTATTTGCGGTGTATTCATACACGACGCTGTCAGCGTCACCGGAAACATATTTAAGGATTCCAAGGTCTTTAACCTTTCCGTCTTCCTCAGAGAATATTTTTATGACATAATCAGGGCCAATACGCCAACCTCCAGCGTCACCGCAAGGATCGTCCGATTCCTTTTGCAGCTCTTCTCTATCAAAAAAATATATCTTACTTGAATAACAATCGCTTACTTTTATTTTCCCTTGAGAGTTCGTCGTCATCGGGGAGTCAACAAAAACAAACTTGTCTGAAGGATCGCCGATTATTCGAAAAACCTTACCCTCGATGTTTACGGAGGTTGATAAGGTAATCAGACTGTCTTCAGATGTGCCCTGTCCAGAAGAAGGCTGCACGAGTAGCATAAGGCATGCGGAGCAGTGAAGGCAGTAGCGCAATCCCTGGCTCATCTTAGTTACCTCTTTGAATTGAAACTATGGTAGATTTATTCAATGGAATTTTGATTGTGTGGCGTGTTGAGTTGTTCGGGGCGGTAACAACTATGAACGTTATGTCCTTTGTCGAGATTAGGTGGTGCGTCTCCCAGACCTCGCTGTCGGATAGCTCAAAACTTCGAATTAATTTTGCCGCAGATTCATTATTGTATACCTTTACATAGGTTTTTTTAATATTTGGTAGGTCGGCGGCTGCCTTCGAAATTCCCGCATCTTTCGCTTGAATCACTAAATATACAATAATAAATAGAGCCGCCAAAGACAAAAACGTGGCGATCAGGTGTGGATTGAGGGAGGTCCTCTTTAGTGGAAAGCTTTCGTCCAAAGCCAACTTCCATAACACAAGCACCGAGATAACCAATGGAGCGCTCGCGAGCAGTGATGAATATAATCCGAAGAGCGCATAGTACAATATTTGATGAAGAGATAGATCGAGTTCGTTCAAAGAGATATCAAAATATTGATAGTATCCGCCCAAATATGCGCTGCCAACGGTGTAAAGAAGCGCGCCAACAGCGGTGCCTCCAAGCGCTGTCAAAATCTCTCGCTCAAAAGAAATGTCAGCCATGCATCAAATGCCAGTGAATCATATTATGCTAAACTTCCAAGCTACTACTATCAACGTACTTATAACACGATACTGCTTGGCTCGAGAAGTTCCAACTTTGGCGTGTTGCATCTCAGCCGATCTTACATTTTGGTAGTGAAAGCCGTAGGATGAGCTTTCCTCAGCGATCATCCGCGCCAAAACTTCCCGCTCCTGCCCGATCTGTCCCGCGCCCCGATTTTCGACCGACGGCGATAACGGAGAGCCACTTGGCTTCCGGCTCACGCCTCCAGCCAATCGGACCGGGTCATTCGGGGGCTTACGCGGCGCCACTGGCGCGACGGTCCCCCTCATATGCCACTGGCACGTCCCTTTCCGGTCCTCGACCGCATCTCCCTCCGCCGGCCAATTTGTGCTACATTCCGCGCTTGGGTGGGTCTCCGGGATCGGCCTGCATTCCGTGGGCCGGGTGTGCGAGTGCCCGCCCGGGAGGGACCAGGACATGGCACAGTACATCATTACCGGCTGCTACACCGCGGCCGCCATGAAAGGTATGATCGCCAACCCGAGCGACCGGGAAAAGGCGGCGGCGGCGCTCATCGCCTCGACGGGCGGCAAGATGGAAAGTTTCTTCCTCACCACCGGCGACAGCGACTTCATCATGCGCGTGTCGACCGACGACCTGACGAAGATGCTGTCGGGGCTGATGGTCGCCGGGGCCACGGGGGCGGTCTCGAACCTCAAGACCGTGCAGTGCTTCACCTCGGCCGAGTTCCTCGCGGCGCAGAAGGCCGCGGGCGCCATCGCCGGCAAGTACAGCGCCCCGAACTAGGGCCGCGCGGGCGGGCGTGGCGGGAAGGGCGGGTTCCGTCCTTCCCGCTTCCGCCGGGGGGCGGACCGGGGCTACGGAAAACCTACGCGAAACCTACGGGAGAATGACGGGACAAATCCGCGCCCGAACGCAGGCGGTTTGGCGCGCGGCCCTTCGCGGGTGCAGAAATCCGCCACCGCCCGGCCGCGTCCGGTTCAATCCCGCAACCGCCCGTCACGAAAGCGTTTCCTCGCCTTCTCCACAGCTTTTCCACACGTGATTTCAAGGGTTTATCCCCCGGAAATTTCCATGCTGCGGTGCTATTCCCTTGCCCGACTCGGGGGGAAGGGCGAACGTGGCTTTACCGCAACGGATCGCAAGACACCGGGCGGACGCAAAGGTCTCCGCAACTCGCGGGTGGTAAGATGGGCTCCGGCCGTATCGACCCCTCGCACGGTGCGGACCGCTGGCGGATCGTGGACGGTCCTCGGACTTGAAGCGGTCGCGGTGGCGCAAGGACCGGAGCGGGCCACGAGAGGTCTTCGGGCCCTAAGTGGTTGTGGCGGTTCATTGAATCGTCGCGAACTGGTGGGAAGGCCCGGCAACGGGCGGACCGATCAGGAAGGCGTCAGGGTGTGCCGCAAGGCACGTGCGAAGACCGCGTCTGAGCACCTGGCGCCTTTTCTGAGTCCGATTTTTCGCTCATCCGAAACGCAACGGGACCCGCCTGTTTCCAGGGGGCCCCGTCCGCATCAGGGATGCACTACCGCGTCTGTAGCACCTGTGGGCCGACCCATAGCGCGGATGGGGGCAAAGATCAACGAAATCTCGTAGGTCTGGCGCGGAAAACCGCAACATATGCGCTGCGCCGCCACATGCGGCACCTCGGGGGGGCATCGACAATCCCGCGCAGATCGAGGGCCGGGCGGCGGGACAACGCCTCGTCATCCTGACCGCGTTCGTCAGGGCGCGGCACCCCGTCCCGGCAATAAGCCTAAAATTCGCCAGATTTCCGCGACACACTTTCGCAGGCATGCAGGGAGGTGAGTCATGGGACGCATTCTCGTCATCGGCGGCGCGATCGTCGGCGCCTATGCGCTTTGGGCCGGGCAGAACCCGGGCCGGGCGTTCAAGCCTTCGGTCCCCGCCGCGCTCTTCTCGCCGTCGAGCACGTCGGCCGGCAGTGTCGGTTCTGCCGCCGTCGGCGTCGCGGGGCGGATGGGAAACTGACGCGACCGGATTACATGTCTGACTGAACCTGGCTCGCCCCGGACGAGATCGTCGCGCCGGCGGCCTGGATGTCGCGGCCGGCGCCCTTGACGGTTTCGCAAGCGGTGAGGGCCATGAGGACGAGAAGAGGCAGGGTCAGGCGGATCATCGGTATCTCCCAGGGTCTTGTCGTTGCAAATCTGAGGGCAAGGACGGTCGGGTTCAAGGGCGGATATCCGTGTGCGGCGCCCGTTGACGCTACGAGCCATCGTGCCGGCTTTGTCAGGGCGATCTCGGGGCGGTGACGGCGTTAACCCGGCGTTAACCACGGCCGGCCGAATATGGCGCCATGAGCAAGGGTTTCGCTCTCCTTTTCTTCCTCTCCGCCTGTGCCTCTCCCGCGCCGGACATGTTCGGCGCGGGCCGGGCAGAGGTGACGCGGGGCGGGATAGAATTCGTTGTCTTTCACAAGGGAAGCGAGGCGGAAGTTGTGCGCATGGGCTACCTCACCCGTGCGGAGCGCGCGCCCGTGCCGCGTATGATGGTCGAGGCGGCAGAGGCCGCGACCGGGTGCCGGGTGATCCCGAACTCGATGGTCACGAAGATCCCCGGAGATACCGGCGTCGCCCGTTTTTCACTCGACTGCCGGACGTGATCCGGATCAACGGCCGGAACGGTTGAGGTGCCTTGAAATCCAAGCGGCGACACGCGCTGGTGGGGAAGATACGATGTCCCGCCTGTTCGCGATCATTGACGCGTTGGCCGGGTCCGCCGCCGTCGCCAAACCGCTCTCAGCCGCCCGAGGGCGTCAGGAACGCCCTGACGGCCGCCTCGAACTCGCGGGGCTTGTCGGCGTGGAGCCAGTGCCCCGCACCGGGCAGTTTCGCGAAACGCGCATTCGGGAAGAGCCGCTTGATTTCGGGGCGATGCTCGGGCCGGACATAGTCCGACAGGGCACCCGTCAGGAACAGCGTCGGCCCCCCGAACCGGCCGTCCGTGCCCGGCCATCCGGTGATCCTGTCCATCTCGCGCTCCAGAACGTCGAGATTGAGCCGCCAGCGCGGCACCTCGCCCTTGAGGTCGAGGGATTGCAGCAGGAAGGCCCTGAGGCCGGGGTCGTCCACGAAGGCCTGAAGCCGGCGGTCGGCATCGCCACGGGCGGTAAGGCCGGTGAGATCGAGCGCCCGCATCGCCCGGGTGAGGTGGGCCTGGCTGTGGCCGTAGGCGACCGGCGCGATATCCGCGACGATGAGGCGGTTGACAAGATCGGGCCGGGTCAGCGCCAGTTGCATGGCCGCCTTGCCGCCCATCGAGTGGCCGACGACATCGACAGGGGCGCCGATCTCGGTGATGATCTTGGCAAGATCGGACGCGAGGTCGGCATAGCCGTGACCGTCGGCGTGAAAACTTTCGCCGTGATTGCGCATGTCGACGGTCACGACCCGCCGCGCATCGGCGAGGCGGCGGGCGACGGCGCCCCAGTTGCGGGCTGACCCGAACAGACCATGCACGATGAGAAGGGTCGGCAGGCCGCTCGGCGTTCCGTGGTCGGTGTAATTCAGCATGCGCCTTCCTAGCCCA
Organism: Defluviimonas sp. SAOS-178_SWC; assembly: GCF_039830135.1. Taxonomy (NCBI): domain Bacteria; kingdom Pseudomonadati; phylum Pseudomonadota; class Alphaproteobacteria; order Rhodobacterales; family Paracoccaceae; genus Albidovulum; species Defluviimonas sp. SAOS-178_SWC. The sequence goes on along the minus strand of NZ_CP156081.1, from coordinate 3,047,445 downwards.
ATGGCGCGACCGCTTCCAGTGACGTTGCGACAGCGGAAGGCAAGCGGTAATCTGGCAGGGCAAGGGGAGTCTTATGAGTGGCGTGACCGTACAGCAGATGGCCGGCCGGATCGCCGAGTTGATGGAGGCGCGGCTGCGTGTCCGGGGCGAAGGGCTTGCCGAAAAACTGCGCCGCGGCGGGCGGTTCCTGCCGCGCAAGGTGCGCCGCGAGGCCGAGTATCTCGCCAAGGCCGACGAGGAGGCGCGCGTGCCGAAGCTGCTCTCCCGGCTCGATCACGAACGGATTGCCGATGCCTACGATGTCTGCGTCCGCTATCTGAAGCCGCTCGGTGCCGGTGCGCGCCGCAAGGCGATCCTGCTCGACATGTTTACCGGCTTTGCCACCGGTCTTTTCGCCACCGGCGTTCTGGTGATCGCTCTCCTCATCTGGCGCGGTTTTCTCTGAGCGGAGCGCGGGGGCATCCGGGCTTTTCCTCGACAGGCTCGTGCGCTACCCATGAACGCAGTTCAGGGGAGTGGCGATGAGCAGCAAGGCAGAACAGCGTAAGGCGGAATTGCGCGACCGGCTTGTTGACGTGACCGGGCGTAGGATCGCGTCAGACGGGTTGTCCTCCGTGAAGGCACGGGACGTCGCGGCCGAGGCCGGCTGCGCGCTCGGTGCGATCTACAACGTCTTCGACGACCTGAACGCGCTGATCCTGGCGGTGAACGGGCGAACCTTCCGCAAGATTGGCGAGGCTGTGGCCGCATCCCTTTCCGACAGCGCCGGCAGGATGCCGGTCGAGCGGCTGATCCTGATGTCGAACGCCTATCTCGGCTTTGCCGCCGAAAACACCCATCTCTGGCGCGCGCTCTTCGACATCGACATGAGCAACGACGGCGCGGTGCCCGATTGGTACCGTGACGAGCTTCAGACGCTCTTCGGCCATATCGCGGGTCCGGTGGCCGAACTCTTCCCCGATCTCGGCCCGAAGGAGCTGGACCTGATGGTCCGCGCCCTGTTCTCGGCGGTGCACGGGATTGTCCTGCTTGGCCTGCAAAACCGGATCTCGGGCGTGTCGCGCCACAACATCGAGGCGATGATCGCGCAGGTTCTTTGCCGCATTGGAAACTGATCGTTTCCCGAACGCCGTTCATATTATCCTTGAACAACGTTCACGCTTCCTTACATCTCCGTCATGAACAATGTTCATTGATGGAGGAGCCGATGCTCACGACGATCCGAACCCTCTTCCTGGGGGAACGCGCTAGGGCCGAGGAGGCGGTGCGACGAACGTATTCCGTCGAACTGATCGAGCAGAAGATCCGCGAGGCTGAAGGCGGCTTGCAGGCGGCGAAAGCGACCCTGGCGAGCCTTATCCAGCGCCAGCGCTCGGAAACCCGCCAGCTTGCCGCGCTTGAAGCGCGGGCCGCCGATCTGACCGTCCGGGCGCGCGCGGCGCTTGCGGCGGGTAATGACACGCTGGCCGGAGAGGCCGCAGAGGCGATCGCCGAGATGGAGAACGAAAGCGCGCTCCGCGCCGAGACCGTCGCCCAGCTCGACGCCCGGATCCTGCGCCTGCGCCAATCGGTCGAGACGACGAACCGGCGGATCATCGACCTGAAGCAGGGCGCTGTCGCCGCAAGGGCTGTGCGACAGGAACGGGCAATCCAGACGCGAATCCGCACGACCCTGTCGGGCCGGAGCCCGATGGACGAGGCCGACGCACTGATCGCCGAGGTTCTGACCCGCGACGAGCCGCAGGAGGAAGCGGAGATTCTGCGCGAGATCGACCGCGGCCTGACGAAGGAGGACCTTACCGGCCGCATGGCCGCAGAGGGGTTCGGCAAGCCGCTCAAGGTGACGGCGGTCGAGATCCTGACGCGGCTTCGCGCAGACGACTGACACAATGCCAACCATTTCCGAACGAGGAGACCTGAGATGAACTTCCAGAAAACCGACGCCGCAATGATCATGGGCCTGAATGCGCTGGGCGTGGTTGCCGCCTACACGCTTCTCGCGATCTCGCTCTACATGTCGGTCGACGTGCCGCTCGCCACCAAGGGGTATTGGGGGATGGGGATCGTTCTTCTGACCCTGAGCCTGATCAACGTGGTCAAGTACCGCTTCGACTCCCGCGCGCTGGACGACCGGATCCGCCAGCTTGAAGAGGCGCGGAACGAGAAGCTTCTGGCGGAGTTCGTGACCGAGCCGAAATGATCCGGGGCCAATAAGCAAAGCCCCCGCGTGAGCGGGGGCTTCACTACGTCTACCGTCCTAAGCGGCGCGCTCACATCCCCGGATAAAGGGGGAACTGCGCGCAGAGGGCTTCGACCTTGGCCCGGACATTTGCCTCGATCTCGGCATTGCCGTCCTCGCCATTCGCGGCGAGCCCGTCCACGACCTCGACGATCCAGTCGGCGATCTGGCGGAACTCGGCCTCACCGAAGCCGCGGGTGGTGCCGGCGGGGGTGCCGAGGCGGATACCGGAGGTCACGAAGGGTTTTTCCGGGTCGAACGGCACGCCGTTCTTGTTGCAGGTGATATGGGCCCGGCCCAGTGCCGCCTCGGTCGCCTTGCCGGTCACCTTCTTCGGCCGCAGGTCGGCGAGCATCAGGTGGTTGTCGGTGCCGCCGGAGACGATGTTGATCCCGCCCTTCATCAGCTGATCGGCCATCGCCTTGGCGTTCTTGACGATCTGTGCGGCGTAGTTCGTGAACGAGGGGTCCAGCGCCTCGCCGAAAGCCACGGCCTTGGCGGCGATCACGTGCATCAGCGGGCCGCCCTGAAGGCCGGGGAAGACGGCGGAGTTGATCTTCTTCGCGATGTCCTCGTGGTTCGTCAGGACCATGCCGCCACGCGGGCCGCGGAGCGACTTGTGCGTGGTCGTGGTGACGACATGCGCGTGCGGCAGCGGCGAGGGATGCTGGCCACCCGCGACAAGGCCCGCGATATGGGCCATGTCGACCATGAGGTAGGCGCCCACCTCGTCCGCGATCTTGCGGAACGCGGCCCAGTCCCAGACGCGGCTGTACGCGGTGCCGCCGGCGATGATCAGCTTCGGTTTGTGTTCCTGCGCCTTGGCACGGACGTCGTCCATGTCAAGCCGTTCGTCCTGCTGGCGCACGCCGTAGGAGGCGACGTTGAACCACTTGCCCGACATGTTCACGGGCGAGCCGTGGGTGAGGTGGCCGCCGGAGTTGAGGTCGAGGCCCATGAAGGTGTCGCCGGGTTGCAGGAGCGCCAGGAACACCGCCTGGTTCATCTGGCTGCCGGAATTCGGCTGGACGTTCGCGAAGTTGCAGTTGAATAGCTTCTTCGCACGCTCGATCGCCAGCGTCTCGGCCACGTCGACATACTGGCAGCCGCCATAGTAGCGCTTGCCCGGATAGCCTTCGGCATACTTGTTCGTCAGAACCGAGCCCTGCGCCTCCAGGACCGCCTTCGAGACGATGTTTTCAGAGGCGATCAGTTCGATCTCGTCGCGCTGACGGCCAAGCTCGTCAGTAATCGACTTGAAGATCTCGGGATCGCGCGAGGAAAGTGGTGCGGTGAAGAATCCGGTGTCGCGGTGGGGGGCGGTCATGGGCGTCTCCTGAAGCCAGCGGTTTATGCTCTTTAGCCGACGCTCGGCGATGCGAAAAGAAAGAATCCGACCTCTTCGCGCACAAGGGCGAAATAAAATTCACTATAGGAAACACTTCGCGAACGTCGTCAGACGACCGTGAATTGGCCCATCATGCCCGCGTCCTCATGTTCGAGGATATGACAGTGATACATGTAGGGGTGAACCGGGTCGGCATAATCGTCAAACCGCATCCTGAGCGTCACTTTCTCGCCGGGTCCGATCAGGACCGTGTCCTTCAGCCCGGCTTCCTTCGGTGCGGGTGGCCGTCCGTTGCGGTCGAGGATGCGGAACTGCACGTCATGGATATGGATCGGGTGGATCATCGGCGTGGTGTTTTCCCAGATCCAGGTCTCGGCCGCGCCTAGCGGGACGGAGAAGTCGATTCGGGCATGATCGTATTGCCTGCCGTTGATGAGGAAATCGCCCACCATGCCCATGCCGCTCATCGAAAGCATGAAGCTGCGGGTCTCGCCCGTCGCCTTGGGCGGGGGGGCGATCTCGGCCAGCCGCGCCGGCAGCGCCGGCGCCGATGCGCGGGCGGCTTTCGGGCGGAAGGTCATCACCTCGCGGATGCCGGCGCTGCCCATCACCGGCGCTTCCGCGCCGAAGGCCTCGGCCCGGAGCTGGGCCGTCGCACCGTCGGCGAGGTCGAGCAGGAATTCGGCGCGTTCCCCGGGGCTGAGCACTGTGTCCCGCATTGCCACGGGCGCACCCAGCAGGCCGCCATCCGAGGCGATCTGGTGAAAGACGCGGTCGTCTGCGAAATGGAGGCGGTAGAACGACCCGTTGGCGCCATTGAGGATCCGCAGCCGGAGACGCGGGGCATCGGCGTCGAGGACGGGGGAGGCGAGGCCGTTAACCAGCATCACGTCGCCCTGCATCCCGGCCATGCGGTCGTGCATGTTCGCGTCGTAGGGCATCTGGCCCGCCGGGTCGAAGCGCCGGTCCTGAAGAACGAGGGTGAAATCGTCCTCGCCATGCGTCCGGGGCAGGGGCAGCGCGTCCTCTTCGTTGTCAGAAATCCGGATCACCCCGGCCATGCCCGCCCAGACATGCTCGGCGGTCTTGCGGTGCTGGTGACCGTGAAACCAGAAGGTGCCCGCCTTCTGGCGCAGGTCGAATTCCGGCGACCACACGGCGCCCGGTGCGATTTCCTGATGCGGGCCGCCATCGGCGGCGGCAGGAAGGTGAAGGCCGTGCCAGTGAAGGGTCATCGGCTCCCGTAGACCGTTCGCGACGTTCATCCGGAGCGCGTCACCGGCCCGGGCCGAGAGGATCGGGCCGAGGAAGGCGGAATTGATGCCGGTCGTCGCGGTCTCGACCCCGTCGAGGAATTGGTGGCGACCCGCCGCGACCGCGAGATCGAAGACCCGGCGCCCGGCTTCCGTGCGGCCGGCGTCGAGAGCGGGCTGCGCGAACGGCCGCCCGGTCAGCGCGGCATAGGCCGGGCGGGGGCGCAGAAGCGCCGGGGCCGCGAGTGCAAGGCCGCCGAGGCCGGCCAGCAGAGTGCGGCGGGAAACGGTTGGCAAAAGAGTCACGGGCGGGCCTTTCCATCTCATCCAATCACTGCACGGCGCGGATGGGGTTGTCTTCGCAGTCCACTGCATGGATCAATGCACGAAAGGACGAAAGGGGCCAGCGGTGCCGAAGGCAGGCAAGATCACGTTTCTGGCAAGCGACAGCGAGGCGGCGAAGGACGCGCTTGCCAAGCTCTCGGCGATCTACGGTTCGGTGCCTCTGGATAAGGCCGAGGTGATCGTTGCGCTCGGCGGCGACGGCTTCATGCTGCACACGCTGCACGCGACGCAGGCGATGGATGTTCCGGTATATGGAATGAACTGCGGCACGATCGGTTTTCTGATGAACGAATACGGCGAGGAGGGGCTGCGCGAGCGGCTCGAGTCGGCCGAGGAAGAGGTGATCAACCCGCTTTCCATGCGCGCGACCCGTGCCGACGGGACCGTCCACGAGGCGCTGGCGATCAACGAGGTCTCGCTTCTGCGCGCCGGCCCGCAGGCGGCGAAGCTCAGGATCACCATCGACGGCAAGATGCGGATGGAGGAGCTTGTCTGCGACGGTGCGCTGGTGTGCACGCCGGCGGGATCGACCGCCTACAACTACTCCGCGCACGGGCCTATCCTGCCCATCGGCGCCGAGGTGCTGGCGCTGACGGCAATGGCGGCATTCCGGCCGCGGCGCTGGCGGGGGGCGCTTCTGCCGATGACCGCGAAGGTGCGTTTCGATGTGCTCGACCCGCAGAAGCGCCCGGTCATGGCCGATGCCGACGGGCGCTCCGCCCGCGACGTGGTGACGGTCGAGGTGCAGTCGGAGCCGTCGGTGCGCCACCGCATTCTCTTCGATCCCGGTCACGGTCTCGAAGAGCGGCTGACGCGCGAACAGTTCGTCTGAACGGGCCTAGCTACGCTGCTTCCAGCTTTCGATCTTGCGGTAGAGGGTCGATGGCGAGACGTCGAGCACCCGCGCCGCCTTCGGCACCGATCCGCCGTGCCGGGCGATGGTTTCCTCGATCACGAGGCGCTCGATTTCCGCCAGCGTGCGCCCGACGAGCCCTTCGAGCGGCACCTGAGGCGCCGCGCTCTCCTGTGCGGCATCCCCGGCCCGCTCCAGTTCGTGATGCAGCTCGAACGGCAGCATGGCGCGGGTGACCGTCGGCCCGTCGTTCAGAACCACGACATGGCGCATCACGTTGAGAAGCTGACGCACGTTGCCCGGCCAGTCGAGGGCACGAAAAAGCGTCTTCACGTCCGGGTCGATGTCGCGGAACTGCCGGCCTTCCTCGCACGCGAAGCGGGCAAGCGCTGCCTCTGCAATTGCGACGACATCGTCGCCGCGTTCGCGCAGGGGCGGCATGAGGATCGGCACGACGTGGAGCCGGTAATAAAGGTCTTCGCGGAAGCGGCCGCGCCGGACCTCTTGCAAGGGGTCCCGGTTGGTCGCGCAGATGATGCGGACATTGACCTTTCGCGACCGCGTGGCGCCTACCGGCTGGATCGTCGAGGTCTGGAGGAATCGCAGGAGCTTGGTCTGGAGGTTGAGATCCAGCTCGCAGATCTCGTCGAGGAACAGCGTGCCGCCATCGGCGGCGGCGGCGGCGCCGGGCTTGTCGGAAATCGCGCCGGTGAAGGATCCCTTCACATGGCCGAACACCTCGGATTCCAGCAACTCGGAGGGGATGGCGCCGCAATTGAGCGGGACGAATGGACCCCGGGCGCGGTTCGACAAGTCATGGACGGCCTGCGCGCACAACTCCTTGCCGGTGCCGCTCTCGCCGGTGATGAAGACCGTGGCCATCGAGCGCGCGACGGAGCCGATCTTCGCATAGACCTGCCGCATCGGCTCGGACTCACCGATGAAATCGCCTGGGGCGGTGGCCGCCTTGCCGTTCGCCGATGCCGGGCCATTGTCGGTGGTTCCCGCCAAAGCGTTGTCGATCGCATTGAGAAAGCGCTGCTCGTCGAAGGGCTTGACGAGGAACTCATGCGCCCCGGCGCGCATCGCCGCGACGGCCTTGTTGATGGAGCCGTTGGCCGTGATCACGATGACATGGGTGTCCGGCTTGATCGTCAGGAACTCGCGCATGAGGTCGAGCCCGTCGCGGTCGGGCAGCATCAAGTCGAGAAGGACGACCGGCGGCTGAAGTGTCTTGAACGCGGCGAGACCCGAGGCGGCATCGTCTGCGCTCTGCACCTCGTGGCCGGCGGAACGAAGCACGGATTCATAGACGAGTTGGAGGGATGGCGTGTCCTCGACCAGCAGAAGCGGTCGGCCGGTCATGCGGCCTCGCCCCGACGCGCGCGTTCCTGATTGACGAAATGGATGAGCCGGTCGAGCTGCGCCAGCGCATCGCGGCCGAGTTGCGAGAGATCGCCGCGTTCGCGCCGGTGGGCGGCGACATTCAAGGTCTGTGCCAGCGCCTGAAGCCGCGCCGCGCCGACCGCCCCGGCAAGCGCGATGAGCACGTGGGTCTCGGCCCGGATGGCGGCGATGTCGTTGTCTGCCAGTCCGGCAACGAGGCCGCGTTCCGTTTTGCGCAGATCGTTGCAAAGACGCTCCAGCAGTTCGCGCGATGCCACCGGCCCGGCGATGTCGATCAACCGGTCGAAGCTGGCGCGGTCGAACTCCGCCATCTCGTCGGCCTGGACGGTCTGGTCTTCCTCGGGCCGGTTTACCCGGTTGAGGACGTTGGTGATGGCCATGCCGAAGGTTTCGAGCCCCGCCAGCGGTTTGGCGAGGATCGCATCGGCCCCGGCGGCGTAGATCGCATCGCGGTTGGCGCGCAGCACATAGGCGGTGATCGCGATGATCGGCATGTGCGAATGCAGCCGGTCGTTGGCGCGCAGGGCGCGGATCACGTCGATCCCGCTCAGCCGCGGCATCTCGATATCGATGAGGGCGAGGTCGAAATTCTCGCGTTCGAGCCAGTGCAGCGCCTCGACCCCGTCTTCGGCGATCTCGTACTGCGCGCCCATCTTGGCGAGCATGTGTCCGATGATGGTCTGGTTGGTCGCGTTGTCCTCGGCCACGAGAACCTTAGTCCGGCTCAGGTCCGGCAATTCCACGATCGGTTCCGACGCTGCAATCGTCCAGGTATCGGGCGGCAGGTCGAGCGTCACGCGCGCCCCGCGAGTCGGCAGGTTCTCCACGCTGATCGTGCCGCCGAGGCGTCCGGCCATGCTCTTGGTGATATGCATCCCGAGCCCCTGTCCGGGCTTTCCGGTGCCGTCAGGGCGTCCCTTGAACTCGAAGAGCCGGGTCAGAGCATCGGCCGAAAAGCCGGGGCCCTGGTCGACGACGGTGATCCTGAGCGCGCCGGTGTCGGCCATGCAGATGTCGAGGCCAACAGTGCCTTCATCGGTGTACTTGACGGCGTTGGAGAGGATGTTGGAGAGGATCCGTTCCAACGCGATGCGGTCGAGTGTCAAGACTTGCGGCACGTCGCCGGAGCGGGAGACCTTGAAGTCCAGCCCCTTCTCGCTGGCGCGCCCCGACCAGCGCATCTCGATATCGTAAAGGAACCGCGCCATTTGCAGGTTGGCGGGGTGCGTCGCGGCGAAATCGTCTTCTCCGAGCATCATCGCCAGGCCCTGTTCGAGAAGCCGCGCGAGGATTTCGCCCGAGGCGCGGATCCGTTCCAGCTGCAGCCGCGTCGCGTCGTCGAACCCGTCCTGGTCGATCAGCCGGAGGCCCCCGATGATATCGGAAACGGCGGCCCTCAGGTCGTGGCCCAGAAGAGTCATCTTGCCCGTTTCGACCTCGCGCCGAGATCGGCCGGACGCGCGTGGTTCACCGTCGTCCAAGATGGAACTCCAGGGGGCGAACGAAACTCGATAAACCTTTGAATACAAGTTTTAGTTGCATGATACTCTGCTTGTACGCGAGGTTCTGTCTTCCGCCAACCTGTCTGAATGGTCAAGTTCCGGTTCGCTGCGGCAAATATCCGCAGCGGGGGCAAGGATTGTTTCGTTCTGCTATCCAGCCGGATAGCCGATACCGCGCAGCGCGACCGCGATTTCGTCGAGGATTGCCGGGTCGTCGATCGTCGCGGGCATCTTGTAGCTTTCGCCATCGGCGATCTTGACCATCGTGCCGCGCAGGATCTTGCCCGAGCGTGTCTTGGGCAGCCGGTCCACCACGCAGGCGAGCTTGAAGGCAGCGACGGGACCGATCTGGTCGCGCACCAGCTTCACGCACTCCTTCACCACCTCTTCATGCGGCCGGTTCGACCCCTTGTTGAGGCAGAGGAAGCCCACGGGCATCTGACCCTTGAGCTGATCCGCGACGCCGATCACCGCGCATTCGGCGACGTCGTCGTGGGATGCCAGCACCTCTTCCATGGCGCCGGTCGAAAGCCGGTGGCCGGCGACGTTGATGACGTCGTCGGTCCGGGCCATGATGTAGAGGTATCCATCCTCGTCGATATAGCCCGCGTCGCCCGTCTCGTAATAGCCGGGGAAGTGGTTGAGGTAGGACTTCCTGAACCGTTCCTCGGCATTCCAGAGCGTCGGCAGCGTGCCCGGGGGAAGGGGCAGTTTCACGGCGATGGCGCCAAGCTCACCGGGCTTCAGCGGATGGCCGCCCTCATCGAGCACCTGCACGTCGTAGCCGGGCATGGCGACCGAGGGGGAGCCGATCTTGACCGGAAGCTCCTCGATCCCGAGCGGATTGCCGGCGATGGCCCAGCCGGTCTCGGTCTGCCACCAGTGGTCGATCACCGGCATGCGCAGGTGGCGCTGGGCCCATTTGATCGTGTCGGGGTCTGCGCGTTCGCCCGCAAGGTAAAGCGCCTGAAGGTTGCGCAGGTTGTAGTCCTTGATAAGTTCTCCGTTCGGGTCTTCGCGCTTGATCGCGCGCAGCGCGGTCGGCGCGGTGAAGAACGACTTCACCCTGTGGTTCTGGATCACCCGCCAGAAGGTGCCCGCGTCGGGCGTGCCGACCGGCTTGCCCTCGAACACGATCGTGGTGCAGCCGGCGATCAGGGGGCCGTAGCAGATGTAGCTGTGGCCGACGACCCAGCCGACATCCGAAGCCGCCCAGAAGACGTCGCCGGCCTCGACGTTGTAGAGGTTCTTCATCGTCCAGTTCAGCGCGACGAGGTGCCCGGCGGTCGGCCGCACGACGCCCTTCGGCTGTCCGGTCGTGCCGGACGTATAGAGGATATAGACTGGATGGTTGCCCTCGACCGGGACGCATTCGGCAGGCTCGACGCCGTACTGGAAGCCGTGCCAGTTGAAATCGCGGCCTTCGATCAGCTTCGCCACCTCCTGCTCGCGCTGGAAGATCACGGTGAAGTCGGGCTTGTGCGTCGCCTGGTCGATGGCGGCGTCGAGGAGGGGCTTGTAATGCACCGTGCGCCCCGGTTCGAGACCGCAGGACGCGGCAATGATGGCCTTCGGTTTCGCATCGTCGATCCGGACGGCGAGTTCGTTCGCGGCGAAACCACCGAACACGACCGAATGGATGGCGCCCAGCCGGGCGCAGGCCAGCATCGCTTCCAGCGCCTCGGGAACCATCGGCATGTAGATGATGACGCGGTCGCCCTTCTCGATCCCTTTGGCGCGGAGTGCGCCGGCGAGGCTGGCCACCCGGTCGCGGAGTTCAGCATAGGTGATGCCCTTGGTCGAATGCGTGATCGGACTGTCGTGGATGATCGCCAGCTGGTTGCCGCGCCCGGCCTCCACATGGCGGTCGACCGCGTTCCAGCAGGTGTTGACCCGGGCATCGGAGTACCATTCGTAGATCGGCGCATGTTCGGCGAAGAGCGCCTTGCTCGGCGGTGTCACCCAGTCGATCGCCTCGGCTGCCCGCATCCAGAATGTTTCCGGGTCAGCCTTCCAGGCGGAATAGATCTCGGAATATCCCATCGTCGACGCCTCCTCCAAAGCCTGCGGATAGTTACGCGACCCGCAGTCGCGCGCGCAACGCTGTTACCGATCACAAGCGGCGTGGCGGGGGATTCATTTGCAGAATTGGCCAGGCGTCGCCCGCAAATTTTTGCAAACTTGCCCCAACGTCAGAATAATGCGCGAAGCCGGCGAAAGTTTGCAAACCCTCCGTCGGGCGGATTGTAAATTCCGGAAATCTGATTCGGTCCGCCGGTCAACTGTATAGCGACACCGGTGTGCCGGCGATGGCCGTCACGTTCAGCAACCCGCGCGCCGTGATCGACGGGGTAACGATATGGGCCCGGTTGCCCATCCCCATCAGGATCGGCCCGACCTCGAGCCCGTTTGCCTTCATCTTCAGCATGTTTCGCGCCGTATTGGCCGCGTCGGTATAGGCGAAGACGAGGATATTGGCCGCGCCCTCGATCCGGCTGCCGGGGAAGACCCGGGCACGCAGGTCGGGGTCGAGCGCGACGTCGGCCGACATCTCGCCCTCGTAGGCAAAGTCAACGCCCTTGGCGTCGAGGATCTCCATCGCCGCGCGCATGCGCTGGCCCGAATCGGAGTTGAGGCTGCCAAAGTTCGAATGCGAGCAGAGCGCCACCTTGGGCTGGATGCCGAAGCGCCGCGCGTGCCGGGCGGCACCGCAGATCGTGGTGGCGATCTGCTCGGGCGTCGGCACGGCATTGACATGGGTGTCGGCGATAAAGAGGGGGCCGTCCTCCTGAATCATCAGCGAGAGCGCGCCATGCGGCGTCAGCCCGTCGCGGGCGAGAATCTGCTGGATGTAGTTGAGGTGCCAGAGATACTGCCCGAACGTGCCGCAGATCATGCTGTCGGCGTCGCCACGATGGACGGCGATGGCGGCAATCGCGGTGGTGTTCGTCCTGAGGATCGCGCGGGCGAGATCGGGCGTCACGCCCTGCCGCGCCATCAGCTCGTGGTAGCTGCCCCAGTAGTCGCGGTAGCGCGGGTCGTTTTCAGGGTTCACGACCTCGAAATCGCGGCCAGGGCGGATCGGCAGGCCGGCGCGGTCGCAGCGCCGCTCGATCACCTCGGGTCTGCCGATCAGGATCGGGCTGTCGGTCATCTCTTCCAGTATCGCGTTGGCGGCGCGCAGCACCCGTTCGTCCTCGCCCTCGGCGAAGATGATCTTGCGCTGGGCGGTGCGGGCGGCCTCGAAGACCGGCCGCATCAGAAGCGCGGAACGGAAGACGGAGCCGTCGAGCTTGCGCTTGTAGGCGTCCATGTCCTCGATCGGGCGCGCGGCGACGCCGGTGGCCATCGCCGCCTTGGCGACGGCGGAGGCGACGGTGCCGATCAGGCGCGGGTCGAAGGGCTTCGGGATCAGGTAATCGGCGCCGAAGGTCAGGGTTTCGCCCTGATAGGCCGCGGCGGCCTCCGCCGAGGTCGTGGCGCGGGCGAGAGCGGCGATCCCGTCGATGCAGGCGAGCTGCATCTCGTCGTTGATCGTCGTCGCGCCGACGTCGAGGGCACCGCGGAAGATGAACGGGAAGCAGAGGACGTTGTTGACCTGGTTCGGGAAATCCGACCGGCCAGTGGCGATGATCGCGTCCGGGGCGACGGATCGCACCTCGTCCGGCAGGATCTCCGGCATCGGATTGGCGAGCGCGAAGACGATGGGGCGCGCGGCCATCTTCTTGACCATCGCAGCCGTCAACACGCCGGGGCCGGAGAGGCCGAGGAACAGGTCGGCGCCTTCGATCACCTCGTCGAGCGTCGCTTGCGTCGTGCCTTGCGCATAGGCGGCCTTCTGCGGGGTCATCTGTGCCTCGCGGCCCTCGTAGATGAGGCCTTCGAGGTCACAGAGCCAGACATTCTCGCGCCGCACGCCAAGCTTCAGGAGCATGTCGAGGCAGGCGATCCCCGCCGCGCCGCCGCCGGTCGAGACGACCTTGATCGTGTCGAAGGATTTCCCCGCGACGTGGAGCGCGTTGGTCGCCGCCGCGCCGACGACGATGGCGGTGCCGTGCTGGTCGTCGTGGAAAACCGGGATGTTCATCCGCTCGCGGCAAAGCTTCTCGACGATGAAACAGTCCGGCGCCTTGATGTCTTCAAGGTTTATCGCGCCGAAGGTCGGCTCCAGCGCGCAGACGATGTCGGCGAGCTTCTCGGGATCGGGTTCGTTCAGCTCGATGTCGAAACAGTCGATCGAGGCGAATTTCTTGAAGAGAACCGCCTTGCCCTCCATCACCGGCTTTGACGCCAGCGCGCCGATATTGCCGAGCCCGAGAACGGCGGTGCCGTTGGTGACGACGGCGACGAGGTTGCCCTTGGCGGTGTAGCGGCTGGCGGTGGCCGCGTCCGACTTGATCTCAAGACAGGCCTCGGCGACGCCGGGCGAATAGGCGCGGGAAAGATCGCGGCCGTTGGCCATCGGCTTCGTCGCGCGGATCTCAAGCTTTCCGGGCTTCGGGAACTCGTGATAGTCGAGCGCCGCCTGGCGGGTGTTTTCCTGCCGTGTCTCGTCCATGTTCGCTCCTCCCCCGAAAATGTCGTTTAGTATTAAACTACCCTCTTTGACTTCGATAGCCCTTTTGGCGGCGGTCGGCAACGTCTTGCAATTCGACGCGCCGCCTCCCAGTCTGCCATAGCATGGGAGGAGCGGGAAATGTCTGAAATTCGCGCCGAGATCGTTCTGCCGACCGCGAGTCTGCGAAAGGACCTGTCGTTCTTCACCAACGTGCTCCGTATGCGTCTCGACATGATCTATCCGGCCGACAATCCGGCGGTGGCCGTGTTTTCCGGTCACGGGCTGCGCGTCCGGCTCGACGCGGAGGAAGAGGGCAACCCTGCGACCCTGAACATCCGGACAGACGACCCCGACGGCTTCGCCGATGGTGCGCGCGATCTCGTCTCTCCCGGCGGGACGCGGGTGTTTGTCGATGCGCTGAACCCGCCGCTCGTTCTGCCGCCGACCGAACATGCCTTCGTCGTCCGCCGCCTTGCCGATCAGGCGCCCTGGGTGATCGGGCGGGCGGGGATGCAGTACCGCGACCTCATCCCTTCGCGGCTCGGCGGTTCGATCATCGCCAGCCATATCCGCATCCCGGATGGCGGTCCGGTGCCCGACATGGTGCATTTCCACAAGGTCGGGTTCCAGCTGATCTTTTGCTACAAGGGTTGGGTCGACGTGGTCTACGAGGATCAGGGCCCGCCGATCCGGCTGACCGCCGGGGATTGCTTCATCCAGCCGCCCGAGATTCGTCACCGCGTTCTGGAAGCCTCGGACGGGATCGAGGTGATCGAGATCGGCGTGCCCGCCGAGCATATCACCGAGATCGACCATGAGATGAAGCTGCCCACCCCGCATCTGCGCCCGGACCGTGAATGGCAGGGGCAGCGCTTCGTTTACAATGTCGCGGCCGGTGCCGACTGGGCACCGTTCCGGCTGCCGGGTTATGTCAGCCGCGACACCACGATCAACCGCAACACTAGGGGCGTCGCCAGTGTCCAGGTTGTTCGGAAAGGGCAAGGAGAGCCGGCCTGGACAGTCCACGACGCCGACATATTGTTCGGTTTCGTCATGGAAGGCGCGGTCACGCTTGAAGGCGAGGGCAAGGACCCCTTCCGCCTGACCCCCGGTGACGCCTTCGTCATCCCGCCGGGAATGCGCACCCGCTGGGCCGGTCCGAGCGCCGATGTCGAGATTCTGGAAGTTTCCCTGCCGGGAGCTTTCGCCACGGAAATCGCCGGTTAAGCTTGCATCCTCGCGTCCGCGGACGCAGTCTCTGGGCCAGACAAGGAGAGTGAGATGTCGCTCATCGACGCTGCGCGCGAGGTGCGCGAAAACGCCTATGCCCCTTACTCCCATTTCAAGGTTGGCGCCGCCGTGCGCGGCCGGTCGGGCGCGATCTATGCCGGCTGCAATGTCGAGAATGTCGCCTATCCCGAAGGCACCTGCGCGGAGGCCGGCGCGATCGCCGCGATGGTCGCGGCGGGAGAGACCGAGATCACCGAGGTCGCGGTGATCGCCGACAGCCCCGCGCCGGTGCCACCCTGTGGCGGCTGCCGTCAGAAACTGGCCGAGTTCGGCCGGCACGACGTGCCGGTGACGCTCGCCACGACCGAAGGCAAGACGATGGAGACGACGGTCGGCGACCTGCTGCCCGGTCGCTTCGAGGTCGCCCATATGGACCGAACCTGACATGGACGCCCGCACGATCATCGCCGGGGTCCGTGACCGCAAGGGCTTGTCCCCCGACGCCGCGACATGGTTCGCGGACGGGCTCGCTTCCGGTGACGTGACCGACGCGCAGGCCGGGGCTTTCGCGATGGCTGTGCTTCTGAACGGCCTCGGCGAGGATGGCCGTGTCGCATTGACCCGGGCGATGCGGGACAGCGGCCGGGTTCTGGAATGGGAACTGCCGGGCCCGGTGATTGACAAGCATTCGACCGGCGGCATCGGCGATTGCACCTCCCTCCTGCTCGCCCCGGCGCTTGCCGCCTGCGGCGCCTATGTGCCGATGATCTCGGGCCGGGGCCTTGGCCATACCGGCGGCACGCTCGACAAGCTCGAAGCGATTCCGGGGTATCGCTGCGACGTGTCGGTCGAGGACCTGCGCCGGCTGGTGGCGGATGTGGGCTGCGCCATCGTCGGGGCGTCGGAGAATATCGCGCCCGCCGACCGGCGGCTCTACGCGATCCGCGACGTGACAGGCACGGTGGAGAGTATCGACCTCATCACCGCCTCGATCCTGTCGAAAAAGCTCGCCGCCGGGCTCGAAGCCCTGATCCTCGACGTCAAGGTCGGCTCCGGCGCGTTCATGAAGACGATGGCGGATGCCGAGGCGCTGGCCTCCTCTCTGGTCGGGACGGCCCGGGGCGCGGGCTGTATGACTGCCGCCCTGATCACCGACATGGACCAGCCGCTCGCGTCGTCGGCGGGCAATGCGCTCGAAGTCCTCGAAGTGATGGAGACGCTGACGGGCGTCGCGGTCAACCAGGCGCTCTGGGACGTGACCGTGGCCTTGGGGGGAGAGGCGCTGGCGCTTGGCGGGCTCGCCGAAGATGCGGGCGAGGGGGCCGATCAGATCGAGGAAGCGCTGGAGTCGGGCCGCGCGGCTGAAACCTTCGGGCGCATGGTCGCCGCGCTTGGCGGGCCGGGCGACTTCGTGGAACGCTATCCTGACCGCCTGCCGGCCGCACGTGTCGTCCGCGACGTTCTGGCCGATACCTCGGGCTACATCGCCACCATCGACGGAGAGGCGCTTGGCCATGCTGTCGTGCACCTGGGCGGAGGGCGCCTGAAGGGCGGCGACAAGATCAATCCCTCGGTCGGGTTGTCGGAATTGATGCCACTCGGCGAGCCGGTCGAGCGCGGAGAGACCATCGCCCGGATCCATGCGTCATCCGAGGCGGAGGCGGAGCGCGCCATCGCCGCCGTCGCCGCCGCCATTCACATCGGCGAGGAGGAGCCGGAAGAACCGCCGCTGATTCACAAGAGGATCGGGTGATGGCACGCGCGTTCCTCGTCGTCATGGACAGCGCCGGCGCCGGCGGCGCCCCCGATGCCGGGGCGTTCTTCAATGGCAATCTTCCCGATACCGGGGCCAACACGCTCGGCCATATCGCCGAAGCCTGCGCGGCCGGTGAGGCGGAGGACGGACGTTCGGGGCCGCTGACGATGCCCAATCTCGACGCGCTTGGCCTCGGCGCGGCGGTGCGGCTCGCCTCCGGAGCGGCTGTGCCGGGGTTCGACGCGGTGCCGCAGGGGCTTTGGGGCGCCGCGACGGAGATCTCGAAAGGCAAGGACACGCCTTCGGGCCACTGGGAACTTTCCGGCGTGCCCGTGCCCTGGGACTGGCACTATTTTCCGGACACGCAGCGGGCTTTTCCGCAGGACCTGATGGACGAGGTGGCGCGCCTCGCCGGCACGGGCGGGACGCTCGGCAACTGCCACGCGTCGGGCGTGCCGATCATCGAGGAACATTGCGTCGAGCACATGCGGACCGGCTGGCCGATTTGCTACACGTCCGTCGATAGCGTATTCCAGATCGCGGCGCATGAGGAGACGTTCGGGCTCGACCGGCTCCTGAAGCTTTGCCAGGACATCGCGCCGAGGCTCCATGCGATGCGGGTCGGCCGGGTCATCGCGCGCCCGTTCGTCGGCGATTGCGGGAATTTCAGGCGAACCGCGAACCGCCACGACTACGCCATCGCCCCCCCCGCGCCGACATTGCTCGACTGGCTGCACGAGGCCGGGCGCAAGGTTCACGCGATCGGCAAAATCGGCGATATCTTCTCGATGCGCGGGATCGACGACGTGAAGAAAGGGACCGATGCGGTTCTCTTCGACCACCTGATGGCCGCGGCGGAGCATGCCGAGCCGGGGTCGCTGACCTTCGCGAACTTCGTCGAGTTCGATACGCTCTTCGGCCATCGTCGCGACGTCTCGGGTTATGCGCGGGCGCTGGAATGGTTTGATGGCCGGGTGGGTGAGTTTCTCGCGGCGCTCCGGCCCGGCGACCTCGCGCTTTTCACGGCCGATCATGGCAATGATCCGACCTGGCCGGGTACGGACCATACGCGCGAACGTGTGCCGGTCGTCGGCTGGGGGGCCGGAGCGCGCGCGGCGGGGCAGGTGGCGTTCGTCGATGTCGGCGCCTCCGTCGCGACCCATCTCGGCGTCGCACCGCGCGGCACGGGGAGATCCTTCCTGTGATCCTTCCCAAGGTCGAGCTTCACCTCCACCTCGAAGGTGCGGCTCCGCCCGCGTTCATCCGGGGGCTGGCCGCCGAAAAGAAGATGGACATTTCGGGGATCTTCGATGAGCGGGGCGATTACGCCTACGGTGACTTCTGGGATTTCCTGAAGGTGTACGAGGCCGCCACCGAGACGCTTAGCACGCCGGAGGACTATCGCCGCCTGACTCTCGCCGTGCTCGAGGAAAGCGCCGCGTCCGGCGTTATCTATTCGGAAACCTTCATCAGTCCCGATTTCTGTGGCGGCCGCGATCTTGGTGCCTGGCGGGAATACCTGCACGCGATCCGCGAGGCGGCCGAACTGGCGGAGCGCCGCGACGGGATTACCCTGCGCGGGATCGTCACGCCGATCCGGCATTTCGGACCGGAAAAGGCGAAGGAGGTGGCGCTTTGCGCCGCCGAGACGGCGGGCGACTGGATCGTGGGGTTCGGCCTCGCCGGCGATGAAAAAACATTAAAAAACAAGGATTTCGCATGGTCCTTTGATGCGGCGCGTGAAGCCGGTCTGCGCCTGACCTGTCATGCCGGGGAATGGGGCGGGCCGGAGAGCGTCCGCGATGCCATCCGTGACCTCGGGGTCGAACGGATCGGGCATGGCGTGCGCGCGATCGAGGACCTCGCCCTGGTCGACGAGATCGCCGAAAAGGGGATCATTCTCGAGGTCTGCCCCGGGTCCAACGTCGCGCTTGGGCTTTACGCGGATTTCCGCGCCCACCCGATCCACGCCTTGCGCGAACGGGGCGTGAAGGTGACGGTTTCGACCGACGATCCGCCCTTCTTTCACACCACGATGGCCCGCGAATACCAAATGCTCGCCGATGCCTTCGAATGGGATGACGGCGTCTTCGACGAGATCGCCCGAACCTCTGCCAAGGCCGCGTTCTGTGATGAAGGAACGCGCGACAAGATACTGAAGAAACTGGAGAAAGCCGATGCTTGAGCATCTGACCGTCGTCCGTCACCCCTTGGTCCAGCACAAGCTGACGCTGATGCGCGAAAAGGACACGTCGACCAATTCCTTCCGCCGCCTCCTGCGTGAGATCAGCCAGCTTCTGGCCTATGAGATCACGCGCGAAATGGAGATGACGACCAAACATATCGAGACGCCGCTTTGTCCGATGGACGCGCCGGTGATCGACGGCAAGAAACTGGCGTTGATTTCGATCCTACGGGCTGGGAATGGGCTTCTGGACGGGGTGCTTGAGCTGATCCCCGCCGCCCGTGTGGGGTTTGTGGGGCTGTACCGGGACGAAAAGACGCTTCAGCCGGTTCAGTATTACTACAAGGTCCCGTCCGAGCTTGAAAACCGGCTGGTCATCGCGCTCGACCCGATGCTCGCCACCGGGAATTCGTCGGCTGCGGCGGTAGAATTATTAAAGAAATCAGGGGCTAGGAACATTCGCTTCATGTGCCTTCTCGCCGCGCCCGAGGGTGTTGCGCGGATGAAGGAAGCCCATCCCGACGTGCCGATCGTCACAGCCGCTGTGGACGAGAAGCTGAATGAGCATGGATATATTGTGCCCGGCCTAGGGGATGCGGGCGACCGGATGTTCGGCACTAAATAGGCCATTTTCCCTTTACTCACGACTCGGCCTTTGGCATTCTGCCCGGAAATTATAACCGAGGCGGACAATGCAGGTATTGAAGGTGGTTTCGGCCGCGTGTCTGGCGGCCGTGATGTCGGGGATTCCGGTCGGGGCGCAGCCGCTGTCGCAGGTGAACGGACCGAAGGAGCTTCCGCCTGCCGCATTTACGGGCAATCAGTATGTGGACAGCGCCGGTTGCGTCTTCATCCGTGCCGGCGTCGGCAGCCAGACGACCTGGGTGCCGCGCGTCAGCCGCGACCGCAAGCTTGTCTGCGGTTACGAGCCGACCTTCCCGCCCGGTCTGCTCGACGGCGTCGAAGCGTTGAAGAACCCGGCCCCGGAAAGCACGACACCCGCTCCGGCGCCTGCACCTGACGCGCCCACACCCGAGGCGGTAGCGGCCGCACCGGCACTGATCCCGGCCCCCACACCTGCGGCGGTCGTGCCCGCAGCCAAGGCGCAGGTGGCGCCCGCACCGACGCGCGGGGCGGGGCCGTCGGTTCGTCTCGTGCATGTCCGCCCGGTCGGCAAGGCCGCGACCTACTGTCTGTCAAACATCGACCAAGCGCAGCGCTACCTGCTCAGCGACGGCCGCCGCGTGACACGCTGCGGCGGCGCTGGCACGGAGGCCCCTGTCGCCTATCTCAACGGTCTCGGAATGCCGGGTCTCCTGGTGGCCGAGGGGTCGCCCGACCCGGCGGAGGTCCGGCGGGCGCTGCGGGCCGATCAGGGGAACCACCGCGTGATCTGGAGCAATGGCCCGATTGCCAATTCGGTCGCGGCACCGGCGATGTCGACGAAACGGCCGGTTCCGGCCGGTGCGGGCGGATACGTTCAGGTCGGCGTCTACGCCGATCCGGCCAACGCAGCGCGCGCGATCGCCCGGCTCAAGGCGCTTGGCCTGCCCGTGGCAAGCTCCATGTCGCGCAAGGGCGGCAAGCCGATCAAGGCCGTCCTCGCCGGCCCCTTCGCGACGGCAGCGGACCTCCAGTCGGCGCTCGCCGTTGCGCGGCGGAACGGCTATCGCGACGCCTTCGCGCGGGGTTGAACCCCGTCCCTGCTTCGGCGAGACCTGACGAACCGGATGCTTGAAACGCGGGGGCCTAGCCTCGGCAGATTCCCTGAAGCGACACCCAGTCGGCGTCGCTCATGACAGGTCGATTTGACGAGACAGCCCGGAACGGGTCCGCCTCGATAAGGGCAAGCACGCTTTCGCCAGTCGGGTCGAGAAAATAGGCATAGGGGCCGGACGCGACGCCCGCCGCGCGAAAGCGGTCCAGCAGGGCCTTTTCAGTGGCCGGTTCGACATTGGCCGAGAGCAACTCTTCGCCGTAGCCGTCGACGGATCCGTTCGGAAGATCGCCCGTCGTCAGGAGCCGAAAGGTCGCCCGGATACCCGCATGGCGGAGAATGGCGACCATCGGGTCCTGGGCGACGCGGCGAAGGTCGGCGGCCAGAACCTCGCCGGCCGCGACCTCGGGCGTGTCCTGATCCTCCACGAGCGCGCGGGACAGAAGCACGATGCCACCGGGAAGGACGGCGGACCGTTTCAGGCCCTCCGGCAGCACAAAAATCTCGCCCGCCGGTCCGAGAAGGCGGTCATGCAAGCGGCCAAGCGCGTCCTGCCCTTCGGAGGCGGCGCAGGGTTGGCCCGTCAGGCGCGTAAGGTCGGCAAGGGCCGCGCGGCCAATCGCCTGCCGCTTGGCGAAGGGGAGTGCCGCGGCGGTGTGGGTGACGAGCGCGTTCGGCACCCAGAAGAGGAGAGCCGCGCACACGCCCGCCAGAGCAGAACCGAGAAGCGCGGTGCGAAGGCGTCCCGGATGCGGCCGCCGGGCCTCGATCAGCGTGTGGACCTTGGATACCGCGGCGATCATCGCCTCGTCGTCGAGTTCCAGTTCCTCGTCGCCGTCGGGATCAGGCGAGAACCGCGCCGGAAGCTCGCCGGGATTGAGGCGGACGACGGCGGGAAGCGACCAATGGGTCAGCGCACGCTCCGACCGCATCTCGGAAATCACCAGCGTCGCTTCGCCGAAGGAGACGATCACCTCGCGGCGCTGACCGTCGGGACGGTCGCGCCACAGGCCGGTGCATTCCAGCCGCTGATATTCCTGAAGCGCCGTCATCGGCGGGCGGGCCTGCTCGCTGCCTCTCGTTGGAATGAGGATAGCGGATCGGGGAGGGGCGGACAATCGGGGTATGGCGCGCCCCTCGCCGGGACCGTGCGTAGGGTCGTGTCAAACCGCCATTTGGGCGGGCGCGACCGGGATCGGCCTCCCGGGCCCCGGGAGAGATGGCTCCGTCCGGTGCCCGATCCTTACAACGTCTTTGCCAGCGCCCGCAGCTCGAACTTCTGGATCTTGCCGGTCGAGGTCTTGGGCAGGTCGCAGAACACCACCTTCTTCGGCGTCTTGAACCCGGCGAGCCGGGCACGGACGAAGGCGATGAGTTCGGCCTCACCGGCCTCCGCGCCGTCTTTCAGTTCGACAAAGGCGCAAGGCACCTCGCCCCATTTCTCGTCAGGCTTGGCGACCACGGCGCAGAGCGAGACCGCCGGATGGTGCATCAACGCCCCCTCGACCTCGACCGAGGAGACATTCTCGCCGCCCGAGATGATGATGTCCTTCGCCCGGTCGGTGATCTTGATGTAACCGTCGTCATGCTGATAGGCGATGTCGCCGGAATGGAAGAATCCGCCCCTGAACGCCTCGGCCGTGGCTTCGGGGTTGCGGTAGTAGCCCTTCATCACCGAATTGCCACGGATAGCGATTTCGCCGACCGTGACGCCGTCGCGCGGCACCGGACGCCCCTGATCGTCGTGCACGGTGATATCTTCCATCATCGGCATCGGAACGCCGGTGCGCGCCTTGATTGCCGCGCGTTCCTCTTCCGGCCGCGCGTCCCATTCGGAGCGCCAGAGGCATTCGGTGACATGGCCGTATGTCTCCGTCAGCCCGTAGACCTGGGTGACATGGAACCCCAGCGGTTCGATCGCCGCGAGGGTAGCGGCGGGCGGCGGGGCGCCGGCGGTGAACACATCGACGATGTGGTCGAAAGCGCGCCGCTCGGCGGGCTTGGCGTTGATGATCGCGTTCAGGACGATGGGCGCGCCGCCGAAATGGGTCACCCCCTCGTCGGCGATCGCGTCATAGATGTTCTTCGCGGTGATGTCGCGGCAGCAGACCACCGTGCCACCAATGAGCGGCATGAGCCAGGCATGGCACCAGCCGTTGCAGTGAAAGAGCGGCACGATGGTGAGATACACGGGGTGCAGCACCAGCCGCCAGCTGACCACCGTCCCCATCGTCATGAGATATGCGCCGCGATGGTGATAGACGACGCCTTTCGGCCGTCCGGTCGTGCCGGACGTGTAGTTGAGCGCGAGGCTTTCCCATTCGTCCTCGGGCATCTTCCAGCGCGCCTTGGGATCCCCGTCCGCCAAGAGCGTTTCATATTCCGTGTATCGGCCTGAGGGGGTGAATCCAGCCTCGGCATCGGCCACCTCGATGATCTCCGGCGCCGGCCCCTCCATCGCGGCAATCGCGGCTTCGGCGAGGGGCAGAAGGCTCGTATCGACGAGGGCGATCTTTGCCCCGCCATGCCCGAAGATGTAGGCGACCGTGTCGGTGTCGAGCCGGGTGTTGATCGTGTTGAGGACCGCGCCCGCCGCCGGCACGCCGAAATGCGCCTCGGCCTGGGCGGGGATATTCGGCAGAAGGGTCGCGACCACGTCGCCGGGCTTGATCCCGCGCAAGGCCAGGGCCGACGACAGCCGGCTGACGCGGTCGCGATATTCGGTATAGGTCCTGCGGGTCTTTCCATAGACCAGCGCCGTGTGACCGGCAAAGATATCCGCCGCCCGGGCGAGGTGCGACAAGGGCGTCAGCGGCACGAAATTCGCCGCATTGCGCTCCAGCCCCGTCTCATCCGCCATCCAGCCCATTCCGTCCTCCCCGGCAGTGTGCCATGTCGCTAACGGGCGCGATTATTGCCCGGTGCCGGGCTTGAAGGGAACCGGGAAACCGACTTAGGGAGACGACATGGCGACCTGTCCCGATACCGCAAGCGAAACCACGGCGACTCGGGCGGTCGTGAATCACACGGTTCTGGCCGGCGCCGCGATCGTGCTCTATGCGGCGATCATCGGTTTCACCGACAATTACGTGCGGCTTGTCGCGGTGACGCATGGTCTGTGGCAGTTCCACGCGGCCCGTACTTTCATGGCCTTCGCGATCGTCGCGGCGGCGGCTCCGTTTCTCGGCCTCGAGCCGAGGCCGAAACGTTGGGGCGGAGTCGTCGCGCGGAGCTTGCTGCAAGGCTTCGCGGTTCTTCTCTATTTCGGTTGTCTCGCCTTCCTGCCGGTCGCCGTGGCCGCGGCGGGCCTTTTCACCGCGCCGATCTTCGTCCTCCTGATCTCGCGCGTCGCGTTCGGGCGGCATATCGGGCCGTTCCGCATTCTTGCCGTGGGGATCGGTTTCGTCGGGTCGGTGCTGGTTCTCGGTCCGCAAGGCGGCGCCGGTGTCAGTGTCGCCGCCGTCCTGCCCGTGGCGGCGGCGGTCCTCTATGCGCTTGGCAGTATCGCAACGCGGGAATGGTGCGAGGGCGAAAGCACCACGACGCTGACGCTCGGCTTCTTCGCGGCGCTCGGGGCGTTCGGCGTGGCGGGGCTCGCCGTTCTGGCGATCTGGCAGCCGGACGTGCCGGCGGGCACCGAGGGATTCGCCCTCCGGGGCTGGGTGGCGCCGTCGCAGACGTTCCTTCTTCTGACCCTGTTGCAGGCGGCCGGATCGCTCGTGGCGATCGGCCTGATGGTGCGCGCCTACCAGATCGCCGAGGCGAGCCGGGTCGCGATCTTCGAATATGCCACGCTGCCCGCCAGCGCATTCTGGACCTGGGCACTCTGGGGCGAGGTCCTGTCGTTCCGGGCCCTGGCAGGCATGGCGCTGATTGTCGCAGCGGGCGCTATCGTGGCCCTGCGCGGCCGCTGACGTGCGGGGGCCGGGGCGAACGGACCGGCTTTCACTCCTGCCGCGAAACGCGATAGCCTGCGCGCCATGATCCTTTCCCGCGGCCGCCGCTACATCTTCATCCATATTCCGAAGACCGGCGGCACGGCGCTCGCGCTGGCGCTCGAAGCCCGGGCGATGAGGGACGATATCCTCGTCGGCGACACGCCGAAGGCGCGAAGCCGGCGCCGGAGGCTCAAGGGCGTGACCGCCGCCGGACGCCTCTGGAAGCATGCCACCCTCGCCGATATCCGCGGCCTCGCGAGCGACGAGGAGATCGGCGCGTTCTTCACCTTCACGCTGGTCCGCAACCCTTGGGACAGGATGGTGAGCTATTACCACTGGCTGCGGGTGCAGGACTTCGCCCATCCCGCCGTCGCGCTCGCGAAAGCGGCTGATTTCAGCACGTTCCTGAATGCGCCCGAAACCCACGCCAGCCTCGCCGCCCACCCCTATGGCAGCTACGTGACGGCCGGAGACGGCACCGAGCGCTGCGACCTCTTCATCCGGCTTGAGCATTTCGACGACGAAGTGCGCCCGCTCGAGGCCCGTCTCGGCTTTCGCCTCGCGCCCCTCGCCGTCGCCAACCCATCCGACCGCGCCCGTGACTGGCGCGGCTACTATAGCGACCGGGATGCCGAGACCCTCCGCGCGACCTGCGCCGAAGACATCACGCGGTTCGGCTACCGCTTCGACCCCGACTGATCCTTCTTCTTGGAGAAATACTCCACGGGGGCGTGGGGGTGTGAAACCCCCACATCCGACGGTTCAGGCCGCCGTCGCGGCGGCACCGAAGCGGCCATAGAAGGTCTGACCCTTCGTCGCGACGTCGCGCAGGAGCGTCGGCGCGGCGAAGCGGGCTCCATGCGCCTTCTCCAGCCCGTCGCAGATCGCGACGGCCTTCTCGGCGCCGAGGATGTCGAGCCAGGAGAACGGCCCGCCCGACCAGGGCGCGAACCCCCAGCCGAGGATCGCGCCGACATCGCCTTCGCGGATATCCTCGAGCACCCCGTCCTCCAGCGCCCGCACTGCCTCCAGCACCTGCGCCATCATCAGTCGGTGCTGTACCTCGCTCAGATCTGGCTGCGCCCCCGCCACCGGCCAGGCCGAGGATAGGCCGTCCCAGAGGCCAAGCCGGCCCCCCTTGTCGTCATAGGCATAAAAGCCCGCCGCCGACTTTCGCCCCAGCCGCCCCTGGTCGGCCATCGCGAAGAGGACCGCGTCCACCGCGCCGTCGGGATAGGCGTCGCCCATCGCCGCCTTCGTCGCCTTTGCGATCTTCACGCCGAGGTCGATCGACGTCTCGTCGACAAGTTGCAGCGGGCCGAGCGGGAAGCCGAGAAGCTTCGCCGCGTTCTCGATCAGCGCAGGCTCCACGCCTTCCGCGACCATCCGGATGCCTTCGTTGATATAGGGAATGATGCAGCGGTTGGCGTAGAAGAACCGCGCGTCGTTGACGACGATCGGGGTCTTCCGGATCTGGCGCACGTAGTCGAGGGCCTTGGCGACGGCGACATCGTCGGTTTCCTTGCCCTTGATGATCTCGACCAGCATCATCTTGTCGACGGGCGAGAAGAAGTGGATGCCGATGAACTGCCCGGGCCGCTTCGACGCCTTGGCGAGGTCGGAGATCGGCAGCGTCGAGGTGTTTGTGGCGAAGATCGCGCTTTCCGGGATCACCGCCTCGGCCCTGGCCGTCACGTCCGCCTTCACGCCCATATCCTCGAACACCGCCTCGACGATCAGGTCGCAGCCTTTCAGAGCCGCGTAGTCGGTCGTCGCGTTGATCCGGCCAAGAACCTCCGCCTTCTTCTCGGCCGTCACCTTGCCGCGCTTCATGCCCTTGTCGAGGATGCTCTCGGCATGGGCCTTGCCCTTGTCGGCGGCCTCCTGCCTGGCGTCGATCAGCACCACCTCGATCCCGGCATTGGCCGAGACATAGGCGATGCCGGCGCCCATCATGCCGGCGCCGAGGATGCCGACCTTCTTCACGGTCTGGTCGGCGACGGCTGGCCGGTTCGCGCCTTTCTCCAACGCTTCCTTGTTCAGGAATAGCGAGCGGATCATCGCGCTTGACGAGGGGTTCATCAGGATGGAGGTGAACCAGCGCGCCTCGATGGTCAGGGCCGTGTCGAAGGGCACCAGCGCCCCTTCATAGACGGCCGAGAGGAGCGCCTTCGCCGCCGGGTAGACGCCTTGCGTCTTTCCGAGCACCATCGCATTGGCTCCGACGAAGGTCATGAACCCCGCCGGGTGATAGGGGGCGCCGCCCGGCATCTTCCAGCCCTTCTGGTCCCAGGGCTTGACGATATCGGCATCGGTCGCGGACAGGACCCATTCCTTGGCGCGGGCCAGAAGGTCGGCGGCCGGGACGACCTCGTCGATCAGCCCCGCCGCCTTTGCCTTCTTCGGGTCGAGCATCCTGCCCTCCAGAAGCACCGGCGCCGCGGCCATAGCGCCGACCATGCGCGAAAACCGCGTCGTGCCGCCGGCGCCCGGAAAAAGGCCGACAAGGATCTCGGGCAGGCCGATCTTGGCCTTGGCATTGTCCGCCATGATTCGCCGGTGACAGGCAAGCGCGACCTCGGTTCCGATGCCTGCGCAGGTGCCGGGGATGGCGCAGGCCACGGGCTTGCCGCCCTTCAAGGTCTTGGGGTCCATGCCCGCGCGCTCAAGCTTTCGCAGGACATGGTGCGCCGACATGGTGAAGTCGAAGAGTGCCTGGGCGGGGTTGTCGCCCGCTTCCTCGCGGACCGAGGCGAGAACGTTGAGGTCCATGCCTCCCGCGAAATCCTTCTTGCCGGAGGTGATGACGATCCCCTTGACCTTGTCGTCGGCAAGCGCCCGGTCGATCATTCCGTTCACGAGCGCGAAAGCCTCGCGCGTCATGACGTTCATCGACCTGCCCGGCACGTCCCAGGTGAGCGTGGCGACGCCGTCGGCATCGACGGAATAGGTGAAATCGGCCATGTCGTTTCCTTTCAGTCGAGTGGCGGGCCGTCGCGCCCGGAGCGGATGACGGTGCCGTTGTCGCGTGTGTAGAGCTTGTCGATATCGGCGAAATGGACGCGGTCGGACGGCGCGCGGGGGACGAGCACGGGGGATTTGCACGGCGCGTCGGCACGGTTCCGAACGCGATGGGCGCTGGCGACACCCGTCTTCCGGGATGCGGCGTCCCCGGGGAAAAGCGCTCCGACGAAGGCCTGCAACCGGGTGATGCTGCTGCGGTTCGAAATCAGCTCGGCATTGATCATGACGGGCGCTTCGGCCGCATCCGGCGTTGCCCCGTCATCCCGTGCCATGCCCTTGCCGATGATCACCGGGGACCGTCCCAGGGCGTGCCGTCCTTGTAGGTGAAGCGGGCCTTGCCGCCGTCGATGTGGATCATCATGTCGATGTCCGAATAGGTCGCCACCTCGCTGGGCGCCTTGCTGCCGACGACGAGGAATCGCGCCGGCCTGTCGGACATGTTGACGAAGCGGTGGCCGTTCGCGACCCCCGCTTTCCAGGCGGCGCAGTCGCCGGGACTCATGATGGTCTCTCCATCGTTTTCGATGAGCACGAGATCGCCGTCGAGCACCATCGCGAACTCGTCCTCGTTCTGGTGCCAGTGGCGTAGCGACGAGACCGCGCCGGGCTCCAGCACCACGATGTTCACGCCATACTGGGTCAGACCCGCCAGATCGCCGAGGCGCAGCGACGACCGCCCCTTCATGTCGCCCGCATAGGGCTCGGGGTAGACCGAGCCGGTTTTCAGGGGCGCCTTGGAGATGTCGAGTTTGGGCATCGCTCAGACCCGCTCGATGATCGTGGCGGCACCCATACCGGAGGCGATGCAGAGCGTCGCAAGACCGGTGCCCTTGCCGCTGCGCTCCAGTTCGTCCAGGAGCGTGCCGATGATGATCGCGCCGGTGGCGCCAAGGGGATGGCCCATCGCGATGGAGCCGCCGTTGACGTTGACCTTGTCTGAGGAGACGTCAAACGCCTGCATGAAGCGCAGGACGACGGAGGCGAAGGCCTCGTTCACCTCGAAGAGGTCGATGTCGGAAATCGCCATGCCACTGTCTTTCAGGATCTTCTCGGTCACCGGCACCGGCCCGGTCAGCATGATCGTCGGGTCGGTGCCGATCTTGGCGGTCGCCCGGATTCGGGCACGCGGCTTCAGCCCGTGCGCCTCGCCGAATTCCTTGTTGCCGATCAGCACGGCCGCCGCGCCATCCACGATGCCGGACGAGTTGCCGGCATGGTGGATGTGATTGATCCGCTCCAGATGCGGGTATTTCATCAGCGCGACCTTGTCGAAGCCCGGCATCACCTCGCCCATGTCCTTGAACGACGCCTTGAGCGCACCCAGCGCCTGCATGTCTGTGCCGGGGCGCATGTATTCGTCGTGGTCGAGGATCGGCAGCCCGTTCCGGTCGCGGATCGTGACGACGGATTTCGCGAACCGATTGTCCTTCCAGGCCGCCGCCGCCCGGTTCTGCGATTCCACCGCGAGCGCGTCGGCCTCGTCGCGGGTGAAGCCGTATTCGGTCGCGATGATGTCAGCCGAAATGCCCTGCGGCACGAAATAAGTCTTCATCGCAAGGCTCGGATCGACGGCGATCGCCGCCCCGTCGGAGCCCATCGCGACGCGGCCCATCATCTCGACCCCGCCGGCGATATAGGCCTGACCCGCGCCGCCCCTCACCTGGTTCGCGGCCAAGTTCACCGCCTCCATCCCGCTCGCGCAGAAGCGGTTGATGGCAAGGCCGGGGATGCGCTCGTCAAGGTCGGAGAGCAGCACCGCCGAGCGCGCAAGGCAGCCGCCCTGTTCGCCCACTTGCGTGACGTTGCCCCAGATCACATCCTCGACCGCGTGACCGTCGAGACCGTTGCGCTCCTTGACCGCGTTCAGGATCTTTGCCGACAGCGCGACGGAGGTGACTTCATGCAGGCTCCCGTCCTTGCGGCCCTTGCCGCGCGGGGAACGGACGGCGTCGTAGATATAGGCGTCTGTCATGGTCTTCTCCGGTGTTATTCGCTGACCTGCACGCAGGTCGCCTTGACGGTGATCACGCGGGTCCTGAGTTGGTCTTCCATCTTGGCGCGCGCGGTTTCGCACAGGGCCTCGGTCGCGAAAGGCATTTCATGCACGCGGACCTCGTGCGGCACGTTCTCGGCGGTCACGGTGTAGGCGAGGGCGACGAGCATCCACTTCATGGCGTATCCTCCGTTCAGGCCCGGTCCGAAGGGTTGCCGGGCATCAGGTCGTAGG
The DNA here is from genome assembly GCF_039830135.1 of Defluviimonas sp. SAOS-178_SWC. Taxonomy (NCBI): domain Bacteria; kingdom Pseudomonadati; phylum Pseudomonadota; class Alphaproteobacteria; order Rhodobacterales; family Paracoccaceae; genus Albidovulum; species Defluviimonas sp. SAOS-178_SWC. The sequence goes on along the minus strand of NZ_CP156081.1, from coordinate 3,017,863 downwards.
GGTGTTTCCAGCCGGGCAGGGCGGCGATGGCGTCGAGCCAGCGGTCGATATTCGGCCAGGCCTTGCGGTCGAAGCCGAACGGCTCGGGGTAGTAGAGATAGCCGCAGCAGGAGATGTCGGCGACGGTCACGCCAGTGCCGACGATCCAGTCGCGGCCGTCGAGATGGGAGTCGAGCGTGGCATAGGCGTTCTTGAGGCGCGCCTGCATGAAGTCGATCACGTCCTTCGGGCGCTTGTCTGCGGGCAGGAAGTTCATCAAGAAGCGCGTCGTGCCGGCCTGGCTCGACATCTTGTGATTGTCCCAGAGAACCCAGCGCAAGACCTCGTTCGCCTCGCCCGGGCCACCGCCGAGTTTCCCGGTGCGGGACACGATGTGATACATGATCGCGCCGGACTGGCTGATCACCTCGCCCTCGTCCTCGAGGACGGGTACCTCGCCCATGACGTTGAGCTTGCGGAACTCGGGCGTCCGGGTGGCGCCGTTGAAGAAATCGACGAAGACCGGTTCCCACTCATAGCCCGACAGCGCGAGCGTGAGCGCGGCCTTGTAGGCGTTGCCGCTTTCGCCGAAGCAGTGGAGTTTCGCCGTCATGTCGCGCCCCCTCGATTGATCGCCGGAGTGGGGGCTTCGCGCCCCCACACCCCCGCGGAGTATTTTGGCCAAGAAGAACAAGGATCTGTTAACCAGAATCGGGCGATCTTCGCGGGGCGGTACAGGCAGGAGTGCCGATGACCGCCCAAGGAGAAGTCGCTCCGGACGTGACGAGAAGCACCCCAGGTTTGCGGGCCGGCGTCACGTCCGGGGCGCATCCTCTGCTTCTTCTTGGTAAAAATACTCAATTCCACCCCCTCCACCCCTCACGCCCTGCGGTCTTCGAGCTCAGCCTTGAAGAGCCGGAGCCTGTGGCTCAGGTTGTCGTGATCGACCACGGAGCCGAAATGCTCGAAGAGGAAGGTCAGCGCCTCGTCGGTGGATATGCCGGCCTCGGTGGCGAAGCGGGTGAGGGAGCGGTAGGCGTCGTTCGTCACGGCGACGGGGAAGCGGCGGGTCAGGCGCAGGCGTTTCGGCATCGGTCCTCCGGTGTCGCGGCCGGCCCCCGCGGATCGCGGGGGCCATCCCGTGAGTGTCTCCTCCCCGAGACCTTAGAACGCCTCGGCGGGCAGCGCCATCACGAGGTCGGCACCCGACTGGATGCGGGCGAGATGAGTGGCGGTCATCGGCAGCTGGCGCGCCATGTAATAACGCCCGGTCGCGAGTTTCGTCTCGTAGAACGCCCTGTCGTCGGCACCGTTCACCAGTGCGGCCGTCGCGGCCCTGGCCGAACGTGCCCACATCAGGCCGAGGCAGACATGGCCGAAGAGGTGCATGAAGTCGTAGGACCCCGCGAGCGCGGCGTTGGGGTTCTTCATGCCGTTCTGCATGAAGAACATGCCCGCCGCCTGAAGATCCTTCGACGCGGCCTTCAGCGGATCGAGGAAGCCCTTCTTCAACGCCGCGTCGTCCTCGTTTTCCTTGATGAAACCCTTCACCATCTCGAAGAAGGCGATGACGTGCTTGCCACCGTCCTGCGCGAGTTTGCGGCCGACGAGGTCGAGCGCCTGCACGCCGTTGGCGCCTTCGTAGATCATCGTGATCCGGGCGTCGCGGGCGAATTGCGACATGCCCCATTCCTCGATATAGCCGTGGCCGCCATAGACCTGCTGGGCATTCACGGCCGTCTCGAACCCCTTGTCGGTCAGGAAGCCCTTGATGACCGGGGTCAGGAGCGAGACGAGCCCCTCCGCCGCCGCGTCGCCCGACCGGTGCGCCCGGTCGATGAGGCTCGCGCCCCAGAAGGTGAAGGCGCGGGCGCCCTCCACGAAGCTCTTCTGGTCCATGAGGTTGCGGCGGATGTCGGGATGCACGATCAGCGGGTCGGCCGGGCCCGAGGGGTTCTCGGCGCCGGTCACCGCGCGGCCCTGGAGCCGGTCCTTCGCATAGGCGACCGCGTTCTGATAGGCGGCCGCGCCCTGGGCATAGCCCTGAAGGCCGACCCCGAGCCGCGCCTCGTTCATCATCGTGAACATGTTGCGCATGCCCTTGTGCAGATCGCCCAAGAGGTAGCCGGTCGCGCCGTCGTAGTTCATGACGCAGGTCGCGTTGCCGTGGATGCCCATCTTTTCCTCGATCTTGCCGACCGAGACCGCGTTGCGGGCGCCGAGGGAACCGTCCTCAGTCACGAGGAACTTCGGCACGATGAAGAGCGAAATCCCCTTCGTTCCCTCGCCGCCGCCCGGCGCCTTGGCGAGGACGAGGTGGATCACGTTCTCGCTCAGGTCATGGTCGCCGGCCGAGATGAAGATCTTCTGCCCGGTTATGCTGTAGCTGCCGTCCGGCTGCGGCTCCGCCCTGGTCCGGAGAAGCCCGAGATCGGTGCCGCAATGCGGCTCGGTCAGGTTCATCGTGCCGGTCCAGTCGAGCGCGACCATCTTCGGCAGGTATGTCTCTTTCTGAGCCTCCGTCCCGTGGGCGAGGATCGCCGAGATCGCGCCGTGGGTCAGGCCCTGATACATGTTGAAGGCCATGTTGGCCGAGACGAAGATCTCGCCCACGGCCGTGCCCAATAGGTAGGGCATGTTCTGCCCGCCATATTCCTCGGGCAGGTCGAGGCCGTTCCAGCCGCCTTCCTTCATCGCTGCGAAGGCGTCCTTGTAGCCCTTCGGCGTGTAGACGACGCCGTTTTCCAGCCGGCAGCCCTCGGCGTCGCCCGAGGCATTCAGGGGCGCGAGGACGTCGCGGGCGATCTTGCCCGCTTCCTCCAGGACCGCCGAGGTGAATTCGGGTTCGAGGTCGCCATAGCCGGGCACGTCGCTTGCCGCGACGTTCAGCACCTCGTTCAGGACGAACTGCATGTCGCGGATCGGCGCGGTGTAACTCGGCATGGTCTGGTCTCCCTCGTAATCTCAGGCTGCGGTCTGGTTGGCCTCGGCCAGCGTCTTTTCGCCCAGCAGGATCTGCTCGCCGAGTTCGGCGATCGTCGTGTCGAGATCGTCGCGCTGGCGCTGCATCTCGGCAAGCCGCTGGCGCGCCACCTCGATGGCCCGCGTCATCTGCGTCCGTTCCCGGTCGCCAAGATCGTAAAGGTCGAGGATCTGGCGGATATCCTCAAGGCTGAAACCGAAGCGCTTGCCGCGCAGGATAAGCTTCAGGCGCCCGCGGTCGCGGCGGGTAAAGAGCCGTTTCTGTCCCTCGCGGACCGGCGACAGAAGCTCCTTCGATTCGTAGAACCTCAGCGTGCGCGGGGTCACATCGAAGGCATCGCACATCTCGCGAATCGTCATTACATCATCACTCAAGAATTGCCCCTCCATGGGTTGTCCTAACGTCATGGCCGGGCAAAATGGCGTTTCCCCGGCACCTTACAAGCGAAGGTGACGCGCACGTCAGCGTAACGTGGCGTCACGGCGGGGATGACGTAATGTCCGTAATGGGTGACGCAGGGTCAGCGACATTTTCTGTCCCGGCGAAGCGGACGTCGCTTGGCGTTGACCGTTCCCGGATCAGAGCGACTCGGCGGTCTGGTCGCGCAACGCCTTCAGGTCCCGGATGGTTTCGTCCAGCTGCGTGCGCTGCTTCTCCAGCTCCTCAAGCTGCCGGTTGGCGAGGTCGATCCAGACGAGATACTGTTCCCGCGTGCCCTTCTGGTTGTAAAGCAGAAGCCACTGCCGGATTTCTTCCAGGCTGAAGCCGAAGCGCCGGCCGCGCAGGATCAGCGTCATCCTGGCGAGTTCGCGCGGCCCGTAGAACCGGGCGCGGCCTTCCTTGATGGGCGACAGAAGCTCGATGTACTCGTAATAGCGCAGCGTTCGCGGCGTCACGTCGAAACGTGCGCACATGTCCTTGAAGCTGAGCGGTTCGTCGGCCATCGCGATCCTCCTTCGCGAAACCTAGCCGCAGAGGCGGACGTGCACAACTCGCTTGGCGCGGCCGATCAGTTCAAAAACCCCGGCGCGAAGAGGTACAGCCCATAAGCGACGATCAGGGCCGGGATGGTCGAGAAGACCGTCGCCATGATCGCCGCGCGCGGGGCCAACGCAATCGCCGGAAAGAGCGCGTCGCCGTCGTTCGAGATGGCGTTGGCGGCGAGGGCGGAGAAGGGGATCGCGCCATTGACGTACAGGGTCGCGACAAGAACCTGCGGGCCACAGCCGGGAATGAAGCCGATCGCGGCGCCGATCAGCGGCAGGACCGGGGCGATGCTTTGAAAGAGCGCCTTGAGGTCGAGTCCGGCATAGGCAGCGGTGAAATCGTACGCGAGATAGGCGATGACGACCCAGACCGAGATGAACGACGTTTCCTCGGCCATCCGGGTCACGGGGCCGTCGGCCGGATTGGTCATCGCCGAGACGGGCGAGGCGGCCCAGATCGCGAGGCCGGTGAAGATGCCCGCAAGCGCGATCCATGCGACCGGCACGCCAAGCACATCATCAAGGGTGACGCCGCCAATCTGCGCGGCACCGACGGCGAGGCCCGGCAGGGCGGCGGCGAGATAGGCGAGGTCGCGCGCCCTGAGCGCGCCGATCCGGGGGGCGATCTCGCAGGACGCCCCGTTGGGCCGGTAGTCCACCGTGACGAAGCGGTCGATCAACCATCCGGTGAGGATGCCGACCGCGAACTGTGTCGGCAAGAGGATCAGCGCCGTGTCCGGCCGCGTCGCGATGAGGAGGAAGGCCGCGTCGCCCATCGTCGCCGTGAGCGTCGCGACAACGGCCCCGAAACTGACCTTGCCCGAGGCATAGGCCGCGACGACGACGACGGCGCCGCCGCAGCCCGGTGTCGCGCCGAGAAGGGCGGCAATTGGCACCTGCATGATCCGCGCCCGGCCCATCGCGGTGCCCATGTCGAAGCGGAAGAGCTTTTCCAGCCCGTAGAACATCAGGAGCGTCGCTGCGACGAAAGCCGAAACCTGCACGAAGGCGTCCTGCATCAGGCCGCGCGTCAGTGCGCCGAGATCGCCCGGCGCCAGCGCCAGCGCCGCCAGCACGGAGACGAGCAGCAGCCGGCGGGGCCGAAATGGTCCGGGGCGGGCGGCGTCGAGAGGGGCAGGGATCGTTTGGGTCAGGTCCGACATCGTCATCCGTTGTGCAATTAAGAATAAGTCGCAAATGCAGAAGTTAGCACTTGCGGTCGATTTGGCAAGGGCCAATAAATCGGCCGGTCTTCGAAGGCGGGAACAGGGTGATGGACGACAGGAAACTCAACGCCGCACGACAGTTCGTCGAGGCGATCCCGCATTCCCGGGCGCTGGGCATGATGCTGGATACGCTGGAGGATGGAGTGGCGGTCATCTCGATGCCCTATGACGCGCGCTTCGTCGGCGATCCGCAGACCGGAGTGATCCATGGCGGAGCCGTCTCGGCGCTCATGGATACGTGCGGTGGGGCGGCGGTGATGAGCCATCCGACCGGTGTCGCCGGAACCGCAACCATCGACCTTCGGATCGACTACATGCGTCCCGCACGACCGGGCGACCGGATCACCGCGCGGGCGGAATGCTATCACGTCACCCGTTCCGTCGCCTTCGTGCGCGCGACCGCGCATGACGCCGACGCCGACCGGCCCGTGGCGACCGCGACCGGGGCCTTCACGCTCGAACGCGCGCCGGAGACGAAGGCATGAGCCCGCGTCCGAAGCCCGAACCCGTGCAGGTCGTGAAGGAGCGTCGCGACGCCGCGCTGAAGGCGCTGGTGCACGGCGTGCCCTATATCCAGTTTCTCGGCATCGAGTTCGACCGGCGCGGCGACGAGTTGACGGCGCTTCTTCCCTTCGACGACAAGCTGATCGGCAATCCGCTTCTGCCGGCGATCCACGGCGGGGTGACGGCGGCCTTCCTCGAAGTCACCGCGATCATCGAGCTGAGCTGGTCGCTGATCTGGGAAGAGATGGAGAGCGGCCGGCTCGATCCGCGCAAGCTCGATCCGACGCATTTGCCGCGGCTGCCGAAGACGATCGACTTCACTGTGGACTACCTCCGGACCGGCCTGCCGCGCGATGCCTATGCGCGGGCCCGGGTCAACCGGTCCGGCCGGCGCTATGCCAGCGTCCATGTCGAGGCGTGGCAGGACAACCGCTCCAGGCTTTTCGCGCAGGGGACCGGGCATTTCCTCATGCCGGAGCGGGACGCCGCGCCGAATGGATGAGATTACCCACCGGCGGGTCCTGAGGATCGCGCTGCCCATCGTTCTGTCGAATGCCACGGTGCCGCTTCTCGGCGCCGTCGATACCGGCGTGATCGGCCAGATGGGGCAGGCGGCGCCGATCGGAGCGGTAGGGGTGGGCGCAGTCATGCTCGCCTCGATCTACTGGATCTTCGGGTTCCTGCGGATGGGCACGTCGGGCCTCGTGGCCCAGGCGCATGGCGGGAAGGACCCGGCCGAGTCCGGGGCGATCCTGATGCGGGCGCTGATGATCGGTGTCGCGGCGGGCCTTGTCTTCCTTCTGTTGCAGGCGCCCCTCTTCAAGGCCGCCCTGGCCCTGGCGCCCGCCTCGGCCGAGGTCGAGGCGCTGACGCGGGATTACCTCGTGATCCGGATCTGGGGGGCGCCCGCGACCATCGCGCTCTATGCCGTCACCGGCTGGCTGATCGCGGTCGAACGCACGCGTGGGGTGCTCGTCCTGCAACTCTGGATGAACGGGCTGAACATCGCGCTCGATTTCCTGTTCGTCCTCGGCTTCGGCTGGGGCATCGAAGGCGTCGCCACGGCGACGCTGATCGCGGAATGGACCGGGCTGGCGCTCGGTCTCTGGCTCTGCCGGCCGGCCTTCGCGGGTGGGCAGTGGCACGACTGGGCGCGGGTCTTCGACCGGGCACGGATCGCGCGGATGATGAAGCTCAACGGCGACATCATGATCCGCTCGGTGATCCTGCAGGCCTCGTTCACCACCTTCGTCTTCCTCGGCGCGCGCCACGGCGACGTGACGCTGGCGGCGAACCAGGTGCTGCTGCAATTCCTCGAAATCGTCGCCTACGGGCTCGACGGGTTCGCCTTTGCAGCGGAATCGCTCGTGGGGCAGGCGGTGGGCGCGCGGTCGGCCCGTTCGGTGCGCCGCGCCTCGGTGGTGACGAGCCAGTGGGGCGCCGTCGCCGCCGTCGCGCTCGGACTCGGCTTCTGGATCGCGGGGCCGGCCCTCATCGACCTGATGACGACCGAGCCGCAGGTGCGCCTGGCGGCGCGCGAGTTCCTGCCCTGGGTCGTGCTGGCGCCGCTGATCGGCATCGCGAGCTGGATGTTCGACGGCATCTTCATCGGAGCGACGCTGTCGCGCGAGATGCGCATCGCGATGCTGACCTCGGTCGCGGTCTACGTCGTGGCCCTTTTCATGCTGCCGGGAGCCTACGGGAATCACGGGCTCTGGGCGGCGCTGATGGTGCTGAATCTTGCGCGGGGGGCGACAATGGCCGTGCTTTACCGTCGGGCGGAACTGGCGGCCGCGGGGTAGGGGGCGCTGCCCCTGCGCCGACTTCACGGCGCTCCCCCGGGATATTTCGTGCAAGATGAAGGTCAGAAGAGGTCGAGCACGGCCTCGGGCGGGCGGCCGAGCCGCGCGCGGTTGCCGTGGCGGACGAGCGGCCGTTCGATGAGCGCGGGATGCGCGGCCATCGCGGCGATGAGCGTGTCCTCGTCGATGTCGCGGGTCAGACCAAGCTCCCTGAAGAGCGCGTCGCCGGTGCGCGCGAGGGCGATGGCGGGCATTCCGAGGGCGGCGAGGGCCGCGCGGATCTCGACCACTGAGGGCGGATCCTGAAGGTAGAGGCGGACATTCGGTTCGATGCCCCGCGCGGTCAGCAGCGCCAGGGTCTCGCGCGATTTCGAACAGCGTGGATTGTGCCAGATCGTGGTCACAGCCAGTCCTTTCGTCCGGTGCCGACGGCGTCGGCGACATAGGCGAAGCCGTCGCGGGCGAGGAGCGCGTCGAGTTCCTTCGCGATCCCGGTGACGAGGGAAAGGCCCTGATAGACCATCGCCGAGTAAAGCTGCACCGCCGAGGCGCCGGCGCGGATCTTGGCATAGGCCGTATCCGCCGAACCGACGCCGCCGACGCCGATGAGGGGCAGGCGGCCTTCTGTCAACGCCGACAGCCGGGCAAGAACGCGGGTGGATTTGTCGAAGAGCGGCGCACCGGACAGGCCGCCCGCTTCGTCCCGGTGGCGGCTTTTCAACCCGTCGCGGGAGAGCGTCGTGTTGGTGGCAATGACCGCGTCGATGCCGGAGGCGAGGGCCACGTCGGCCACGTCGGCAAGTTCGGCCTCGGATAGGTCCGGGGCGATCTTGAGGAAGACCGGGATTCTCCGCTCCAATCCGTCGCGGGTGTCGATCACGCCGGCAAGAAGCGCCGAAAGCGCAGCCTTGCCCTGAAGTTCGCGCAACTTCTCGGTATTCGGCGAAGAGACGTTGACGGTTGCGAAATCGACATGGGGTCCGCACACCGAGAGAACCGTCCGGAAATCGGCGGCGCGGTCGGAGGCATCCTTGTTCGCGCCAAGATTGATGCCGACCGGGACGGACCTTTGAAGGCCGGAAAGTCGGCGGGCGATCGCCTCGGCGCCGTCGTTGTTGAACCCGAAGCGGTTGATGACGGCGCGGTCCTCGGTCAGGCGGAAGAGGCGGGGCCTGGGATTGCCGGGCTGCGGGCGCGGGGTGGCGGCGCCAAGCTCGATGAAGCCGAAGCCGGCCCGGGTGAGGGCGCCCGCCGCCTCGGCGTTCTTGTCGTAGCCGGCGGCGAGGCCGACAGGGTTGGGCAGGCGAAGGCCCGCAACAACCGTCGCGAGGCGCGGCGTGGTGAATGGGCCCGGCAGCGGCGCAAGACCCGCGCCGAGCGCCTTCAGCGAAAGCCCGTGCGCGACTTCGGGATCGAGCCGGTGGAGCGCGCAGAGGCCCGCGCGTTCGACAAGGTTCACAGCACGCCCTCGGGGAAGATATGGCCGGTGGCGCCGAGCGGCAGGGACTTGTCCCAGACAACCTCGTCAAGGCGGAGGCGCCGATAGAGATGGGGGAAGAGGGCGCCGCCGCGCGACGGTTCCCATTTCAGCGCCGGGCCGAGCCTGTCGCTTTCGAAGGCGACCAGAACGAGGTCGCTTTCCGTGGCGAAATGTTTAGCGGCGGTCTCGGCCAGCTGCGGCGCGGTCGAGAAATGGATGAAGCCGTCGGCGAGATCGACCGGCGCGCCAGCGGTTTCGCCAGCGGCGCGGAACGCATCCCATTCGGGGCGGCGGAGGATCTTGAAGACCAGCATGGCGCTCTCATGCCCCGCGCGTTGCTCCGGGTCAATGCCGGAGCTTGCGGCGCCTCTTCATATGTTCCGCCGAGTCGCGTTCGAATGACTTTGACTCGTGCCCGGAGAGGTCGCAGTCTCTCGGGATAAAGATCCAGCAGGAGATTGAACGAATGACCATCCGTATTCGAAGATTTGCCGCCATGCTGCTGAGCGCGAGCATTCTGGGCGTCGGCGCCATCGGCGCGGCCGAGGCCGAAACCGTGAAGCTGACGATCCTTGGTGTCGGTGACGCCTATGCCTTTGCCGACGACAACGGACGTGGCGGTTTCGCCCGCCTCAATGCCGTCGCGAAGGCGGAGCGCGCGGCCAATCCGAACACGCTTTATGTGTTCGACGGGGACATGCTGTCGCCGTCTCTGCTGTCAGGCTTCGACAAGGGGCAGAACACCATCGACCTGACCAACCTCGAACCGTTCGACATCGCCGTGCCGGGCAACCATGAGTTCGATTTCGGGCCGGAGAACTTCTTCGAGAAGATGAAGGCGTCGAAATATCCCTGGGCGGCGGTCAACATCACCAACGCGGACGGCTCACCGATCGAGGGCCTCGGCGGCGTCATGATGAAGGAGGTCGGCGGCCTCAAGGTGGCGCTGGTCCCTGTCGCCCAGGATACGACGCCCGAGACGTCGAGCCCCGGCGACCTGAAGTTCCTGTCGACTGCCGACACCGGCATCGCCGCCGCGCGGCAGGCGCGCGAGGATGGGGCCGACATCGTCGTCGGCGTGGTCCAGGCCGATGTCGCCAACGACCGCAAGCTGATCGCGAGCCATGCCTTCGACGTGATCATGTCGGGTGACGATCACTCCTATGCGACGGCCTATGACGGCGTGACCGTCTATGTGGAGACCTCGATGGACGCGCGGTTCCTGTCGCCCGTTGACCTGATGGTCGAGATCGGGGCGGACAAGGACGGCAAGCGCACGATCGACTGGATACCTTCGTTCCGGTTCATCGACACGGCGGCCGTGACGCCCGACCCCGATACGCAGGCGATGGTCGACCAGTTCACGACCAAGCTCGACGAGAGCCTGAACGTCGAGATCGGCACCACCGACGTGCCGCTCGATTCCCGTCGCAATGTCGTCAGGGCGGAGGAATCGGCGGTCGGCAACCTGATCGCCGACGCGATGCGCGCGGCGACCGGGGCGGATATCGGGCTGACCAACGGCGGCGGCATCCGGGCCGACCGGACCTATGACGCCGGCACCGTCCTGACCCGCCGCGACGTCCTGACCGAACTTCCCTTCGGCAATGTCACGGTGGTGACGGAGCTTCCGGGCTCGCAGATCCTCGCGGCGCTCGAAAACGGGGTCAGCCAGGTGGAGAAGGGGGCGGGGCGTTTCCCGCAGGTCTCCGGCATGACCTTTGCCTTCGATCCCTCGGCCCCCGCCGGGTCGCGGGTGTCCGAGGTGATGGTCGGTGGCGCGCCGCTCGAGATGGACAAGGTCTACAAGGTCGCGACCAACGACTACATGCTTGGCGGCGGCGACGGTTACGGCGCGCTCGGCGGAGGCAAGGTGATCATCAATGCCGGGAATGGCAACCTCATGGCCAATGACGTGATGGATTACATCGCCGCGGCCGGAAAGGTCACGACCGGGGTCGAGGGCCGGATCAAGAACCTCGGCGCGAACTGACCGTTCGGTGGTCAAAGCCGGCGCGGCCCTTGCCCAGGGGCCGCGCCTTTTGCCGCTGAAAAGGCCGGAAACGCCGATGTTCCTTGCTTTTTCGAAGTTTCGGGCCCATATGGAGCGCGCGACGTTACCTCTATCGACCGCTGTCTCCGTTCTCGGCCTCAGTTCTTCGATTGCTGACTGACTGCGCCGGGCCGCCACGCTGTGTGGGCGGTGACATGACAGGAGATATCACGATGGCGACTGGCTCCGTGAAATGGTTCAACGCTACCAAAGGCTTCGGCTTCATCGCTCCCGACGGGGGCAAGAAGGACGTGTTCGTTCACATCTCGGCGCTTGAGCGCGCCGGCATCCGCGATCTGAAGGACGGCCAGAAGGTCACCTTCGACATCGAAGCTGGCCGCGATGGCCGCGAGTCGGCGACGAACCTCGCGCTCGCCTGATTTCAGGCTGATCGGAATTCGGAAAGGGGCGGGGCGAAAGCTCCGCCCTTTTCACGTGATGGCGCGGGTGTGGATGCTGTCATGTCCGGGTATGTTTCGCGTAGCTTTTCCGTAGCTACAGACCGCACTGCGGAGCGAGCAGGCGGAAAGGGCGCCGCTCCGTCCGAAGTCCCGTCGCGGCGGATTTCGTGTTAGACTTCCGTTTTGCGAAAGGGGGGCGCCATGACGGTCGACACCATGGGCGACGGCCCGACGCGGTTTGCCAGCCGCTATGAGACGGTTCTGGTTCCGGTCATCTTCCGGCCCTGGGCACGGGAGCTGATCCGCCGGGCAGACCCTCGGGACGGAGAGCACATCCTCGATCTGGGCTGCGGCACCGGCGTTGTCACGCGCGAGGTCGCCGCCGCCGGGGCAAGGCCGGGAAGCCTGACCGGTGTCGACTACAACGGCGACATGCTGGCAGAGGCCCGCGCGCGATCCGAGGAGGCGGGCGTCGAGGCGACATGGATTGAGGCGGACGCCGCTGAGTTGCCGGTGCCCGACGACTGTTTCGACGTCGCCTTCTGTCAGCAGGCCTTCCAGTTCTTTCCCGATCGCCCCGCCGCCCTCGGTGAGCTGCGTCGGGTCATGCGGCCCGGCGGGCGGGTGGCGTTCTGCGTCCAGACCGGGATCGCGGAGAATCCCCAGCTTCGGGCGCAGGCGGAAACGCTGGAGAAACACGTCGGCCCCGAGGCCGGGGCGGCGGTGCGGGCGATCTGCGGCCTGCCGGACGGGGGGGTGATCCGGGGGCTTTTCGCGGATGCCGGGTTCCGGGATGTCGCGGTGGAGAAGGTCAGCCTGACGCTCTACCACCCAGACGGGCGGGCCTTCGCCGAAGGCGCGATGGGTGGCATGCATACCGGCGACAAGCTGTCGAAAAGCACCGAGGCCGCCCGCGCAGCCGCTATAGCCGATTTTCTGGCCGGGCTCGGCGGCGGCTACGACGGCACCGCGATCCGCTTCCCGCATGTCTCGAACGTGGTGACGGCGCGGGCCTGAGGCGCGGGGCCTGGACGAAAGGTATATCCCGCCTTAAGTCCGAACGCCCGCGAACCGCTTCTGCCAGTCCTCGCGCTCCTCGTCGGCGATCTTGGCGAAGAGGACCTCGGGCGTCTCGAAGGCGTGGCCGGGTTCCAGGACGGTCAGCGCTTCGGCGACGGGGCCGGGCCAGGTGCGGTCGTCGGTCTTCATGCCGGCGAGCATCTTGGCGCTGGCATCCGGGATGAAGGGTTCCGACAGGATCGCGTAGAGGCGGACGAGGTTCAGCGACAGGCGCACCATCGCGGCGGCGGCCTCCGGGTCGGTCTTGTGGACGGTCCAGGGCGCGGCGGATTGCAGGTATTCGTTGCCGGCGGCCCAGATCGTGCGAAGCTCGGTCGCGGCCTTGCGGATGTCCATCGCCTCCATATGCGCCTCGTAGGCGCGGGTGCGGGTCTCCAGCTCGTCGATCAGGGCAAGGGCGCGATCATCGAGCGTGCCGCCCTCCGGCACCGCCTCGCCGTATTTCGAGCGGCAGAACTTGGTGATACGGCTGACGAAGTTGCCGAGGACGTCGGCGAGATCCTTGTTGACGCTCGCCTGGAAATTTTCCCAGGTGAACTCGCTGTCGGAGCTTTCGGGGGCATGGCTCAGAAGCCACCAGCGCCAGTAATCGGCCGGCAGGATCGACAGTGCCTGATCCATGAAGACGCCGCGTCCTTGCGAGGTGGAGAACTGGCCGCCATCATAGTTCAGGTAGTTGAACGACTTGATGTAGTCGACAAGCTTCCACGCCTCGCGCGATCCCATGATCGTCGCGGGGAAGGAAAGCGTGTGGAAGGGCACGTTGTCCTTGCCCATGAATTCCACATAGGTCACGTCCTCCGCGCCCCTGTCGGTCCGCCACCAGCGCTGCCAGGCGTCATCGGACAGCCCGTTGGCGTCGGCCCATTCCGCTGTCGCGGCGATGTACTCGATGGGCGCGTCGAACCAGACATAGAACACCTTGCCGTCCATCCCCGACCACGGCGCGCCGTCGAATTGAACGGGCACGCCCCAGGAGAGGTCGCGGGTGATGCCGCGGTCTTGCAAGCCTTCGCCGTCGTTCAGCCATTTCCTGGCGATGGAGGTGGTGAGGACCGGCCAGTCGGTCTTGCTGTCGATCCAGTCCGAGATCTCGCCCTTCAGCGCCTTCTGCCTGAGGTAGAGGTGCCTGGTCTCGCGCACCTCGAGCTCGGTCGAGCCGGAGATGGCCGAGCGCGGGTTGATGAGGTCGGTCGGGTCGAGCTGCTTGGTGCAGTTCTCGCACTGATCGCCGCGCGCCCTGTCGTAGCCGCAATTGGGGCAGGTGCCCTCGATGTAGCGATCGGGCAGGAAGCGGTTGTCGGCGACGGAGAAGACCTGTTTCTCTGTCACTTCCTCGATGAAGCCGTTTTCCGCAAGCCGCTTGGCGAAATGCTGGGTGAGGGCGCGGTTGCGCGCACTCGACGAGCGGCCGAAATGGTCGAAGGAGAGGCGAAAGCCCTTGGCGAGGTCCGACTGCACCTGCCACATTTCGGCGCAATACTCGGCCACCGGCTTGCCGGCCTTGGCGGCGGCAAGCTCAGCCGGGGTGCCGTGTTCGTCGGTGGCGCAGATGAACATCACCTCATGCCCGCGCATGCGCATGTAGCGCGCGTAGAGATCGGCCGGGAGCTGCGAGCCCACCAGATTGCCGAGGTGCTTGATGCCGTTGATGTAGGGGATCGCCGAGGTGATCAGAATCCGGGACATATGCGCGCCTTTTCGTGCCGTTGGCGCCGATTTAGCGGCTTTGTCGGGGAAGGGCCAGAGGCTTGGCGGTCTCAGCGGTCGTCGCGCGCACGGCCGAAGAGCCGGCCGCCAAGGAAGGACGTCCGGGGCGTGTAGACATAACGCGTGCGCGCCGAGGGCGCGGGCCGGCTCCACATCCTCAGTAGGCCGAAGCCGATGAGAAGGAGGTGGGCGAGCGCGATGAAGGTGAACATCGCGGAGGCGCCGAACGCGTCGATCAGCGTCGACGCGATGAGCGGCGAGGCGATGGCGCCGATCGCGTAAAGGAACATCAGCGCCGCCGACAGCTCCACCCGCTCGGCGCTGTCGGCGAAGTCGTGGGCGTGGGCGGTGGAGATCGAATAGACGGGCAGGGTGGCGGCGCCGAAGAGCGCGGCGGCGAGGAAGACCGGGACGGTGCCCATGCCCGACAGGCCCACGGTCAGTGCGCAGGCGGCGATCCCGGCGCCGGAAATCGCGATGAGAACATGACGGCGGTCGTATTTGTCGGCGAGCCAGCCGATGGGGAACTGCACCAGCGCCCCGCCGAGAACATAGGCCGCGAGAAAGAGCGCGATCATGTCGGCCGAAAGCCCGACCTCGATCCCGTAGATCGGGCCGACCATGCGGAAGGCCGCCGAGGTGATGCCCGAGACCACGACCCCCAGCGAGGCGAGCGGCGAGCGGGCCCAGGCGAGGCCGGGGCGGAGCCGGGGCGCGGGCGGCATGTCGGGCTGTTCCGCCTTGCTGACCGTGACGGGCAGGAGCGCCGCGCAGCAGAGGATGGCGAGGAGGTTGTAGGAGAAATAGGTGGCCGGGCTCAGGATACCGATGACGAGCTGCGCGCCGAGCGAGCCCGTCGTGTCGACGATCCGGTAGATCCCCATCGCGCGGCCCCGCGTCTCGTTCGTGACCTTGGCCTGGAGCCAGGCCTCGATGATCGTGTAGCAGCCGGCGACGCAGAGGCCCGAAAGCATGCGCAGGAGCGCCCAAGCATAGGGATGGACGATCATCATGTGCGCGATGAGCCCGATCGTTCCGGCGGCGGTGAAGGCGGCGAAGGCGCGGGAATGGCCGACCGCGCCCATCAGCCGTGGCGCCCACCAGCAGCCGATGAAGAAGCCGAAGAAATGCGCTGAGCCGAGGGTGCCGATCTCGGCCTTCGAGAAATCCAGCGCCACGCCCGAAAGCGCGTCGAGCGGCGCCACGCCGCCGGTGCCGAGTTGCAGGAAGATGACCGAGAGGAAAAGGGCGGCGAAGGAGATCAGGAGGCGCATGGCGTGTCGGGCTGTTGGATCACCGCAACCATGTCGCCTGCGTGCGGGAATGCCCAGCCGTATTCGCAGGTTTGGTCCGATTTCCACCCGGGGCTGGCCGCGTTGCCGCGCCCGGATGTGCCAGAGCGCCTGCGGCAAGGGTCGTGCCGTCAGGCGGGCTCGCCGCCCAGAACCTCCCAGAAGTCGGCGCGCAGGTTGTGGTGGGGGAAGGGTTCGTCCGGAACGTCAACGTCGAGGAACGCACAAAGCGGTCCCCAACCCTCGGCCACATCGAAGACGAGGAGGCGTTCGGGTGGCAGCGCCTCGCGGACGTCTTCGGTGCGGCGGCGGAAGGCGGTGAGGCCGATTTCCCTGTCGTTCAGGATGCCGCCGAACGTGCCCTTGCCGGCCAGATCGTTCCATGCCGAGAGGATGTCGCGGATGTGTGGCGGCAGCGGCAGGTCCTCGTACCGGGCCATCAGCTTGCCGATGGTCTTGTCGAAGCTCGCCCACCAGGTCTCTTCCGGGCGGACGGTGTGGACGACCTTCGCATCTGGAAAGGCCCCGGCCAGTTCGCGCCAGACATGCGCCCCGGGCCAGTCCACCTGTGAGGTATAGCCGGCAAAGACGGTTTCCCAATCCACATCGCCGCCGGCCGCGAGGGTCTGCCAATGGACAACCTGACCGGGGTTTTCCACGATCTCGTGCATGTGATGGCAGTGGCCGAAGCCCAGCCGTTCGAGAGCCGCCTTCAGGCTTTTCGTACCGGTCCTGCCGAACCCGGAGCCGATGACTTGAAGTGCCATGTCGTGTCCCTCTTCCCGTTGTCGATCGAGTGTCCTCCCGCCGCTGTCGTTTGCATAGGGATTTTTGCGATCCGGTGGTGTGCCGTCGACAACCCTGTCCCGCCCGTTGGAGCCGATCCTAAGTTAGCCCGGAGGACGGGAAGCCGGCGGCGCGGCCTATCCCGCGCGGCGGATATGGGCGAGGATCTTCAGCCGCACCTGGTCGCCGACGAGGTGGGCGAAACCCGTGGCGCCGAAGGCCGACCGGCTGACCGCGCCGGTCAGCAGGATCTTCAGGTCGTCGCGTTCGACCGGATCGCTGCCTGGCGGGCGGTAGAGAACCGCGTCGAGCACCGCCTCGTGGCTGATGCCGCGAATCGTGAGGCGGCCGGTGATCTCGGCGCCGGTATCGGTGGGGCGGACCGAGGTGCTCTCGAACCGGATCTGGGGATGGTCCCTCGTCGCCAGCACGTCCTCGCCCTTCATCGCCTGGGTGGCGAAGGGAATGTTGGCGCGCGCCGCCGCGGCATCGAGCGTGACCTCGACATGGCTTGCCGCGACGCGGTCGAAATCGAGTGCGAGGGTGATGTCGGCGACCGGCATCTGGCCACGGATCGGGGTCTGGCCGAAATCCGCCTCGAACCCGACGGTGGAGCCGGCGGCGTCGTAGTGGTAGCGGATCGGCGCGGCGACCGCCGGAGAGGCCGCCGCGAGCATCAGGGCGAGGAGGAGGGGGCGCATCGGCGATCTCCGGCCGGCGCGGTGCCGGACAGCGTTCAGACTATACCCCTCCGGCCGCTGCGGCGGTCATTTCCGCGTGATCGTCCGCCCCGGTGCTTCGGATCCGGGCGAGGGTGAAGCCCGGCCGGTCGTCGCAGGCGGCGAGCATCCAGCTGCCCGGCGGATCGCTGCGGGCGCGCAGCAGGTCGAGCTGCCAGCGCGTCGTGTCTTCCCCATGCCGGGGCAGGAGGCGCCAGCGGCTTTCGACGCCCTGCGCCCCGCCGTCGCCGGGGGTCAGCATCAGCCCGGTCGGGATGACGCGCCCCTCCTCGGCGCCGGTTTCGGCGGCGAGTTGCAGCCGCCGCACCGGGGTGAGGCGCGGCGGTTCCGGCAGTTCGGCGACGACGAGCGCCGTGGCGCCGCCGCGCAGCGCCTCCTCGAAGCACCACAGGAGGTCTTCGGGCCGGCGCGGAGTGACGAAGATCAGCCGCCCCGGTTCGATGATCGAGACGACGCCTTCGGGAAAGAGCCGGTCCGGCAGCCAGCCGGGCCGCAGCCAGAGCACCGGCCCCTCCGTTCCCCGCGCCGCCATCAGCGCCAGCGTGCGGCGGGCCGGACCACAGAATTCGTGCACCCTGGCCCGCGCCAGCGAGAGCGCGCCGAGGAAAGGCAGCCCGGCACGGGGGCGGCGCTGGTGGCGCGAGATGATCTGGGCAAGGGCGTGAGTCGGCATGGGGCGAGTATAGTATGTTCCCTTTATGTTCTCAATCGTGCAAGTGCCCGTCGTTCGTGCGGCACGCAGGAAATTCTCGACAGGTAGAAATATTCGAATAACACTATGATCACGTCGAACAGGGAGGAAACCATGAAACGACCCGTACTCGCCTTTCTTGCCGTGATGGCCAGCGCAACCGCTTCGTTCGCGGCCGGCGTCACCCACCATATCGCGCTCCATATCTCTCAGGACGATCCGGCGGTGATGAACATGGTGCTGAACAACGCACAGAACGTCTCCGCCTACTACGCCGAGCAGGGGGACGAGGTGGACATCGAACTCGTGGCCTACGGTCCCGGTCTCAAGATGCTCGTCGACGGGACGAGCCCGGTGGCCGACCGCATCTCTGCGATGTCGCTGGAGATCCAGCACATGACCTTCGCGGCCTGCGCCAACACGCTCGCCGGGATGGAAAAGAAGGCCGGGCACCCGATCAAGCTGATGAGCGAGGCGACCGTCGTTCCGTCGGGCGTCGTGCGCCTCGTGGAGCTTCAGGAGCTCGGCTACGCCTATGTGAGGCCCTGACCGGGACCGGCGGGCCGTCGCCGTCGCGCCTTGCCCCGGTCGCCTGAAGCGTTAGGGTGCGGCCGGGAAGCAAGGGATGGGATGCGATGAAGCGCGTGACACTCGGGGCCGACGGGCCGTCGGTATCGGCTCTTTGCCTCGGGACGATGACCTGGGGCAACCAGACGCCGGAGGCAGAGGCGCATGCCCAGATCGACATGGCCGCCGAGCGCGGCATCAATTTCATGGATACGGCCGAGATGTATCCGGTCAATCCGGTGCGGGCCGAGACGATCGGGCGCACCGAGGAGATCATCGGCAACTGGATCGCGAAGGGCGGCCGGCGCGACGACTGGGTGATCGCCACGAAGATCGGCGGCGAAGGCGGTATGGCACGCGGCGGCGAGGAGATCACCGGCGCCTCGATCCGGCGCGAGATCGAGGCGGCATTGACGCGGCTCCGCACGGATTATGTCGATCTTTACCAGTTCCACTGGCCGAACCGGGGCAGCTACATGTTCCGGCAGAACTGGGGCTTCGATCCGCGCAAGCAGGACCGCGCGGCGATCCTCGCCAACATGGCGGAATGCCTGGAGACGCTGGCCGCACTGAAATCCGAGGGCAAGATCCGCGACTGGGGCCTGTCGAACGAAAGCACCTGGGGGCTCTCGCAGTGGCTGAGGCTGTCCGGAGAGGGGCTCGGCCCGAGGCCGCTGTCGGTTCAGAACGAATACTCGCTCCTCTGCCGCCTCTACGACACCGATCTGGCGGAGCTCGGCCATAACGAGAAGGTCACGCTTCTGGCGTTCTCGCCGATGGGGGCGGGGCTTCTGACCGGGAAATATGCCGGCGACGTGATCCCGGCCGGGTCGCGGCGCGAAGGCAACGCCGCACTTGGCGGCCGGATCACGCCGCGGGTCTGGGAGGCGGTCTCGGCCTATCTCGGCATTGCCAGCCGCCATGGCCTCGACCCTGCGCAGATGGCGGTGGCCTGGGTGATGACGCGGCCGTTCCCGGTCGTGCCGATCTTCGGGGCGACGACTTTGCCGCAACTCGAAAATGCGCTGGGGGCTGCTGATGTCGTGCTTTCCGACGAGGTTCTGGCCGAGATCGCGGAGGCGCACAAGGCGCATCCGATGCCGTACTGACGCCGCGATCGGCCGCGGCTAGAGGCCGTTTTGCCGCGCGAGGTCATCGAGAAAGGTCGGGAAGTCGCGGGCGCCAAGCTCGGCCTCGCGCACCAGCCAGTCGAAATGCGCCGAAAACCCGGTCACCCGCGCGCTGTCGCGGAAGGCGATGTAGTGGCGGCCGAGATAGAGCACGGCAAGGAGCGGGCCGAAGATCGTGACCGGCGCCGAAAAGACCCGGCGGGCGTCGAAGACGTAGATGCGCAAGGCCGGGTAGAGCTGCCGGTAGAGATCGCGGAGCCGCGCTATCTGCGCGGAGCGGATCGCCGCAGGCAGGTCGCGATAATAGCCCTCGGCGCGCGCGAAGGATTCGATCTCGTGGCTCGGCAGGGCGATCTCGTAATCCGAGCCTGACCGGGCCATCAGGCCAAGACGGTCCTCCGAGGCGCCGATCGCCTGTTCGGCGGTGCGGCCAAGCTGCGGTTCGTATTCCCAGCGCAGCATGTCGCGGGTCTTGAGCATGTCGGGCAGCGTCGCGGGCACGTGGCGGATCTTGTAGCCGGCCGCTTCCTGATGCCAGCCAAAGATCGTCTCGTCGATCAGCGCGCGCGGCGCCTCGGTCATGGTGAGCGAGGTGGCGAGAAGGTCCGCAAGCCGTTCGGGCCGCTCCGTCAGCCCCAGAAGCCAGTCGGCCGAGACGCCGAGCGCGGCGGCGCATTCCGCCACGACCTGCGCGTTCGGCAGCCGCGCGCCCTGACCGGTCAGAAGCTGCGAGACGGTCGAGCGGTCGACCCCGACCTCGCGCGCAAGGCCGCTCTGGGTCATGGCTTTCTCGGCCATCGCCTGGCTCAGCCGGTCACGGAACAGGCCGGCGCGATCGCGTTTGTCGACATTTCCACTCATATGGTTAATAAAATCACATTTGCTGACAAATGTTAATCATATTCGGAATTCGCAATGCCGCCCCGTTCGGCTTAGCTGACGGAAGGGGAAAGGGATGTGAATGGATACGGGTAAACGGACGGTTTTGAAGGCGATTTTGTGGAATGCGCTCGGGCTGACCTCGATGGCCCTTGTCGGATTTCTGATGACTGGATCGCTCGCCTTGGGCGGCGCGATGGCTGCCATCAACACCGCCGTCGGGTTCACGAGTTACATCCTCTACGAACGTGTCTGGGCGCGGATCTCCTGGGGGCGGTCGCATGGCTGAGCGGCGCCCGGCGGTCGAATGGCCAACGCTTCTCTTGCTGATCGCCTGCTACGCGGTCTGGGCGATGGCGACGACAGTTCTTTCCGCCTTCTGGTTGCCCTTGGGCGTCGTGGCGCTGGTCCTGTCGGTGGCGCTGCATTCCTCGCTTCAGCACGAGGTGCTGCATGGCCACCCGTTCCGGTCGCGGATGCTGAACGAGGCGCTGGTCTTCCTGCCCCTCGGCCTTTTCTTTCCCTACGGGCGGTTTCGCGACCTGCACCTCGCGCATCACCGGGACGAGAGCCTGACCGACCCCTATGATGATCCGGAATCGAACTATCTCGACCCGAAGGTCTGGGCGCGGCTGCCGGGATGGTTGCGGCTGATCCTGAGGGCGAACAACACGCTCCTTGGCCGGATGGTCCTCGGTCCCGCGATCTCCGTCGCCGCGGTGCTGCGGAGCGACGGGCGGGCGATCCTTGGCGGCGACCGCGCCATCGCCCGCGACTGGGCGCTGCACGCGGCGGGGCTGGTTCTGGTGGGCCTTTGGATCGCTGCGACGGCGATGCCGGTCTGGGCCTATTTCGTCGCGGCCTATGCGGGGATGTCGATCCTGAAGATCCGGACGTTCCTCGAACACCGGGCGCACGATCTGGCGCGTGGCCGCACCGTCATCGTCGAGGATCGCGGGCCGCTCGCCTTTCTCTTCCTCAACAACAACCTCCATGTGGTTCATCACGCCAAGCCGGGCGTGGCCTGGTACCGGCTGCCCGCGCTTTATGCCGCGAACCGCGAGGAGTTCCTGCGCCGGAACGAGGGGTATCGCTATGCCTCCTACGGCGAGGTGTTCCGCCGGCATTTCCTCACCCCGAAAGACCCGGTTCCGCATCCGCTTCGCCCGGGGAACTGAGCTTCCCTCCGCGTCTTGCGCGTGACAGAAGGGGCCGATGAGTCTCTGGGTGATCTTCACACTGGCCGCCGCCGCCATGCAGACGGTGCGCTTCATGCTGCAAAAGCAGCTGAAAGGCGCGGGCCTGTCGACGGGCGGCGCGACGTTCTCGCGCTTTCTCTTCGCCGCGCCGATCGCCTGCGTGCTGGCGGCGCTGGCGCTCGCCGCGACGGGCGAGGCCCTGCCGGTCCCGGGGCCGGGGTTCTGGGCCTATGTCTCGCTCGGTGCCGCCGGCCAGATCGTCGCGACCTTCCTGACGGTGGCGCTTTTCGCGATGCGGAATTTTGCCGTCGGCGTGGCCTTCACCAAGACCGAGACGGTGCAGGTCGCGCTCTTTTCCGCCGTCCTGCTCGGCGAAGCGGTGAGCCCGCTCGGCTGGGCGGCGATCGGCATCGGCCTTGCCGGCGTTCTGATGCTGTCGCGGGGAACGGAAGCGGGGGCCACGCTGTTCGGACGTGCCGCCGCGTACGGCGTGCTGGCCGGTGGCCTCTTCGGGCTTTCGGCCATCGGGTACCGGGGCGCGACGCTAGCGTTGATGCCGCTGCCGTTCTTCCTTCGCGCGCTTCTCGCGCTGGCGGCGGCGACCGTCCTGCAAACCCTCGCGATGGGCCTCTGGCTGATCTGGCGCGAGCCCGGCGAGATCGCCCGCGTGCTGGCGCGTTGGCGGCGGACGGTCTTCGTGGGCATTACCGGCATGCTCGGCTCGCTCGGCTGGTTCGCGGCCTTCTCGTTGCAGAACGCGGCCTATGTGCGCGCCCTCGGTCAGGTGGAGATCGTGTTCACCCTCGTCGCCTCGGCTTTGGTCTTCCGCGAGCGGCTCGCGCTCCGCGAGGGCCTGGGCATCGCGCTGGTCGTGGCCTCGGTGGTCGTCATCGTCCTCAGCTTCGGCTGATCGCCCGGCGCTGGGTCGGCTCACTCGATGTGGCGGAAGACCGGATCGGGCCCGGAATTGTCGAAGAAAGGCACGACCTCGGGCGCGCCGCCGCGCGCCAGAAGGGCCGCAACCTCGCCGAGGACGACTTCGGTGATGAAAGGAAGGTTGAGGCGGCGCGCCTCGGATATCGGCACCCAGTGGAGATGACTGAGTTCGTCCGAGGCACGGCTGAAATCGTCCGGATCTCCGACGAGCTTGCCCGCATCGGCAAGGAAGAACCGCGCGTCGAACCGGCGCGGCCGGCCGGCTGGCGTGATCGCGCGGAAGACGAAGGAAAGGGGGGAAGCGGTCGGCAAGAGACCGGTTGCGGCGAAGTCGTGCCAGTCGTCGGGCGCAGGGATCGGCCAGTCGCCCGGCGCGCCGAGCAGGAGCCCGGTCTCTTCCCACAGTTCCCTTACTGCCCCGGCCGCCAGCGCAGGGGAAAGACCGGACGGAGCGTCGATTTCGAGGCGCCTGGTGCAGGCCGGTGCGAGCGGGGCCGCGAGCGGAACCGTCGCATCTCCGGGGTCGATGGCGCCGCCGGGAAAGACGTATTTGTTCGGCATGAAGGCCGCGCCCGCGCCGCGTTGCCCCATCAGGATCGCGGGCGGGCCGGAATCGTGACGGACGAGAAGCACCGTCGCGGCATCGCGTATCGGCACGGCGGCCGGATCAGCCATCGATCTGGCCACCGAAGCCGTGCATGCGCTTGGCCCACTGGATCGCCACGATCACCCCCTTGAGCCGGGGCAGGAGGAAGAGCGACAAGGACACGCAGCCGACGGCGAAAACGCTCGACATGACAATCGGATCGGGCCGCCAGGTGACGAAGGCCCACATGATGAGCGGCGCCATGAGGTGGCCGACGATGAGGATCGTGAGATAGGCCGGCCCGTCATCGGCGCGGTGGTGATGCAGGGCTTCGCCGCAGGCGGGGCAGGTCTCGCGCACCTTCAGGTAGCCTTGCAGGAGCCGGCCTTCGCCGCAGGACGGGCAGCGTTTGCGCCAGCCGCGCCACATGGCGGGGCGCATGGCGCGATCGTCTTCGGGTTCGAATGTGGCATCGGTCATGGGCGTCTCCTGTTCCCGGCGATGTAGCACCGAATTCCCTCGTTGCAAAAGGCCGGGGAGCTGGAAATGCGAAAATGTCGCGATTTCGGTGCATGCGGCGACGGAATGCCGTGGCTTGCGCGTTGAACAATCAGATGGCGGGCGATCCGCCTGAGCGAAACCGAAAGGAAGAACAGATGGCTTCGAAACCTCTTCTCGCGGCAATTGCCCTCTCGCTTGGTGCGGCAGCGCTTGCGGCGCCGACTGCGCTTTCCGCCTTCGATCGGAACAACCGCATGGGCGGCATGATGGGCGGTCAGTCGATGGGCGGAATGATGGGTGCGCCGTGGGGCGGCTTCGATTTCGCCGCAGTGGACACCGATGGCGACGGCAAGATCACCGAGGCCGAGCTGTCCGCCTATCGGCAGGCCCATGTCGCTGGTGTCGATGCCGATGGCGACAACATGATTTCGGCCGAGGAACTGTCGGCGCGGATGATGGCCCAGATGCAGGCGCGGGCGGACGAGATGGCCAAGGCCCGGATCGCGGCGCAGGACGTCAACGGCGACGGCAAGCTCAGCGTCGAGGAGCTTCTCGCCCCGCCGATGGTCGGGCAGCTGTTCCAGCGGCTCGATACCGATGGTGATGGCGCCGTCAGCGAGGACGAGATCGCCGCCATGCGTGACCGGATGGGCGCGATGGGCGACCGGCAAGACGGGCAGCGGGGCGAGCGGCAGGGCCGGATGGGGCGTGGACACGGCCATGATGATGATCATGGCTGGATGGGTGGCCATATGGGGCAATACGGCGGCCATCCCGGCATGCAGGGTCATCCGATGATGGACGGCTTCGGTGGCGGCTGGGGCAACGGGTTCGGGTGGGATCAGTGATCCCCAGCCTGCCCGGCACGGGAATCTCCGGGGCGTGGTCGCTTGACCGCCCCGGAGATTTCCCGTTTGCCGGCCGGGGCCTTCCGGTTTAGGCCTCATGGAACAATGGCCATGGCCCTCGACGCGCAGGACGATCCATCCGACGACACGCTCCTGGCCCTTTACGGGCAGGGCGACAGGGCGGCTGCGCGGACCTTGGCCGAACGACTTGCGCCTTTGGCGTTCCGGGTCGCGCAGCGGATGCTCCGCGATCCGGCCGAGGCCGAGGACGTGGCGCAGGAGGCGATGCTGAGGCTCTGGCGCGCGGCGCCGGGCTGGCAGGCGGGGGCGGCGAAGGTCTCGACCTGGCTTTACAGGGTCGTGGTCAATCTCTGCACCGACCGGCTGCGGCGGCGGCGGAGCGTGCCGCTTGACGACGGGCCCGAACCCGAGGACGGACGGCCGGGTGCCGACGAGGGGCTGATCGAGGCGGACCGCGCCGCCGCCCTCGACGCCGCGCTCCAGACCCTGCCGGAGCGGCAGCGCGAGGCGGTGGTGCTGCGCCACCTCGAAGGCCTCGCGAACCCGGAGATCGCGGAGATCATGGGCGTGGGCGTCGAGGCGGTCGAAAGTCTGACGGCGCGGGGAAAGCGTGGATTGGTGCAGGCGCTGGCGGGGCGGCGCGCGGAACTGGGGTATGGCGATGGCTGATCTGGATCGGGGTGACGACTTCTTGGAAGGCTGCTTCCGCGCCGCGCGGGACGCCGGGCCCGTGCCCTCCGGGGCGCTGATGGCGCGCATTCTCGCGGATGCGGAGGCCGAGATGCCGCGCGCCTCCGCACCGCAGCCGCTGCCCCGGCCGGCAGGTAAAGGCGGCGCTATGATGTCCTGGCTTGCCGCGGCCTTCGGGGGCTGGCGCGGGATCGGCGGGCTGGCGACCGCGACGGTGGCCGGCCTCTGGCTCGGCTATGCGGGGCTCGATGATCCCGCCCTGCTGACCGGGGGCCTATGGGGTGACGACGGGGCGAATGCGACGGTTGAACTTATGCCGGGGGCGGAGGTCTTCGCGCTGGCTGCCGGATGGGAGGGATGAGAATGGCGGATGCCGATGGAAGCAAGGCGAAGCCGGGCGGGCGCTGGATGATCTGGGCGCTTATCGCGTCGCTCGCCGTCAACCTGTTTGTCGTGGCCACGGTGGTCGGCGCAGGCATGCGCCATCATCGGATGCCGCATGGCGACGTGCGGGACGTGGGCTTCGGCCCCTTCACCGAGGCGCTGACGCGCGAGGATCGCGCGGCCTTGCGCGATGCCTTCATCGCGGCGGCGCCCGACTTCCGCGACGCCCGCCGCGCGGCCGAAGCCAACTTCGACCGTCTTGTCGCGTCCCTGCGCGCCGATCCCTGGGACCGGACCGCGACCGAGGCGGTTCTGGCCGAGCGGGGCGCGCGCACGTCCGAACGGATCGAGCTTGGGCGGCGGCTTCTGGTCGAGCGTCTGGCGGCGATGACGCCGGAGGTGCGGGCGGCGCTCGCGGACCGGATCGAGGCCGCGGCCGCGCGCGGCTGGCGGAAGAACTAGGCGCCGGCCCCGGGGCTCAGGCGGCCGAGCGGCCGATCTGGATCTGGTTGCGACCGTTGGCCTTCGATCCCAGAAGCGCGCGGTCGGCGAGCCCGATGAGATCTTCGACCGACCCGGAATCCTGACCGGCGCCGAGCGCCAGCCCGATCGAGAGCGTCACGGGAATGCTTCCCGTGCCTTTCGGCAGGGGCACCGGCCGTTCACCCACCACCCGGCGCAGCCGCTCGGCCGTTGCCTGTGCCGCTTCGAGCGTCGTGTCGGGCAGGGCGATCAGGAACTCCTCGCCGCCGATCCGGGCGATGAGGTCGACGGCGCGCAGGTTCGATTTCAACCGCGCCGCCACCTCGATCAGGACCGCGTCACCGGCGGCATGCCCCCAGGTGTCGTTGATGGATTTGAACCGGTCGAGGTCGAGCACCATCACCGCGAATTGCCGTCCCGCGGCCTGCGCCCTGTTCGCGATCCGGGCGAGATGCGGCAGCGCGTAGCGGCGGTTGTGAAGCCCGGTGAGAGGGTCCGTCATGGCCAGCCGCAGCCCGTCCGCGACGGAATTGCGCAGGCGGTCGGACTGGCGTTTGCGGGCGATCTGGGTGCGGATACGCAGCGCCATCTCGGCCGGGTCTGCCTGAGCCTCGATCAGGTCCGAGGCGCCGAGATCGAGCGCGACCGCAGCCGTTTCGCACGCCTCGGCCGGCAGCATCACGCAAACCGCGGAATAGCGCGTCCCCGTGCGGGAGCGCAGTTCCGACATGAGCCGCAAGCCTTCGCCTGGCCGCGTGAGGTTGGCTTCGACCACAAAGACGTCGGGAACCTTGCCGTTCGGGAAGTCCCCCATCGCCGTCTCGCGGTCAAGCACGAGGATCCGGTCCGAAAGATACGGCTGCAATTCCCGCTTCCAAGCGAGCGCGGCTTCCATCCGGCCCGCGACGAGACCCACGAGCGCCTGATCGCCGAAGCTGGGCGCGGCCTCTGCGAATCCAAGCTCCCGATAGGTGCTGCCGCGCAGGCCAAGCTGCTCGGCCGTCTCCCTCGCGCGAAGGAGGCTTCGGAGCCGCGCGAGCAGGACCATCTCGTCCAACGGCTTCCAGAACACTTCCTCGGCCCCGGCCCGAAGCGCCTCCATCTTCCGGGCCATGTCGCGAAAGGCGGTGATCATCACTACGGGGATGTCACGGGTCCTGGCATCGGCCTTCAGTTGTTCGCAGACCTCGATGCCGCTCATGTCGGGCAACTCGACGTCGAGAAGCACGAGGTCGGGCCGCATCTTCCTGGCCAGACGCAACGCCTCGGCGCCGCCCGAGGCTTGAACGGTCTCGTAAAAAGCCGAGGCGAGCTTGACCTTCAGAACAATGCGATTGGTCGCGACGTCGTCGACTATGAGGATCTTGCCGCCCACGCGAGGACCTCCGTTCGCTTTACTTGTCCGTTCCTTGCTCTCATTCTCTGTTCGGAATGGTTAAGAAATGCTTTCCACGAAGGTCAGGAATGAGAAACGGATCGGTGAACGGGCGGGCAGATGCCGACACGGTTGCGCTGAAGGCGCTGGGCTGGCTGGCGGGGCAGGACGACCTCCTGCCGGTCTTTCTCGGCGCGACCGGAACCGCGCCGGAAGAGCTGAAACGCCGGCTGTCGGAGCCGGAATTCCTCGTTTCCGTGCTGGATTTCATCCTGATGGACGATGCCTGGGTGATTGCCTTCTGCGACGCCGAGGGGCTGGAATACACCCTGCCCAAATCGGCGCGCCATGCCTTGCCGGGCGGCGAGGAGGCGCACTGGACCTGAAGGGGCGTTGCGTTCCGGCACGAAACTGGCCAGTTTCGCGCGGCGTTGGACCCGTCCCGGGTCCCGGGAAGGAATCATGAACGACATCCACGGTCTCGTCTTCGACAAGGACGGCACACTTTTCGATTTCCGCGCGACCTGGGGCGGCTGGTCCCGGCGGATGCTCGAAGAGCTTGCCTGCGGTTCGCAGGCTCTTGCCGGGCGGCTTGGCCAGGCGATCGGGTTCGACCTCGTCTCGGGTGTATTCGCGCCCGACAGCCCGGTGATCGCGCATACCGCGCCCGAAATCGCCGCAAAGCTTCTGCCGCATCTGCCAGGTGCCGACCATGCGGTTCTGGTCGCACGGATGAACGCGATGGCCGCGGTCACCGACCTGGTCGAGGCCGTGCCGCTGGTGCCCCTGTTCGACGGCCTTACCAAGGCCGGCTTGAAGATCGGGCTCGCCACCAATGACGCGGAGGAGCCGGCCCACGCGCATCTTCGCTCTGCCGGGATCGCGCGCTATTTCCACTTCGTCTCGGGCTTCGACAGCGGTCATGGCGCCAAGCCCGATCCCGGCCCGCTCCTGGCCTTCGCCGCGGCCGAGGGGCTGGACCCGGGAAAGGTGGCGATGGTCGGCGACAGCCGCCACGACCTCGTCGCCGGCCGCGCGGCGGGCATGCGCACGGTCGCGGTGCTGACCGGGATCGCAGGATCGGACGAACTCCGTCCTTTCGCAGATGTGGTCCTGCCCGATATCGGCCATCTGCCGGGCTGGATCGCCTCCGGCGCGCCAAACGGGGGCTGACCGCGACGTCCAAAAACGACGCATTCACGTCGCGAAGGGTGGCGAAGCGTTCCCGCGCCGCAGCATGCTTGGTTCGACCTGCATTGGAGGAACCGGCATGGGAAGCGAACTCAAGCGCAAGCGCGCGGGCGGGCGGGCCGGCCATGCGGAACGCGCCGGCATCAAGGTTATCGACCAGATGCCCTGGCGCATCCCGGTCAACCCTGACCGGCCGATCGAACCGCTTGGCCCCGAAGGCGTCCACGCCATCCACAAGGGCGCGATGCGGGTTCTCGGCGAGATCGGGATCCGGTTTCTCAACGACGAGGCGCTGGCGATCTTCCGCGAGGCGGGCTGCAAGGTCGACGGCGAGACCGTTTTCCTGGACGAGGATTTCGTCATGGAGATGGTGGCGCGCGCCCCCCGTCAGTTCACCGTCACTCCGCGAAATCCCGATCGGACGTTGCCGTTCGGCGGCCAGCACATTCTTTTCGGCAACGTTTCGTCTCCGCCTAACTACTGGGATCTCGCGCGCGGCAAGGTTTCCGGCTTCATGGACGGGTTCCGGGACTTCATCAAGCTGACGCAATACTTCAACTGCATCCATTTCGCCGGTGGCTATCCGGTGGAGCCGATCGACATCCACCCGTCGGTCCGCCACCTCGACTGCCTCTACGAAAAGCTCACGCTGACCGACAAGGTCTGCCATGCCTATGCGCTCGGCAAGGAGCGGGTCGAGGACGCGATGGAAATGGTGCGGATCGCAGGCGGTCTCAGCGACGCGGAGTTCCGGGCCAGGCCGCGGATGTATACCAACATCAACTCCGTCTCGCCCTTGAAGCACGACTTCCCGATGATCGACGGGGCGCTGAGACTGGCGCGGGCGGGGCAGCTGGTCGTCGTGACGCCGTTCACGCTTGCGGGTGCGATGGCGCCGGTCACTATGTCGGGTGCGGTGACGCTGTCGATCGCCGAAGCCCTGGCCGCGATCGCGCTTTTGCAATACGTGGCACCGGGATCGCCGTCGATGATCGGCACCTTCACCTCGAACGTCGACATGAAGTCGGGGGCACCGGCCTTCGGCACGCCGGAATACATGCGCGCGACCCAGATGACCGGGCAGCTGGCCCGGTTCTACGGGCTGCCCCTGCGCTCCTCCGGGGTCTGCGCGGCGAACGTGCCGGACGGGCAGGCGATGTGGGAGACCTCGAATTCCCTTTGGGCCGCGATGCAGTCCGGCACCAACATGGTCTATCACGCCGCGGGCTGGCTCGAAGGCGGGCTGATCGCAAGCCCGGAGAAATTCGTGATGGACTGTGAAATGCTCCAGATGCTCCAGCGCTACATGGAGCCCCAGACCTGGGCGACGACGCCGGACGACATCGCCATCGACACGATCGCCGAGGTCGGTTCAGAGGGGCACTACTTCGGCTGCCAGCACACACAGGACCGCTACGCCACCGCCTTCTATCAGCCTATCGCCTCCGACTGGCGCAACTTCGAGGCGTGGCAGCTTGACGGATCGGTCTGGACCGCCGAACGCGCGCACCGGATCGCCAAGGCGATCGTCGCGGAGTTCGAGGCGCCGCCGATGGAGGAGGGCATCCGCGAGGAACTGCAGGCCTTCGTCGCGCGGCGCAAGGAAGAAGGCGGCGCCCCCACCGATTTCTAAGCGGCAGTCTGCGCCCGGCTTTGCCCTTTCTTAACGCGCTCCGGCATAGCTTTGCCGGGCGCGGAAGGAAGGTGAGATGCACGGGCTCGTCAACCGGTCGGTACAGTGTTTTCTGCGCGACACCTATGGCGTCGCGCGCTGGATTTCCGTCGCGGAAGAGGCCGGGATCGGCCCGGCCGGATTCGAAGCCCTTCTGCATTACGACGACAGGCTGACCGACGCGATGATCGACGTCGCCGCCCGGCAGCTGGGAAAGCCGCGCGAGGCGTTTCTAGAGGATGTGGGCATTTACCTCGCCGGGCTCGAACCCTTACGCCGGCTCCTGCGCTTCGGCGGGGTGGATTACCCCGACTTCCTGCAATCGCTCGACGAACTGCCGGACCGCATCCACCTCGCGGTGCCCGATCTCGATATGCCCGAACTGGTTCTGAAGGCCACCGGGCCGGGACGGTTCACGCTCGTCTGCGGCGCCGGGCACGAGGGGTTCGGGGCCGTGTTCGCGGGTGTTCTGCGGGCGATGGCCGACGATTACGGGGCGCTCGTGCTGATCGAGGCGGGCGGTGGCAACGGCCATGCGGAAACCGTGGGAATCGAGCTTCTCGAGGCGCGGTTCGCGACCGGGCGGCGCTTCGACCTCGCCCGGCCGGAGGGCATGTGATGGACGGCCCTCCGCGCGACGATCCGGTCCTGATCGGCATCGCCGATCTCGGCCGGCTGATGCCGATGTACCTCTGGATTGCACCGACGGGACATATCCGCGCGGTCGGGCCGACGCTTTCGAAGCTTTTTCAGGGTGTGGCGCTGGCCGGGCTCCGCTTTCTCGACGTGTTCGAGATCCGCAAGCCGCAGGCGGCCCGGTCGATGGATGAAGTGCGGCGGTTGGCGGGGCAGCGGCTGCATCTCGCTCTGCGCGAAAAGCCCCGCACCGGGCTTCGCGGCCTTGTCGTGCCGTTGCAGGACGGGCAGGGGATGGTCGTCAACCTCTCCTTCGGGATCGCGGCAGCCGAGGCGGTGCGCGACCATGCGCTGACCAACGCCGATTTCGCGCCGACCGACCTGACGGTGGAACTCCTCTACCTGACCGAGGTGAAGGCGGCGGTGATGGAGGAGCTGGCGGCGCTGAATGCGCGGCTCCGGACCGCCCAGCGGACGGCGGAGGAGCAGGCGCTGACCGACGCCCTGACCGGCCTTGCCAACCGCCGGGCGCTCGACCATGCGCTCGTCCGGGTGCTCGACGCGGCGGCCCGGGGCGGCCGGGGCTTCGCGCTTCTTCACCTCGACATCGACTTCTTCAAGGCGGTGAATGACACGTTCGGTCATGCGGCGGGCGATCTGGTGCTGTCCCATGTCGCTGCGATCCTGCGGCGAGCGACCCGAAAGCAGGACATTGTTGCACGCGTTGGGGGCGACGAATTCGTGATGATCCTGCCCGGCCCGGTGGACGAGGCGATGGTCGCCACGATCGCGCGCCGGATCATCGCCGAGCTGGAAGTGCCGGTGATGTTCGAAGGCGCGCCTTGCCGGATCTCAGGCAGTATCGGCGCGACGCTCTCCGGCCTTTACGAGCGGCCGGATGCGGACCGGATGCTGAGCGATGCCGATGCCGCGCTCTATGTCTCCAAGCGGCGGGGGCGGGCGCAATGCACGATCTACGGTCCGGGGCTGCATTTGCCCGAAGACCAGCGCGGCGCGGCGGGTCGGCCCTAAGACAGCGCGGGTTCGCGCCGCCGCCAGAGGGAAGGCCGGTGCCGGGGCGCAAGGGCCTGTTCCGGCTCAAGCCGTCGCCATCCTTCGGTGAAAGCCGGCGAGCATGAGTGGCGTCAGATACATCGGAATCTGGTAGCAGCCGATGAACATCAGGATCTGATCGGTTGTCGCGGCGGGCAGCGCCACCAGGAACAGCGCGATGTTGCGATTGCCGGCGACGATGGCGAGAGCCGGCAGAACCGGCCCCGCGGCAGCCTTTCCGAGAAGCACCGCCGCTCCGATCTGCGCGCCGAAATTCGCCGCTGTGGCCAGCGCGAGCCAGGCGAAAAGCGTTGCGGGCATTGACCGAATCGCCGGGCCGACCGCCGACATCAGGCCGATGACCACGACCGCCATGGTAATCGCCGATGCGCCGTCAATGGCCCGGATGCCGGTCTCGCCGGCTTCGCGAAGCAGCGTCCGGCGCAGCAGAAACGCGGCGCCTGCGGCGAATGCGATGACGCCAAGAAGCCGGCCGGCCGCGCGAAAGACGTCTCCGCCCTCACCGAGGGTCGGCATGGCCTGGAACACCGGGATCACGGTCAGGGGCAGAAGCGCGGTCCCGAGGATCAGCAGGCGGAAGGCGGGGGCCGGGTCGGCGCCCGAAAGGATGGCAAGGTTCGGACTGCCGGAGATCGGCGCGGCGGCGAGCATCAGGACAATGGCGATCGCGCCCGGCGTGTCCGCGATTCCGGCAACAGTGGCGATCGCGGCCGCGCAGAGGGGCAGGGCGAGTTGATAGACGAGGGTGAGCCCGAGCGTCGGCAACACCCCCCGCAGCGACCCCACCGCGCGGCCCGGCCCCACGCGGAGCGCTGCGACGAAGAGGAGAAGGGCCACGAGTTCCTGCAGCCAGGGCTTCATTGCCAGCGCGAGATCGGGAAGCAGCACGCCAGCGACGAGCCCGAGAACGAGGAGGAGCCGCCCGTGCCCCCCGGCAAAGACGAGACCGCGAACCAGCCAGGTCACGCCAGACCCCTGAGGATCAGGAGTCCGGAGGCGATGCCGGCGACGGAAAGGAGCATCGGCCGGTATCGGCGGTCGAGCCGTGTGCCGATCCGCCCTGCAACGACGGCCCCCGCGAGGACACCGGGCAGCATCAGGACGGCAAGCCCCGCGTCGCGGACCGTGGCCCAGCCCGTTGCGAAAAGCCCGGCCAGGGAGATCGCGCAGCCGATGGCGAAGAAGGCGGCGAGGGTCGGGCGTGCCTTGTGCGCCGGCTGGCCCTGATAGACGATGGCGAGGGGTGGCGCGCCAACCGAGGTGATGGTGCCCATCAGCCCGGACACCGTCGCCATCGCGACGATATTTCGCCGGGTGAAGGCAAGCCGCCATCCCGTCACGGACAGGAGGACGGCGAGGCCGACGAACAGCCCGAAGAGGAGTGAAAAGGTTTCGCGGGTGATCGCAAGCGACAGGATCGCGGCGGAAAGGGCGACGCCGACAATCCGGCCGAAGGCGGCGGGAGCAACCTCAGCCCAGCGGATCGCGCCGCGTTCGCGCCAGGCGCCCCAGGAGGAGGTCACGAGCCCGATGAAGAGCGCCGGCGCCGGGACCAGCATCGGGTCGATCAGCGCCAGAAGCGGCGCGGCGGTCAGGCCGAACCCCATGCCGAGCCCGAATTGCACGACGGAGGCCGCGAAAACGATCAGGAGGACCAGCGCCGCAACCGCTGGCGACGTCGTCACATGGGCAAAAAGCGCCTCCACTGCCGCCTCAACCCCCCGGTCGCTGGATGATGTTTTCGGGGAGCCAGGTCGCGAGGCCGGGGAAAGCGATCAGCACGAAGACCATCACCACCATGATGAGGAACATCGGGATCGCCGCCTTGGCGATGAAGTTCATCTCATGCCCGGTCATGCCCTGAAGCACGAAGAGGTTGAAGCCGATGGGCGGCGTGATCTGCGCCATCTCGACCACGACGACGATGAAGATGCCGAACCAGATGATGTCGATCCCGGCCTGACGGATCATCGGCTCCACCACGGCCATTGTCAGCACGACCGAGGAAATGCCGTCGAGAAAGCAGCCGAGCACGACGTAGAAGGCGAGAAGCGCCATGAGGAGCTGGAACTTCGTCAGCCCGAGCGACCCGATCCAGGTGGCAAGCGCCCGTGGCAGGCCGGTGAAGCCCATGGCCAGCGACAGGAAGGACGCGCCCGCGAGAATCAGCGCGATCATCGCCGAGGTCCGCGTCGCACCGAGGAGGCTTTCCTTCAGGCTCGTCCAGTTCAGCGAACCCTGGAAGGCGGCAAGCGCCATCGCGCCGAGAACCCCGAAGGTTGCCGCCTCGGTCGCGGTGGCGAAGCCGAGATACATCGAGCCGATGACGAGGGTGATGAGCAGCATCACCGGGATCAGGAAGCGGGAATTCGCAAGCTTTTCGGTGAAGCTCGTCGCCGGTTCGGGCTTGGGATTGAAGCGCGACGACAGCCGCGAGTAGATCGCGATGTAGCCCATGAACATCGCGGCCAGGACGAGGCCGGGGAAGATCCCGGCCATGAAAAGCTTGGAGATCGACTCGTTGATCGTCACCCCGTAGACGATGAGCGTGAGCGACGGCGGGATCATCAGGCCGAGCGTCGCCGCGCCCGCCAGCGTGCCGATCACCATCGGCTCGGGGTAGTCGCGTTTCATCAGTTCCGGGATCGACATCTTGCCGACGGTCGTGAGCGTGGCGGCGGATGAGCCCGAGACCGCCGCGAAGACGGTGCAGCCCACGACATTCGTATGGAGAAGCCCGCCGGGCAGCCGTGCCATCCAGGGGGAGAGGCCGCGAAACATGTCCTCGGACAATCGGGTGCGGTAGAGGATCTCGCCCATCCAGATGAAGAGCGGCAGCGCCGTCAGGGACCAGGAGGACGAGGATCGCCAGATCGTGGTCATCATCGCGTCGCCCGCCGGGCGGGTCGTGAACAGCTCCATCCCCACGAAGGCCACGCCGAGAAGCGCGAGGCCGATCCACACGCCCGATCCGAGCAGGAAGAAGAGCGTGAAGAGGAAGATCGCCAGCGGCCAGAATTCCTGTGCCATGTCGCCTCCTATTCCGCGTGGCTCTGGGCTGCGACGTCGTCGCGGATGTTGTCGCGTCCGGTCATCAGGAGCGTGACGAGATTGTCGAGGAATGCGATGGCCAGAAGGATCGCGCCGAAGGCCATCGGCATCTGTACGATCCAGAGCGGCGTGGCGTCCTGGCCCTGGCTGACGTCATGGAGCTTGCGCGACCAGTAGACGAGGCGCACGGCATACCAGGCGAGGTAGGCCGTCGCGGCGGTGCCGATCAGGAGGCACCAGAGCTCTCCCCAGAAGCGGTGGCGGCCGAGAGCGGTCAGCGCAAGCCCCACGCGGATATGGGCACCGGAATTGAGCGCGCCCGCGAAGGCGAGGAACGAGGCCGAGGCCATCAGGTAGCCCGCATATTCCGTCGCGCCGGGAAAGGTGAAGGCCGACCAGCGGGCGATCATCTGTATCACGATCACGCCGAGCATCGCGACGAGGCAGAGCGCGGCGAGGCCGATGCAGGCGGCATAGATGCGGTCGAGCATCCGGCGCATGACACCGGGGCGGCTGTCCTTTTGCATGGGACTTCCCCTTCGTTGCGGCCGGGCGCGCGGGGGTGGCCGCGCGCCCGCCCTTGCCGGTTATTGCGCCAGATAGGCGTCGACCACGGCCTTGCCGGTGTCGCCCGCGGCCGCGATCCATTCCTGCGTCATGGTCTCGCCGAAGCCTTTCAGGCCGGCCTTCAACTCGTCCGATGGCGCGGACACGGTCATGCCGTTCTCGGCCAGGGTCTTCAGGTACTGGTCGGTCAGCTCCTTCGCGCGTGCCTCGCCGGAGGCGGCGGCCTGCGCGCCGCACTCCATGATCGCGTCCTTGCCGGCGTCGTCGAGCCCGTTGAAGCTGTCCTTGTTCACGAAGACCGTGTTGCGCGGTAGCCAGGCCTGAACGTCATAGAAATGCGTGAGGCTTTCCCAGACCTTCGAGTCGACGCCGGTCGAGCCCGAGGAGATGAAGCTTTCCGCGACCCCGGTCGCCAATGCCTGGCTGAGTTCTGCCGCCTCGATCTGCACCGGTACCATGCCGGCGAGTTCCGCGATGCGCGCGGTCGCCGCGTTGTAGGCGCGGAACTTCACGCCGGCCATGTCGGCCACCGAATTCACTTCCTTCTTGAAGTAGAGGCCCTGCGGCGGCCACGGCACCGAGTAGACGTAGACGAGGTTCTGTTCGTCGAGGGCGCCGGCGACAGCATCCCTGGCGGCGGCGAGGAGCTTGTCTGAATCGTCGAACGAGGTGGCGAGGAAGGGGATCGAGTCCACGCCGAAAAGCGGGTTTTCATTGGCATGGGCCGACAGGAGGCGCTCGCCGATCGGCGCCTGCCCGGTCTGGACCGCGCGCTTGATGTCGCTGCCCGAGAAGAGCGAACCGTTGGGATGGACCACGATTTCCAGCGCCCCGCCCGTCGCGCCCTTCACGCAGTCGGCAAAGACGGCGCCATTTTCGGTGTGATAGTTGGTCGCCGGGTAGGCCATCGGCATGTCCCAGGTCTCGGCAAGGGCGCCGGTGGCGGTGAGGGCCGTGGCGGCAAGCAGGCAGGTGAGTGTCTTCATCTCGGTCTCCCAGGTTGGTTGGCTTGATTTCTTTCTTGGCTTCTTTGTCCTTCGTCATTGAAATCGCGCGGGAGCGTAGGGCGCAAGGTTTATGTTTGGCGCCGTCCCGCCAATGAGCTGGGCGAGGAGGCGCCCGGTCTTCGGCCCGCCGGTCAGTCCGACATGGTCGTGGCCGAAGCCGAGAAAGGCGCCCTCGACCCCCGGAACGGGTCCGATGACGGGGGTGGAATCGATGAGGGATGGCCGGTGCCCCATCCATTCCACGGTCTTTTTCCAGCTGATCCCCGGCATGGCGGCGCGGATGCTGCGCTCCAGTAGCGCGAAGGCCGCGCGCGAGGGCGGCGCGTCGAGACCGCCGAATTCGACGATGCCGGCGAGGCGGAGCCGCCCCTCCATCGGCGTCGCGACGAACTTGCCCGATGCGACCATGACCGGCGAACGCGGCATGATCGAAGGCTCCCATAGCTCCAGATGATAGCCGCGTTCGGTTTCCAGCGGCATCCTGAGGCCAAGGCGTTCCGCCAGCGGTTTCGACCAGACGCCCGCGGCAAGAACCACGGCATCGCAAGGCAGGGTGTCGCCGCCGACCCTGACACCTGTCACCCGCCCGCCGTCCCGCGCGATATCGGTGACCTCGCCCATGACGATCCGTGCGCCGCCGGCTTCCGCATGGGCGGCAAGGTCCTTCACGTAGCGGCCGGGATCGGAGATGCGGCCGTGATCCTTCAGCCGCGCCGCGCAGGTGAGCATGGGCGAGAAGGCCGGATCGTAGTCCCGGAACGCCTCTCCTTCGAGAAGATCCCATTTGAAGCCGTGCTCGGCGCGGATCGACCAGCCGAAGGCGTCGCCGTCGTAGTGGCGGCGGTCGTTGTAGAGAAACAGGTAATCCGCCGGGTGAAGCCATTTCTCGGCGCCGGTCCCGGCTGCGAGCGCCTGATGTTCGGCGAGGCTGTCGCCGATGATCGGCGCGAGTGCCGCCGCGCGGCGGCGCACAGCGTCGGCATTGGCATGGCGGAGATAGCGGATGAGCCAGGGCGCGAGCGTCGGCAGGTAGCCCCATCTCAGGAACAGGGGCTGGTTCGGGTCGAACAGCATCCGCGGCGCTTTCCGCATAAGCCCAGGCACCGTGACGGGCACGATGGAACAGGAGGCGAGAACGCCGCCATTGCCGTGGCTTGTCCCCTCGCCGGGTCCCTTGCGGTCGATCAGGATCACCCGGTGCCCGGCCCGTTGAAGCCAGATCGCCGTCGAGACCCCGACAATCCCCGCGCCGATGATCGCAACCGTGTTCGAGGTGTCCGTCATCCCATCCATCTCCTGACCGGGGCCGAGGCTTCTTCGAGCGGCTGGGTGATGATGTCGACGAGGGTCGGGCCGTCATGCGCCACCGCTTCGCGCAGCACCCGGTCCAGTTCGGCCGGGTCTTCCACCCGCCAGCTTTTCACGCCGAACGCGGCGGCGACGGCGGCCTGATCTGTGCGGTTGAAATCGACGTTGTAATAGCGCGCACCCTTGTCGGCCTTCTGGCTTGCCTTGATCCAGCCGAAACTCGCATTCGAGAAGACGATGAAGGTGATGTCGGCCCGCGCGCGGCAGATCGTCTCCAGCTCGCCGCAGTTGAACCCGAATGACCCGTCGCCCATCAGCGCCACGACCTTGTCGCCGGGCCGCCCGTACCAGGCGCCGAGCGCGGCGGGCAGGGCATAGCCGAGCGCGCCATGCGCGCGGTTGGTGATGAAATGGCGGCCGGGGCGGGGAAGCTGATAGTAGGCCGAGAAATAGGGACAGCTCGTGCCGGGATCGGAAAGGATGACCGCATCTTCCGGCAGGACGCGCTGGAGCGCCGCGATGACCCGTTCGGGCCGGATCGGCGTCGCGTCGCTGGCCGCGAGGGTGCGGAACCGGTCGAACTTGCGCTGGCGGATGTCGGCGGCGAGGTCGGCGCCGCCGAATGCCGCGGCGCCGTCCTTGCGGGCGTCGAGGATGCGGTTGACCTCGGCCAGCGCCAGCCTCAGGTCGGCGACGACGCCGACCTCGGTCGGGTAGTTCGCGCCGATCACCATCGGGTCGCTGTCGAAATGCACGATCCGCGCGCCGGGCTTCGGTGCCTCCCACCGTGCGGTGGTGGTCGATCCCGCCCGGCAGCCCATGAAGACGACGAGGTCCGCCGCCTCCATCGCCGCCCAGGTCTCGTCCGTGCCACCGTTCGAGCCGACGACGCCGACCGCGTTCGGATGCGTCTCGGCCAGCGCGCCCTGACCGGAGATCGAGGTGACGACGGGAATGTCGAGCCGCCGGGCGAGCCGGTCAAGCTCCTCCATCGCCCCGGCGATCACCACGCCGCCACCACTGACGATCAGCGGCAATCTGGCCGACTGGATCGCATCAAGCGCCGCTTCGGCCGCGCCGGGAGCAGGGGCGGCGGGGTAGGCCGGAAAGCTCTGGAGCGCGGGATCGGCCCAGATGTCCGCCGGGTCCACGGTGTCGTACTGGATGTCATAGGGCAGGCCGATATGGGCCGAGCCCGACCGCCCCGTGGTCATCGCGCGAAAGGCCGCGCGGACCATGCGCGGGATATGGTCAGCACGGCGAACGACGGTGTTCCATTTCGTCAGGGGCCGCATCAGCACCTCCTGATCGACCTCGGTCAGCGGGTATTTCCCGTAGCTCGCGACCGAGATGTCGGTGGTGATCGCCAGGACCGCATAGCTCGATTCCCGCGCCTCGATCAGCCCGGGCAGGATATAGGTCGCGCCGCCCCCCGACGGCCCCTCGCAGACGCCGGGCCGCCCGGTGACGCGGGCATAGGCATCCGCCATGTAGGTCGCGGAACGTTCGTCGCGGGTCAGGACATGGGTGATGCCGTGATCGAGCCTGAGGAGGCTGTCGTAGAGCGGCAGGCTCGTATCTCCGCAGAGGCCGAAGACATGCCGGACGCCATGCGCCTCCAGCATCCGAACCATTGCGTCGGCACCCGTCGGTGAATTCGACATGTCATCCGCCCACCCGAATTTCTGTATACAGATCGTTGCACAGCGTTGTCAGCAGATCAAGGCTGCGTTATTTTCGGCATGGACCCAACGGAGCGACCCGGTGATCGAAACCCAACCCATGCCCGAGGATACGGTCGGTCGGCTTTACGGCGAACTTCGCCGGATGGCCGCCGATTTCGAATTCCGCCCGAGCGAGCGCCTGAACGAATCCCGGCTCGCCCTCCGCCTCGGCGCGAGCCGCACGCCTTTGCGCGAGGCGCTGAACCGGCTGGTGGCCGAAGGGTTCCTCGATTTCCGTAGCGGGCAGGGATTCTTCTGCCGCGCGCTCAGCCCCGAAGGAATCTTTCACCTATACGAAGCCCGCGCCGCCATCGAATGCGCCGCATTGGGCGCCGCGATCGACCGGGCCGAAGATGCGGCGATCGCCGGCTTGGCAGCCTACCTCGACCGCACCGAAGGCGCCTATGACCGCAGCACCGATCCGGTGGAGTTGCTGGAGATGGACGAGGGCTTCCATGTCCGGCTGTGCGCCTTGGCGGGAAACCCGGAATTCGACAGCATGCTCTCCAACGTCAACGGCCGTATCCGATACGTGCGGTCGATCGACCTGAAGCAGATGCGCGCGTCTGGCGCCGTGACCGAGCGGATGTCGGCCCATCGCCGGGTGCTGCAGTTGCTCATCGCGCGGGACAAGACGGCGGCGATGGACGCGATGCGCGCCCATATCGAGAAGCGCCGCGATCAGGCGACAGAGGCCGTGCGCCTCGCCTTCGCGGATATCTATGCGCCAAGGGAGGGTGCGGAATGATCGAGACCGGCGGAAAGACCGTCTTCGGCGCGACCCTCGGCATCCTGATGCTGGACACGCAGTTCCCCCGCATTCCGGGCGATATCGGCAACGCGCTGACCTGGCCGTTTCCCGTCCAGTACCGGATCGTGCGCGGGGCATCGCCGGACAAGGCGGTGCGGGGGGACGCCGACGCGCTGACCGCGCCCTTCATCGCGGCGGGCCGTGACCTCGTGGCGCATGGCTGCGACGGGATCGCGACCAATTGCGGGTTCCTCGTGCCCTTGCAGGATCACATGTCTGATGCTCTCGGCGTGCCGGTCGCAAGCTCTTCTTTGATGCAGGTGCCGATGGTGCAGCGGATGCTGCCGCCCGACCGGCGCGTCGGGATCGTCACGATTTCGCGTGCGACGCTGACCGAACGGCACCGCAAAGCCGCCGGCATTCCGGACGGCACGCCGGTCGAAGGCACGGACGATGGCAGGGAGTTCACGCAGAAGATCCTGTCGGATGCCCTGTCCGTCGACTTCGCACAGGCCCGCGCCGATGTGGTCGACGCAGCGCTCCGCCTTCACCGCGCGACGCCCGACCTTGGCGCGATCGTGCTCGAATGCACCAACATGGTGCCCTATGCCGCCGACGTGCGCCGGGCCACCGGTTTGCCGGTCTTCTCGATCTACAGCTATCTCGTCTGGTTCCAGGCCGGGCTGATGCCCCGCCGGTTCCAACCGGATCTCGATGACGGTGGCGGCGCGGGCGCCGGCCATTCCGTCTGAAGCGGCGCCGGTGCCGGGTGCGCGAAGGTCAGGCGGTGGCCTTCAAGGCCCCCAGCGCTTCCTTAAGGTCGATCGCGCCGTCATAGAGCGCCCGGCCGGAGATGGCGCCGGAGATGACGCCGGTGTCGCGGAGCGCGAGGAGGTCGGCGAGCGAGGAGACGCCGCCCGAGGCGATCACCGGGATCGTCACGGCGCGGGCGAGGGCTTCGGTCGCCTCGATATTCGGGCCGGTCATCGCGCCGTCGCGGTTGATGTCGGTGTAGATGATCGCGGCGACGCCGGCATCCTCGAAGCGGCGGGCAAGCTCGGTGACCCTGATGTCGGTCTCTTCCGCCCAGCCCTTGGTCGCGACCTTGCCGTCGCGGGCGTCGATGCCGACGGCGACCTTGCCGGGAAAGGCCAGCGCCGCCTCGCGCACGAGGGTCGGGTTCTCCACCGCGACGGTGCCGAGGATGACGCGGGCAAGACCCTTGGTGAGCCAGCCTTCGATGGTCTTCATGTCGCGGATGCCGCCGCCGAGCTGGCAGGGAACCGACACGCGGGCGAGGATCGCTTCCACCGCCGCCGCGTTCACCGGCGCGCCGGCGAAGGCGCCGTTGAGATCGACGAGGTGGATCCACTCGCATCCCGCGGCTTCGAACGCGGCCGCCTGCGCGGCCGGGTCGTCGCCGAAGACGGTGGCCTTGTCCATCTCTCCATGCAGGAGCCGCACGCACTGGCCGTCCTTGAGGTCGATGGCGGGATAGAGGATCATCG
Organism: Defluviimonas sp. SAOS-178_SWC; assembly: GCF_039830135.1. NCBI lineage: Bacteria > Pseudomonadati > Pseudomonadota > Alphaproteobacteria > Rhodobacterales > Paracoccaceae > Albidovulum > Defluviimonas sp. SAOS-178_SWC. The sequence goes on along the minus strand of NZ_CP156081.1, from coordinate 2,976,062 downwards.
GCAGTTCCTTTCTCGTCGCCGGCCTCTTGCCACAGCGGCCCGGCGATTGCAAAGGCGGTTCAACGCCACGTCACGCTGGACGGGGCGGGGCGGATTGCCCGATCATCGGCGCAAATGTCAGGGAGGACATCGGATATGAAGAAGACGGTGATCGCGGCGGCCCTGGTCTTGTCCGCAGGCATGGCGTCGGCCGACCCTGTCGAGGGGGTGTGGCAGACCGAGGTGGATGACGGATCATATGCCTATGTCACGATGGCGCCCTGCGGCAGTGCCTATTGCGGCAAGATTTCTCGGACCTTCAAGACGGATGGGGAATATCAATCTCCCAACCTCGGCAAGACGCTGGTTATCGACATGGTGCCGAACGGCGACGGCTCCTATGCCGGCAAGGTCTGGCGGCCGTCGAACGACAAGGTCTATATTGGGAAGATCCAGCTCAATGGCGACAGCCTGCGTCTGGCCGGCTGCGTTGCGGGCGGGCTTCTGTGCTCAAAGCAGACCTGGCAGCGTGTGAAGTGAGCTAGCCGAAGACCGACCAGCCGGCGCGGCGGGCGAGAAGCTCGACCGCCTCGGTGCCGAGCTTCGAGTTGCCTTGCGCATTGAGCCCCGGCGACCAGACGGCGATCGAGGCGCGGCCGGGCGCGATCACCAGGATCCCCCCGCCGACACCCGACTTGCCGGGCAGCCCGACGCGAAAGGCGAAATCGCCCGAGCCGTCGTAATGGCCACAAGTCAGCATCAGCGCGTTGATCCGCCGCACCCGGCCCGGCGAGACAAGCCGCGGCATGCCCGGCGCGCCCATCAGGAACCGCCCGGCGCGGGCCAGCTGATCGCAGCTCATCTCGACAGCGCATTGGTGGAAATAGGCGCCGAGTGTGAGGTCGGGCGGATTGACGAGGTTGCCATAGGCGCGGATGAAATGCGCGAGCGCGAAGTTGCGGTGGCCGCTTTCGGTCTCGGATCGCGCGACGGCCCGGTTGATATGGATGTCGTCGTCGCCGGCGGCGGTGCGGATGAAGCGCAGCAGTTCGCCGAGATATTCGCGCGGGGCGTGGTGCGAGAGGACCGCGTCGGTGACCACGATGGCGCCGGCATTGATGAAGGGATTTCGCGGGATGCCCTTCTCGTGTTCGAGTTGGAGGATCGAGTTGAAGGCGAGGCCGGACGGCTCCCGCCCGACGCGGAACCAGAGCCGGTCGCCGAGCCGGCCGAGCGCGAGGGCAAGGGCGAAAACCTTCGAGATGCTCTGGATCGAGAACGGCATGGCGGCGTCGCCGACCGAATGCTGGCTGCCATCGGCCAGCACCACCGACATCGCGAAAAGGCCGGGATCGATATCGGCCAGTTCGGGAATGTAGGTGGCGACCGCGCCGCGGTCCGCGCTCTGGCCGACGCTTTCGTGGACCTCGCGCAGGATCGCGGCGATGTCCATCAGGGGCGCCAGGCGAGGAAATTGGCGATGAGCCGGAGCCCCGTCGACTGGCTCTTTTCGGGGTGGAACTGGGTGCCGACCATGTTGTCGCGGCCGACGATCGCGGTGATCGGCCCGCCATAGTCGCAATGCGCCAGAAGATGTGCCGGGTCGGCGACGCGGAAATGGTAGGAATGGACGAAATAGGCGTGGTTGCCGGTCGTGATCCCCGCCAGCACCGGGTGGGGACGGTCGATGACGAGGTCGTTCCAGCCCATATGCGGAACCTTCAGCGCCTTGTCCGCAGGCTCGATCTTCACGACTTCGCCGCCGATCCAGCCGAAGCCCGGCGTCTCGCGGTATTCCAGCCCGCGCGTCGCCATCATCTGCATGCCGATGCAGATGCCGAGGAACGGGCGCGCGCGCGCCGTCACCGCCTCTTCGATCGCCTCGAACAGCCCGGTGAAGCGGTCGAGCGCCTCCCGGCAGGCCGGGAAGGCGCCGTCGCCCGGCAGAACGATCCGGTCGGCGCGGGCGACATCCTCGGGCCGGGACGACACGAGGACGGAGCCTGCCCCCGTCTCGGCCGCCATGCGCTGGAACGCCTTTTCGGCCGAGTGGAGATTGCCGGAATCGTAATCGACGACGACCGTAAGGCTCACAGCGCCCCCTTGGTCGACGGCAACACGCCCGCCGCCTGCGGATCGGGCTCGACCGCCATGCGGAGCGCCTTGGCGACGGATTTGAACGCGGCTTCGGCAATGTGGTGGCTGTTGATCCCGTGCACGCGGTCGATGTGCAGCGTGATCCCGCCATGGGTCGAGAGTGCCTGGAAGAATTCGCGCACAAGCTCAGTGTCGAAGGTGCCGATCTTCGCCGTTGGGAACTCCATCGTCCAGACGAGGTAGGGCCGCCCCGAGAGGTCGAGCGCGGTCGCGACCTGCGCGTCGTCCATGGCGAGCGCGAAGTGCCCGTAGCGGCGGATGCCCTTCTTGTCGCCAAGCGCCTTCGTCAGAGCCTGCCCGAGCGCGATGCCCGTATCCTCGACCGTGTGGTGGTCGTCGATATGCAGGTCGCCCTTCGCCCGGATCGTCAAGTCGATCATCGAATGGCGCGACAACTGGTCGAGCATGTGGTCGAAGAAACCCACGCCCGTCTCGTTGGAATAGGTGCCGGTGCCGTCGAGGTCGATCTCGACCGCGATCTCGGTCTCTGCGGTCTTCCGCGTGATCTGGGCCTTGCGCATGGGCGCTCCTTTCGCTTCGCGCGTCTTATAGGCGCCGAAGAAAGGCAGTGCCAGCGGCGGCAGACGAAATTCCGCGCCCTGTCGCATCGCTGCCGCTGAAACGAAAAGGCCGCCCGAAGGCGGCCCCATCCCGTGTCTCGCAACGCTTCCGCGCAAGAGAGATTTTGGAGCGGGCGATGAGATTCGAACTCACGACCCTAACCTTGGCAAGGTTATGCTCTACCCCTGAGCTACGCCCGCATCCTTGGGTGGGAGCGATGTATAAATTCTCCTGCCCGGCTGCAAGAGGAAAAGTGCGGGCCACGGACAGAAAGTTCGGGTTTCGGGTGGGGAGCGCGCGCGTAAGGTTCGGCTTCTCCTCTGCCGCCCCCGTCGACGACCGGTGTTCGGCCGCTTCGCGGGTGCTGCGCGATTCCCCCTTCTGTTGATTTTAGCGTGTAAGATAGTGTTTTTAATATATAAAATGGCAAAAAAGATCTTAACGGCACGCGAAATGGAGATCAAAGCGGGCTGTGGTGGCCGGATTAACAATCAGGGCGAGATAGTGCCGTGCGGATGTCGCAACTATCTCGAAATACGGGCGAATTCCGGGCGCGTACTGGGTCCACCGCAGAAACGGCACCGCCTCGGCCGACGAGGCCTCCAGATCAACCGAAGGGATCCAAGCCATGTTCATGCAGAACGCCACGACCTTCCGCGCCGCCGAGAAGATCTCCCTCGCGCTCCACGGGCTGAATTTCCTGCCGGACTTCGACGGCGCCGGCATTCTGGTCGGCAGCCTCGTCGAAACCGAAGCGGGTTGGCGCCCGGTCGAGACCCTGGCCCGGGGCACCCGTGTCGCCACCTATGACGGCGGTTTCCGCCCCGTCGCCCGGGTCGAGCGGCATCATCTCTGGCCCGCCGCCGAGGCCGACATGGTCCACGTGCCGGGCGGTGCCCTCGACAATCGCGGCGACTTCAGCCTCCTGGCGGGTCAGCACGTCTTGGTGGCCTCCCATGTGGCCGAGGAGGTGCTGCGCCGGCACGCTGATCCCGGCCTCGGCCCTCGTGGGGTATCGGGGCATCGCGCGGCGGAACCTTCTCCGTCCGGCTGAAGCGCTGAGCCTGCGCTTCGCCAGCGAGGAAATCGTCTATGTCAATTCCGGCGCGTTGATCCATTGCGCCACCGAGGGGCCCGAGGCGGCCACGGCCGGTCGCGCCTTTTTCGATGTGCTGGACGAGTCGCGGGCCGGGGCCATGCCGGCGCTGATCGCGGCGGGGATCACGCGCAGCGACGATCTGGTCCGCGCGGCTTGAGCAGGGGCGCGACATGCCGTGAAGAACGGGGGCAGGGCGCCCCCGTTTTCGGTTTCGCATGTCAGGCGCGCCGGCTGCGAAAGACGGCGCTGTCCGCGTGCCTCTCGCCATCGCCGAGGGTATCGAGGATAGCGGTCCCGATTGGGATGCCCGCCGCCCTCGGCCCCACTTTCGCCCGCTGCGGCATATAGGGCGCGAAATCGTCGGCGAAAAGGTTGGCAGGTTCGGCTCCCACCGGATCCACGGCTCGCTCGCTCCGAAGCTCCCGGCACACGGCGCGGGCGCGGTCCTCCAGATGGCCAAGCTGGCGGTCGAGCCGTTCGCGCCCGACCCGGTTCTGCTCCGGGCCGGCGCTGAGCCAGTCGAGCGAACCGCGCAGGTTGCCGAGCGTCAGGATGACATCCTCGACGAGGAAGGATTCGAACGCCGTGTGTGTCAAGTCAGTCATCGGTCACCCCTCATGTTCCCCGGCCGGAGACTGGCGCCCCGAGTCCCAACAGGGCGCCAATCGCGGGCCGGGGCAGGGGTCACTCCAGTTCGACCAGAAGATCCTTGGCCTCGATCTGGCTGCCGGGATGGACGAGGACGGCTTTCACCGTTGCCGCCCGGTCGGCATGGATTCCGGTCTCCATCTTCATCGCCTCGATGGTCAGCAGAAGATCGCCGGCATTGACCTTCTGACCGGCCGTGACCGCGACGGAGGCGACGGAGCCCGGCATCGGCGCGCCGACATGGTTGGGGTTGCCGTCGGCCGCTTTCGGTTTCGCCGCCGTCTGCGACTTCACCAGCCGGTTCGGCACGCGGATCACGCGGGGCTGGCCGTTGAGTTCGAAGAACACCTTGACCTCTCCGTCGTCGGTCGTCTCGCCCACCGCCTGAAGCCGGATTTCGAGGGTCTTGCCAGGGTCGATCTCGGCAGCGATCTCGTCGCCCGGCTGCATGCCGTAGAAGAAGGTGCGGGTGGGCAGCGTGCGGACCGGCCCGTAGAGCCGGTGGCGGCCCATGTAGTCGAGAAAGACCTTGGGATACATCAGGTAGCCGTTCAGGTCCTCGTCATCGACGGCGAACCCCAGAAGCTCCTTCGAGACGGAGGCGCGCGTCGTTTCCAGATCGACGGGTTTCAGGTGCTTGCCCGGCCGTTCGGTGTTCGGCCGCTCGCCCTTGAGTACCTTTCCGACGATGCCCTCGGGGAAGCCGCCCGGCGGCTGGCCGAGGTTGCCGCGCATCATGTCGACGACGCTGTCGGGGAAGGCCACGTCGGTGGCGGGGTCTTCCACCTGCGCGCGCGTCAGGTTCTGCGCGACCATCATTAGCGCCATGTCCCCGACGACTTTCGACGAGGGCGTGACCTTGACGATGTCGCCGAACATCTGGTTGGCGTCGGCATAGGCCTGCGCCACCTCGTGCCAGCGTTCCTCAAGCCCCAGCGAGCGCGCCTGCGCCTTGAGATTGGTGAACTGGCCGCCGGGCATTTCGTGCAGATAGACCTCCGAGGCGGGGGCCTCCAGCCCGGACTCAAACGCCGCATACTGGTGGCGCACGCCTTCCCAGTAGTTGGAAATCTGCCGGATCGCCGCGATGTCGAGGCCGGTATCGCGGTCGGTATGGGCCAGCGCTTCGACAATGGAGCCGAGGCAGGGCTGCGATGTGCCGCCGGAGAAGGCGTCCATCGCCGCGTCGACGGCCGAGACGCCGGCATCGGCGGCGGCGAGGATCGTCGCCCCGGCGATGCCCGACGTGTCATGGGTATGGAAGTGGATCGGCAGGCCGACCTCTTCCTTCAGCGCCTTGAAGAGGACGCGGGCCGCCGCCGGTTTCAAAAGACCGGCCATGTCTTTCAGCCCGAGGACATGGGCGCCGGCGGATTTCAGCGCCTTGCCCATGTCGACGTAATAGGCGAGGTCGTATTTCGCCCGGTCGGGATTCAGGATGTCGCCGGTATAACAGATCGCGCCTTCGCAGACCTTGTTGTTCTCGATCACCGCGTCCATCGCGACGCGCATGTTCTCGACCCAGTTGAGGCTGTCGAAGACGCGGAAGACGTCGATGCCGGTCTTGGCGGCCTGGCGCACGAATTCCTGCACCACGTTGTCGGGGTAGTTCGTGTAGCCGACGCCGTTCGAGGCGCGGAGCAGCATCTGAGTCATCAGGTTCGGCATCGCCTTCCTGAGATCGCGGAGCCGCTGCCAGGGGCATTCCTGCAAGAACCGATAGGCCACGTCGAAGGTGGCGCCGCCCCAGCACTCGACGCTGAACAGCTCAGGCAGGTTGGCCGCGTAGGCCGGCGCCACCTTGATCATGTCGATCGACCGCATCCGGGTGGCGAGAAGCGACTGGTGCCCGTCGCGCATCGTGGTGTCGGTCAGCAGCAGCTTCTTCTGCGCGGCCATCCAGTCGGCGACGGCCTGCGGGCCTTGTTCCTCGAGCAGGTTCCGGGTGCCCGGAACCGGGGCGGCGCGCAGCTTCGGCGGCTTCGGGCTCCGCGCCTCGGCGGGCGGTTTCGGCCGGCCGGCGGTCTCGGGGTGCCCGTTCACCGTGATGTCGGCGATGTAGGTCAGGATCTTCGTCGCGCGGTCGCGGCGCTTCTTGAAGTTGAAAAGACCCGGCGTCGTGTCGATGAACTTCGTCGTGTAGGTGTTGTCGAGGAAGGTCGGGTGCTTCAGGAGGTTCTCGACGAAGGCGATGTTGGTGGAGACCCCGCGGATGCGGAACTCCCTCAGCGCCCGGTCCATCCGGGCGATCGCCTGCGTCGGTGTCGGCGCCCAGGCGGTGACCTTCACGAGAAGCGAGTCGTAGTAGCGGGTGATCACGCCGCCCGCATAAGCGGTGCCGCCGTCAAGGCGGATGCCCATGCCCGTCGCGGACCGGTATGCGGTAATCCGGCCGTAATCGGGGATGAAGTTGTTCTGCGGATCTTCCGTCGTGACCCGGCACTGGAGCGCGTGGCCCCGAAGCTCGATATCCTGTTGACGGCTGATGCCGGTCGCCTCGGCCAGCGTCTTGCCCTCGGCGATCTTGATCTGCGATTGGACGATGTCGATCCCGGTCACTTCCTCGGTCACGGTATGCTCGACCTGGACGCGGGGATTGACCTCGATGAAGTAGAACTTGCCGTCCTCCATATCCATCAGGAACTCGACGGTGCCGGCGCATTCATAGTTCACATGGGCGCAGATCTTGCGGCCAAGCTCGCAGACCTCGGCGCGCTGGGCCTCGGTCAGGTAGGGGGCGGGGGCGCGTTCGACGACCTTCTGGTTGCGGCGCTGGACGGTGCAGTCGCGTTCGTAAAGGTGGTAGATATTGCCATGCATGTCGCCGAGGATCTGCACCTCGACATGGCGCGCGCGCAGGATCATCTTTTCGAGATAGCCCTCGCCGTTGCCAAAGGCGGCCTCGGCCTCGCGCCGGCCCTCGCGGACCTTCTCGACGAGTTCCTCGGGCTTGGTGATCGGCCGCATTCCGCGCCCGCCGCCGCCCCAGGAGGCCTTCAGCATCAGCGGATAGCCGATCCCGGCCGCTTCCGTCATGATCGCGTCGAAATCGTCGCCGAGCACCTCGGTCGCGGGAATGACCGGCACGCCCGCCGCGATGGCCACGCGCCGGGCGCTGGCCTTGTCGCCAAGGGCACGCATCGTCTCGGCCTTCGGGCCGATGAAGGTGATGTCGTTCGCCGCGCAGGCCTCAACGAAATCGGGGTTTTCGGACAAGAGCCCGTAACCCGGATGGATCGCGTCGGCGCCGCATTCCTTCGCCACGCGGATGATCTCGGGGATCGAGAGATAGGCCGCGACGGGACCGAGCCCCTCGCCGATCCGGTAGGCCTCGTCGGCCTTGAAGCGGTGGAGCGAGAGCTTGTCCTCCTCGGCATAGACCGCGACGGTCCGCTTGCCGAGTTCGGTCGCAGCACGCATGACGCGGATGGCGATCTCGCCGCGGTTGGCAATCAGAATTTTCTTGAACTCAGCCATCGGTCCCTCCCCGGTCGCGCGTGCCGAACAATAGGGGTGCTGCGGCGCGGCGCAATACCCAGAACGACCGAATTGTTAGGATTCGGTAGCAATTCGTTCGGCATATGCCCCGCGACGACGCAGACTGCTGTGGAAGCGAAGCAATTCTGACGAAAGCGACCTGTCGACGGGCGGGGAGGCATGGCGCACCGAACGCCCCCCGGTTGCGGTGCGCGGCGCGAACGGACGCTGCGGCGGTGGCGCGGCGCCGTTCAGGGGCCGGGCAGCGCGCGGCCCGGGAGGTCCGACAGGCGCCGCGCCCCGAGCTGGCCCATATTCGCCGTCATGTCTTTCGTCAGCATGTCGATCAGATGTGCCGGACCGTCCGGCCCGAGCGCGCCGAGCGCATAGTGCCAGGCCCGGCCCAGCATGACGAAATCGGCACCAAGCGCGATGGCGCGCAGGATGTCGAGCCCGCCCTCGATGCCGCTGTCGAAGATAACCGGCAGGGTGGTCGCGGCGCGGATCGCCGGCAAGACCTCGATTGTGGCCGGGGCGGCGTCGAACTGCCGGCCGGCATGATTCGACACCCAGATCGCATCCGCGCCGGCGTCCTGAAGTCGCGCCGCGTCGTCAGGGTCGAGGGCGCCCTTGATGATTAGCGGCCCGTCCCAGGCGTCGCGGAGCGCCATGAGGTAGTCCCAGTCGGGCGAGGTGCGAAGGAGATACCCGATATGGGCGGTCGAAGAGAGGCTGACCTTGTTCTCCGCATAGTCGTCCATCAGGCGCATTCGCGGCATGCCCATCCTGAGTGTGCCAAGCGCCCAGGCCGGCCGCATCGCCACTTGCGCGAAAAGCCGCGGTGTCAGTTTCGGCGGCTGGGTCAGGCCGGAGCGGGTCTGCCGCTCCCGCCGGCTCGCCACGGGGACGTCGACGGTGAGGATCAGCGCCGAGAACCCGGCATCCTTCGCGCGCTTCAGCATATCGCGCCGAATCTCGGGGTCGCGCGGCGGATACATCTGGAACCAGCCGTGCTGTCCGAGGACGGGCGCCACGAATTCCGGCGTCTGGCTCGCCACCGTCGAGATCGAATAGGGCAGGCCGGCCTTGCCCGCCGCAGCCGCGAGCAGCCGTTCGGCATCGGGCCAGATCAGCCCGGACATGCCGACGGGCGAGACTCCGAAGGGCAGCGGGAAACGCTGGCCGAAAAGCTCGGTCGTCAGGTCGGGCGTGAACTCGCCGTGCAGGATCGAGGGGCGGAACAGAACCTCGTCCAGCTTCGCCCGGTTGCGGCGGAGAGTCGCCTCGGTTCCGGTGGCGCTGTCGAGATATTCCCAGACGAAAAGCGGGATGCGCGCGCGGGCGCTGGCCTTGAGGTCGGCGATGGCCGGATAGCGTTGGTTCAGGTCCATGCCGGATATCTCACGGGGCCCGCCGCGAAAGTCCAGCGAAACGGATGGAACAGAGTGTGAACTTGTCTTTTATTCGTCCGCCGATGCGGCTAGATTGCCACCCATGAGCAGCTATGACGATCACGACGCCTTCGAAGGCGCCTCGCTGTCCGCCCGCGCGATGGCCGCGCGGCCGGCGCCATACCTCGACGGGCTCAATCCCGCGCAGCGGCAGGCGGTGGAGGCGCTCGACGGGCCGGTCCTGATGCTCGCCGGGGCCGGCACCGGCAAGACGCGCGCGCTTACAGCGCGGATCGCGCATCTTCTGGCGCGGGGACATGCGCGGCCAAACGAGATCCTCGCCGTGACGTTCACCAACAAGGCCGCGCGCGAGATGAAGGAACGGGTGGGGCGGCTGATGGGGCAGGCGGTCGAGGGGATGCCCTGGATGGGCACCTTCCATTCGATCAGCGTGAAGATCCTGCGCCGCCATGCCGAGCTTGTCGGTCTGAAGTCCAATTTCACCATTCTCGACACCGACGACCAGATCCGCCTGTTGAAACAGGTGATCGCGGCGGCGAATATCGACGAGAAACGCTGGCCCGCGCGGCAACTGGCCGGGCTGATCGACCAGTGGAAGAACCGCGCCTGGGGACCGGAGCAGGTGCCGAGCGCGGAAGCGAGCGCCTTCAACCACATGGGCACCGAACTTTACGCGGCCTATCAGCAGCGGCTTCTCACGCTGAACGCCACCGATTTCGGCGACCTCCTCCTCCATGTCGTGACGATCTTCCAGAACCACGTTGACGTTCTCGAACAATACCAGCGCTGGTTCCGCTACATCCTTGTCGACGAGTATCAGGATACGAACGTCGCCCAGTATCTCTGGCTCAGGCTTCTGGCCGCAAAGCACAAGAACATCTGCTGCGTCGGCGACGACGACCAGTCGATCTATGGCTGGCGCGGCGCCGAGGTCGGCAACATCCTGCGGTTCGAGAAGGATTTTCCCGGCGCCACGGTGATCCGGCTCGAACAGAACTACCGGTCGACCGAGCATATCCTCGCCGCCGCTTCCGGGCTGATTTCGGCCAATGCCGGGCGGCTCGGCAAGACCCTCTGGACCGAGGCGAAGGGCGGCGAGAAGGTCCGCCTCATCGGCCACTGGGACGGCGAGGAAGAGGCGCGCTGGATCGGCGAGGAGGCGGAGGCGTTGCAACGGGGGACCCGCGGCATGGAGCCCGTGAGCCTCAACGATCAGGCGATCCTCGTCCGCGCCTCGCACCAGATGCGCGCCTTCGAGGACCGCTTCCTGACCATCGGCCTGCCGTACCGCGTCATCGGCGGCCCGCGCTTCTACGAGCGGCTCGAGATCCGGGACGCGATGGCCTATTTCCGCCTCGCCGTCTCGCCCGAAGACGATCTCGCGTTCGAACGCGTGGTGAATACCCCCAAGCGCGGGCTTGGTGACAAGGGCCAGCAGGTGATCCAGCGGAGCGCCCGCGATGCGGGCGCGAGCCTGTCTGTCGGCGCGCGCCGGGCGCTCGCCTCCGGTCAGCTGTCCGGCCGGGCGGCCGGTCAGCTTCTGCAATTCGTCGAGAATGTCGAGCGCTGGCACCGGCTGACCCTGCGCGACGGCCAGAGCCATATTGAGCTGGCCGAGATGATCCTCGAGGAATCGGGCTACACGGAGATGTGGCAGAACGACAAGACGCCCGAGGCGCCGGGGCGGCTCGAGAACCTCAAGGAACTGATCAAGGCGCTGGAGCAGTTCGACAACCTGCAAGGGTTCCTCGAACATGTCGCGCTGATCATGGACAACGACACCGAGGATGCGACCGAGAAGATTTCCATCATGACGCTTCACGCCGCGAAAGGTCTGGAATTCCCGGTGGTGTTCCTGCCGGGATGGGAGGACGGCCTTTTCCCCTCGCAGCGCTCGATGGACGAAAGCGGGCTCAAGGGCCTCGAGGAGGAACGCCGGCTCGGTTATGTCGGGATTACGCGGGCCGAGGAGCTTTGCACGATTTCCTTCGCCGGCAATCGCCGGGTTTACGGACAGTGGCAAAGCCAGATGCCCTCGCGGTTCATCGACGAATTGCCGGCGAAGCATGTCGAGGTGCTGACGCCGCCCGGCCTTTACGGCGGCGGCTACGGTGCGGCGGCGATGTCGTCGGGGATCGAGGACCGGGCGGCGCGCGCCGACGTCTACAACTCGCCGGGCTGGAAGCGGATGCAGGACCGCGCCGGCGCGCGTCCGGTGAGCCAGCCCCGCGAATCGCGCCACGTGGTGATCGACCTCGACGCCGTTTCGGCCTTCAGCGAGGGCGACCGGGTCTTCCATCAGAAGTTCGGTTACGGCCGCGTCGACGGGATCGAGGGCGACAAGCTCGAAGTGGCGTTCGACAAGGCCGGCACCAAGCATGTCCTTGCGAGCTACATCGTCTCGGCCGAGACGGCGGACGACATCCCGTTCTGACGCCCGCATCCTCTGGGCGTGCATATCCCTGCCGCCAGACAGCCATCAGAAAAGGAAAACGGCGCCAAATGGCGCCGCAAGTGGTCTTGACGGATCCCGAGGGAGGAGATGGGACCCGGTCGTCCGGTGAAGATCGGCGGCGCCCCAGGGAGGAGGAGGGGGCGCCGCCGGTCTCCATGTCAGCGACCCGAGGGAGGAGGTCGGACCGCCAATGCAGGGTGAAGATGCGGCGATGACAGGGAGGAGGACGTCACCGCCGCATTTCACAACGTCGAACCCGAGGGAGGAGGAGACGGGTCCGTCGCATCGTCAGGGGGCTTGTCGGGCCCGATAGGGTCGCGGCGACATCAGGGAGGAGGAGGATGTCGCCGCGGATTTCCGGGACCCGAGGGAGGAGGAGAGGGTCCCAGGAAGAGAAATCATTTGCCGTAGGCGGCTTCCATCGCGATTGCCGTGATCGCCGAGCGGTGGATGCCGAGATCGTTCAGTTCGCGATCGCTCAGCGCCCGCAACTCGTTCATCGTCTGACGGTAGACGCGGTAGCGGCGGTGATTGTCACGCAGTCCGTTCACAAAGGCCGCGGCGCGCTCGGCCAGGCTGGCTTCGATCCCGCGAACTCCATTTACATATGCCATTTCTCTAAGCCTCATCTCATTTCGTTAGCACCAGGTCCGGCGCCGTTAGGGCCAACATGAGCTTTATGCTGCAAGTGCACAATACCTCGCGTCGTCAATGCTGCCATGCGGCAAACGCATGGCGACCTGCTCTGAATTTACGTTACGTAACGGTAGCTTGCCCAATTCTTCTGCGAGCCGGGCCATTGCTGTTGTTCTCGCATGCAAGGCGTCCAATCTTTGTGCGCTGATAAAAGAGGGGCCTCCGACGATCATCGCCCGGCCCGTCGTCCTCGACGCGCTTGTCCGCATTGCATCGCCTAGTGACGGCACCCCCTTCTCGTGCGGACTGGTCCGTGCGCCGGGGGTCGAACAGGGGCGGCTCGCTTCGTCGTCGAGGCGTCCGATCCCGAAATGGCGCAAGATCTGGGCCGGCCCGCGCTCGGGCGCCGCCGCCGGGCGCATCTCCCGGATCGTCTTGTGGCGGGCGGAAGGGGTTGAAGCGTGACCTGCCGGGATTTCATGGGACAGAGCGCGGTTCCGTGGGAATGCACGGGAAATCGCCAAGACCTACTGGCTAAAACCGAATCACCGCTCCGTGAAATGGAGTGAATTCAGCGCGACTGACGGGATTTTGGGGTGAGTTGTCGTCAAATTCTGACGTCGAGGTCGAACTTTCCGAAATTTTTCGGGAAATCATGGGATGCCAGTGTCGGGCATGATGACGTCCATATCTGGTGTATAAATGAAGAATTTTATCTACAAGTGGGAATTCTTGTTTTGACTGCTCCACAAAATCCAGTGCCTTGGGTATGTCCGTAACTTCATGTTGTATGTTTTGGCCGCAGATTTTTGTTGATTCCCATGAAATCCCATGCAATCCCTAGATCACCGATGAAGACGGGCTTAAACGGGCACAAAGACCCAAAAGGCGAAAAGCAGGTTTCATACAGGCACCCGCTTTCATCGAACCAGAGAGATCCGGCGCGCGAGCGAGCAGACATCCCCCCAGGTGGCATGCGCAGCCGGACAAACCCAGCGATGGGACAGGGCGGCGGATCGGGCAGTGGCAGCAGCCCGATCCGCCGTTGTCCGTTCAGGGCCCCGCATCGAGGCCGGTCGCGGTCTGGTCTGGCGGTATCGGTTCGGGGGGAGGGGACAGTGGCTAAGGAGCGCGCCGCGTGGCACGCAGGTTCAGAGGTTCGGAGACATTCAAGGTGGACGCGAAAGGTCGCGTATCCATCCCCGCGCCGTTCCGCCGCGTGATCGAAGCCTCCGACCCGGACTGGAAAGAAGGTCTGCGCCCGAACATCGTCATCGTCTACGGCCCCGAAAGCCAGGACTGGCTCGAAGTCTTCTCGATGGAAGCGATCCACGAGATGGACGAGCAGATTTCCCTTATGCAGCGCGGCTCGTCCGAGCGGCTGATGATCGAGGAGCGCATGTACGGCCAGTCGATCGAAAGCGTGATCGACGATGACGGGCGCCTGACGATCCCGCAAAAACTGCGCGAGAAGATCGGGTTGAAGGGCGAGGCGTTCTTCATCTCCGCCGGCGACTATTTCCGCATCTGGAACCCCGAGACCTACGAGGCGAAGGCCGCGCGCCGGAGCCAGCGCCTGGCCGACCAGTATCCCGAGGACTTCGATCCCAGAAGCCTCCTGCCGCCCTTGCCGAGGGCTTGAGCGATGGCCGCTGCCGCAGCCCGCACGGACGATCCCGCCCCCCATATCCCGGTTCTGCTGCGGCCGCTTCTTGAAGCGGTCGCGCCTGTCTCCGGCCTCTGGGTCGATGGCACCTTCGGGGCCGGCGGTTACACAAGGGGGCTTCTGGAGGCGGGCGCCGACAACGTCGTCGCCATCGACCGCGATCCGAGCACGTTCCGCATGGCCGCAAGCTGGGCCGGCGCTTACGGCGACCGGCTGACCCTTGTCGAAGGCACGTTCTCCGATCTCGATACTATTGCCGGAGAGCAGGTGGACGGGGTCGTCCTCGATCTCGGTGTGTCCTCGATGCAGATCGACCAGCCGGAGCGCGGGTTCTCCTTCCAGAAGGACGGCCCGCTCGACATGCGCATGGGCGACAGCGGCCCCACCGCCGCCGATCTGGTGAACGAGGCCAGCGAAGCCGAGATCGCCGATGTCCTCTATCACTATGGCGAGGAGCGCGCCGCGCGCCGCATCGCCCGCGCCATCGTCGCCAACCGCCCCTTCGAGACGACCCTGCAACTCGCCCATGTCGTCGAGCGTTGCCTGCCGCGCCAGAAACCGGGGCAAAGCCACCCGGCAACCCGGAGCTTCCAGGCGATCCGCATCGCGGTGAACGACGAGTTCGGCCAGCTCGCCGAGGGGCTGGAGGCGGCGGAGCGGGCGCTGAAGCCCGGCGGGCAGCTTGCCGTCGTGACCTTCCATTCGCTTGAGGACCGCGTGGTCAAACGGTTTTTCCAGCTTCGCTCAGGCGGCGAAGGGCAGGGCAGCCGCTATGCCCCCGAGCGGGAAGCGGTCACGCCGGCCTTCACGCTCAAGACCCGCCGCGCCGTCGGCCCGGACGAGGCCGAACTGGCCGAGAACCCGCGCGCCCGTTCCGCCAAGCTCCGCGTCGGAATCCGCACCGATGCCCCCGCCGGCCAGGCCGACCGGGCCGCCCTCGGGCTTCCGAAACCCGCGCTCAAAGGACAGAACTGATGCGCAGCCTCTTCCTCCTTCTCTCCGCGCTCGCCGTCATGAGCCTCGCCTTCTGGGCCTACCGCGAGAATTACCGCACCCAGGCGGAGCTTGCCGACGTGCGGGGGCTTCAGAACGAAATCGGGCAGTTGCGCGAATCCCTGAGCGTTCTCAAGGCGGAATGGGCCTATCTGAACCGTCCGGACCGACTGAGGGAGCTTGCCGACATCAACTTCGAACGTCTCGGCCTTCTGCCGTTCGAACCGCGCCAGTTCGGCGGCGTGTCGCAAGTCAGCTATCCCGCCGTCGCCCTGCCGCCCATCACCGTCCCCATCGACACGATCGCGCTGAACGAGGGCAATCCATGACCCGCACGCCGCTCCGTCCGCTGGCCCGCATCCTCTCCGCCCGCGCCAAGGGCGAGAATCCCGACGCGATCGAGCGGGAGAATATCCGCCTGCGCCACGAGGAGATGCGCGACAAGGCGCGGCTTCGGGCCGAGGGGCGGCTCTTGCTGCTCGGCGTCGGTTTCGTCGTCGCCTTCCTGACCGTGGGCGCGCGGATGGGGCTGCTGGCCGCGACCGAGCCGGTGGAGCCGCAGACGGCCGTCGCAGGCGCCTCCATCGTCGCGCAGCGCGCCGACATCACCGACCGGCAGGGGCGGATCCTCGCGACGAACCTGATCACGCATGCGCTTTACGCCCAGCCGCAGCAGATGGTCGACCCCCTCGGTGCAGCGAAGAAGCTGGCGGAGATCTTCCCCGATCTTGATGTGGAGCGGATGAAGAAGGACTTCACCGGCACGCGCAAGTTCCTCTGGGTGAAGAAGAAGATCTCGCCCGAACAGATGCAGCGTGTGCACGAGATCGGCGATCCCGGCCTACTCTTCGGCCCGCGCGAGATGCGGCTTTATCCCAACGGTGCCATCGCGGCCCATGTCCTCGGCGGTGCGAGCTTCGGCCGTGAGGGTGTCCAGTCGGCCGAGGTCGTCGGCACCGCCGGGGTCGAGAAGACCTTCGACACTTGGCTCCGTGATCCCGCCAATGGCGGCGCGCCGCTGCAGCTGTCGCTTGACCTCACGATCCAGTCGACGGTCGAGGATGTGCTTTACGGCGGCATGAAGCTGATGAACGCCAAGGGCGCGACGGCGATCCTGATGGACGTGCGTTCGGGCGAGGTGGTCGCGATGGCGTCGCTGCCGGATTTCGACCCGAACACGCGCCCCGCGCCGCTTCTGAAGGGCGACCCGTCCGACAGCCCGCTCTTCAACCGCGCCGTTCAGGGTGTCTACGAACTCGGCTCGACCTTCAAGATCTTCGCCATTGCCCAGGCGCTCGACCTCGGCCTCGTCAACGCCGAAACGATGGTCGAGACGAAGGGGCCGATGGTCTGGGGCAAGTTCCGCATCCGCGATTTCCACAATTACGGCCCGCAGCTTTCGGTGACGGACGTCATCGTGAAGTCGTCGAACATCGGCACCGCCCATGTCGCGCAAGCGATCGGCGGGACACGCCAGCAGGACTTCCTCGGCAGGCTCGGCATGTTCGACGCGACCCCGGTGGAGCTGGTGGAGGCACCGACAGGCAAGCCGCTCCGCCCGGCGAAATGGCCCGAGATCACCACGCTCACCGTCTCCTACGGCCACGGCGTCGCGGCAAGCCCGCTGCACCTTGCCGCCGCCTATGCGGCGATGGTCAACGGCGGCACGAAGGTCGCCCCGACGGTCCTGAAAAGCACGAAGGTCGAGACGGGCCCGCGCATCATCAGCGAAGGCACATCGGCGATCATCCGCTCGATGCTGCGTCAGGTCGTGCAGCGGGGCACTGCGACCTTTGGCGACGTCGAGGGGTACGAGGTCGGCGGCAAGACCGGCACCGCCGACAAGCCGAAACCGAACGGGGGCGGGTATTTCAAGGACAAGGTCGTCGCGACCTTCGCCGCCGCCTTCCCGATGTCGGACCCGAAATACGTCCTCGTCGTCTCGCTCGACGAGCCGGTCGAAACGTCTGGCACCGAGCCGCGCCGCACCGCCGGATGGACCGCGGTTCCGGTCGGGGCCGAGATCATCCGTCGCGCCGCGCCCCTGCTTGGTCTGAGGCCAGAGCTTGAACCCGTGGCCGAGGCCAGCGTAATACGCGTTCGCAATTGAGGGCGATCATGTGGCGGGGGTTCAGCGCATGGCAGAGGTATCGAAATCGCTATCCGAACTGGGCCTGAGGGCGCAGGGCGGGCGCGAGGCGCGCATCACCGGGCTTTCCGTCGACAGCCGGCATGTGAAGCCCGGCCACCTCTTCGCGGCTTTACCCGGAACGAAGATCCACGGCGCGGAATTCATCCAGTATGCGCTCCGGATGGAGGCCGCCGCGATCCTCACCGATCGCGCGGGGGCCGAGATCGCGAAGGCCGAACTGGCGGCGTCGAATGCCGCCCTGATCATCGCCGAGGATCCGCGCCAGACGCTCGCCTACACCGCCGCGCTCTGGTTCGGCCGCCAGCCCGAGGTCATGGTGGCCGTCACCGGCACGTCCGGCAAGACCTCGGTCGCCACCTTCACGCGGCAGATCTGGCAGGCCCTCGGCCTCAGCGCCGCCAATCTCGGCACGATGGGCGTTCTCGGCGATTTCACCGCGCCGCTCGCCCACACGACGCCGGAGCCGATCACCCTTCACCGCATCCTTCGCGACATGGCCGATGCCGGAATCACCCATGCGGCGATGGAAGCCTCGTCGCACGGGCTCGACCAGGTCCGGCTCGACGGGGTGCGCCTCAAGGCAGCGGCGTTCACGAATTTCAGCCAGGATCACCTCGATTACCACGCGAACTTCGACGAGTATTTCGCAGCCAAGGCCGGGCTCTTCGCCCGCGTCCTGCCGGAGGACGGCACCGCCGTCATCAATATCGACGAGGCGCGGGGCCGCGAGATGCTGGAGATCGCAAGAGGCCGGGGGCAATCACTCCTGACCGTTGGGCGCGACCTGGTGGCGGACCTTCGGATCACCTCGCAGCGCTTCGACGCGACCGGACAGGACCTGCGCTTTACCCATGACGGGCGCCCGCACCTCGTGCGCCTCGCGCTGATCGGCGGGTTCCAGGCGGAGAACGTGCTGGCCGCCGCCGGTCTCGCGATGGCGGCGGGCGAGGATCCGCAGGCGGTGATCGACACATTGCCCGATCTCGTGACGGTGCGCGGGCGGATGGAGCTTGCGGCCAAGCGCGACAACGGCGCCACGGTCTTCGTCGATTATTCCCACAAGCCCGGCGCGCTGGCCTCGGCGCTGCAATCCCTGCGCCCTCATGTCATGGGCCGCATCGTCGTCGTCTTCGGCGCGGGCGGCGACCGCGACAGGCTGAAACGGCCCCTGATGGGCGAGGCGGCGGCGGCCCATGCCGATGTGGTGATCGTCACCGACGACAATCCCCGCAGCGAGGACCCCGCCACGATCCGCGCCGAGGTGATGAAGGGTTGTCCCGAGGCGACCGAGGTCGGCGACCGGGCCGAGGCGATCCTGCGCGGCGTCGACGCGCTTCAGCCGGGCGATGCGCTCCTCATTGCCGGCAAGGGACATGAAACCGGCCAGATCGTCGGAAACGACGTCTATCCCTTCGACGATGCCGAACAGGCCAGCGTCGCCGTCGCCGCCCTCGAAGGTCGAATCTAATGGCCGCACTCTGGACCTCCGCCGAGGCTGCGGCCGCCACGGGCGGGCTGGCAACGCAAGCCTTTGAGGCGACAGGGATTTCCATCGACACCCGCAACATTCGGCCGGGCGAGCTTTTCGTCGCGCTGAAGGATGTGCGCGACGGTCACGACTTCGTCCGCGCCGCACTCGACAAGGGCGCGGCGGGGGCGATGGTCTCGCGCATCCCCGAGGGCTGCTCGGAGGCCGACCCGCTTCTGATCGTGCCCGACGTGCTGGGCGCGCTCACGGCACTCGGCGCGGCGGGGCGGGCGCGCGCGAAGGCGCGGGTGATCGCGGTGACGGGGTCGGTCGGGAAGACCTCCACCAAGGAGATGCTGCGCGCGGTCTTGGCGGGACAGGGGCGCGTCCATGCCGCCGAGGCGAGTTTCAACAACCATTGGGGCGTGCCGATCACGCTGGCGCGGCTGCCGAAGGACGCCGATTTCGCCGTGGTCGAGATCGGCATGAACCATCCCGGAGAGATCGCGCCGCTCGCGCGGCTCACCCGCCCGCATGTGGCGATGATCACCACCATCGCGCCGGCGCATCTCGAAGCCTTCGACGGACTCGATGGAATCGCCCGCGAAAAGGCGGCGATCTTCGAGGGGCTGGAGCCCGGCGGCATCGCCGTGATCCCCTCGGGCCTGTCCGTCACCCCGATCCTTGCCGAGGGCGCGGCGAGCGCGGCCCGCATCATCCGGTTCGGAGCGGAGCCGGGTGACGATTACCGACTGACAGGTGTCACCCTCGCGCAGGACACGACGATCGTGAAAGCCGACCGCGCCGGCGCACCGATCCTTTTCAAGGTCCAGACCGCAGGCCGCCACTTTGCCGCCAACGCGCTCGGCGTTCTCGCCGTGGCCGAGGCGGTGGGCGCCGATCCTGCCGTCGCTGCCTGCGACATCGGCCAGTGGCGCCCGCCGGCGGGGCGGGGGCAGCGCGAACGCGTCTACCTCGATATCGTCGACGAGAACCTCTCCTTCGACCTCATCGACGACGCCTTCAACGCCAATCCGACCTCGATGGACGCCGCCCTCGAAGTTCTGGCCGCAGCGCGGCCGCGCGACGGGATCGGCCGCTTTCTCGAGGGCCGCAGGATAGCCATTCTCGGCGACATGCTGGAACTCGGGCCGGACGAGGCCGCGATGCATCGCGCCATCGCCGATCATCCGTCGATCGCCTCGGTGCACCTCATCCATTGCGTCGGGCCCCGGATGCGCGCGCTTTGGGACCGGCTGCCGCTGCCCAAACGCGGCGAATGGCACGAGACGGCGCCCGAACTGGCGGTGCGCGCCCATCACCTCGCCGATGCCGGCGATGTTCTGCTGGTCAAGGGCTCCAAGGGATCGAAGGTCAGCCTTGTGGTTGACGCACTCCGCAAACTCGGGCAACCGGGCGCGGGCGAAGCGCGAGGGAACGAGTAATGCTCTATTGGTTGTCGGGTCTGGCCGAGGGCGGCGACGTCTTCAACCTCTTTCGCTACATCACCTTTCGCGCCGGGGCGGCCTTTTTCACCGCGCTCGTCTTCGGGTTTCTATTCGGCCAGCCGCTGATCAACCTGCTGCGCCGCCGCCAGGGCAAGGGCCAGCCGATCCGCGATGACGGGCCGCAGACCCATTTCGCCAAGGCAGGCACGCCGACGATGGGGGGGCTCCTGATCCTGTCGGCGATCCTCGTCTCGACGCTGCTCTGGGCGCGGCTCGACAACCCGTATATCTGGATCGTCCTCTTCGTCACCTATGGCTTTGGTCTTATCGGCTTTGCCGACGATTACGCGAAGGTGACTAAGCAGAACACAAAGGGGGTCTCGTCGCGCCTCCGCTTCCTTCTCGGCCTGCTGATCGCCGCTTTCGCGGGCGGGATGGCGGCCTATGTTCACCCGGCGGACCTGACCAACCAGCTCGCCTTCCCGGTCTTCAAGAACGCGCTATTCAATCTCGGCTGGTTCTTCGTGCCCTTCGCGATGGTCGTCATCGTCGGCGCGGCCAACGCGGTGAACCTGACCGACGGGCTCGACGGGCTCGCCGTGATGCCGGTGATGATCGCCGCCGGTACGCTCGGCGTCATCGCCTACGCGGTCGGCCGGACGGACTTCACCGACTATCTCGGCGTCCACTATGTCCCCGGCACCGGCGAGATCCTGATCTTCACCGCCGCGCTGATCGGCGGGGGACTCGGCTTTCTATGGTACAACGCGCCGCCAGCGGCGGTTTTCATGGGCGATACCGGATCGCTCGCGCTCGGGGGCGCGCTCGGCGCGATCGCGGTCGTGACAAAGCACGAGATCGTTCTGGCGATCGTCGGCGGTCTTTTCGTGGTCGAGGCGCTGAGCGTCATTATCCAGGTCCTCTACTTCAAGCGCACCGGCAAGCGCGTCTTCCTGATGGCGCCGATCCACCATCATTTCGAGAAGAAGGGCTGGGCCGAGCCGCAGATCGTCATCCGCTTCTGGATCATCTCGCTGATCCTCGCGCTGATCGGGCTGGCGACGCTGAAAGTGCGCTGATGCGCGAGGCCGACCTCTACGCCCCGGTGAAGGCGCATCTGGAGGCGCAGGGCTATGAGGTCAAGGCCGAGATCGGCGATTGCGACGTCCTCGCCCGGCGCGGCGACGAGCCGCCGGTGGTGGTGGAGCTGAAGCTGACCTTTTCCCTAGCGCTGGTGATGCAGGGCGTGGCGCGGCAGTCGTTGTTCGATCACGTGTACCTTGCGGTCCCGGTCTCGTCGGATCGCGGCTGGAAATTGCGCTACAAGGACATCCTCCGGCTTTGCCGCCGTCTTGGTCTAGGGTTGTTGGCCGTGAAGCCGGGACAGGTCGAGACCCATCTCGATCCGGGGCCTTACACGCCGCGCCGCAACACTGCCAGGGCCGGACGGCTCCTGCGCGAGTTCGAACGGCGGGTGGGCGATCCGAATACCGGCGGCACGACCGGGACGACACGCATGACCGCCTACCGGCAGGAGGCGCTGCGCTGCGCCGCCCACCTTGCCGCCTGCGGGCCGTCGAAAGCAGCCGACATCGCGGCCGCGACCGGCGTCGTCCGGGCCGGACGGATGCTTCGCGACGACCATTACGGCTGGTTCGAGCGGGTGGATAGGGGTATCTACGCGCTCACACCCAAGGGCCTCGCCGCAACGACCGTGCCCGGGGCGGCGCAAGCTCCCGGGCTGGCTTGACCGGATTCCGGACCTTGCGGCGCTGTATTTTCGGCCGGCTGGCCATGCGCCATCACCTGTTTTTTTGGTTCTGGCGGCCGTCGACGGTGTGCATTGTATTGCGGAACTGGCCCGTCGCCGATGCGCGTCGCGCCGGTACCGAGGCTAGGCCAGACCCTACAGGATCCTGCGGGAGGGCAGATGGCCGAGAAAGGCCCAGCCCTGCGCCGAGGGATGGGCCGTAGCCTTCCGGATCAGGATCGCGCCGCCGACGACGGCGGTTGCGCTGAGGAACGGGGACTGTTGCAATGCCAGCCCGAAGTCAGGACTGCCGTAGGCGGCGAGCGCGACACCGAGGCGCGAGATCGCGGTCGCTTCGATAAAGGCACCAAGCACGGGCAGGACAATGCTCGAAATCGTCGCGGCGGCGCCGATCAGCACCGCGTAGACGAGGCCCGTGTAAAGCGGCAACGGCAGGATGCCGACCGTCATGTCGTAGCGCAGATAGGTCACGACGCCGGCAGTGAAAGCCATGAGCGTGGCGAACAGGATCAGCCTGCGCGCGTCGCGGAACCTTTGAGCAGCCGTGGTGAACATCTGCGATACCCCCTGCCTTGGATATCGCTCTGACAGGTAAATGAAGCGTCAAAGGGGCAGGGCGCGTGCGAAATTGTGGCGGCGGCGCCTGTCGGGGCCGCCGCTTGGTGGCTGAGCCTCAGCCGATCGAGACGATCTCGAAGGCGAAGGTCAGCGCCTTGCCGGCAAGCGGATGGTTGGCGTCGAGCGTCACCGTCTCTTCTGTCAAGCCGGCCACCGTGACGTTGATGCTGCGCCCGTCGGGGGTACGCATCTGCAAGGGCGTGCCGATCTCGAGCGGGATTTCGGGCGGGATCTGGTGGCGCGGGACGTCCTGCGCGGCCTCGGCGTGGCGCGGGCCGTAGGCGTCCTCCGGGGCGATGGTGACGGTCTTCTGCTCGCCCACTTCCATGCCCGGCAGCGCGCGGTCCAGGCCGGGAATGATCTGGCCGGAGCCGACGGTGAATTCCAGCGGGTCGCGCCCGGCGGAGCTGTCGAAGGTCGTGCCGTCCTGCAGAGTGCCGGTGTAGTGGATGCGCACGGTGTCGCCCGTCTTTACCTGGGTCATGTCGTCCTTTCGGGGTGGGGATGAGTGGCCGAGGCCGCGCCCTTGCGCGGGTTCTCACGAGGGTCCAGCCTAACGGGCATGACAGTCAAGGTAAACCCGTGCGCCCGTCTCGACGCGCGAACTTGCGGGCGGCGGGGCCTCGGGGCATTGTCCCGAAAAGTCGGAGGGCGGGGCATTATGATTCCGGTTCAAGGGTTTGGGGGGCGTAAGGTCGCGGTTCTGGGGCTCGGCCGGTCGGGGCTTGCCACGGCGCGGGCGCTGATCGCGGGCGGGGCGGAGCCGTGCCTTTGGGACGACGCGCCCGAGGCCCGCGCGGCGGCCGAGGCGGCGGGCTTCGCGGTCACGGACCTCACGCGCGCCACTGCCTGGGAAGGGATCGCCGCGCTGATCGTCTCGCCCGGCATCCCGCATCTTTACCCGGAGCCCAACCGGCTGATCGCGCGCGCGATGGCGGCCGGCGTGCCGGTCGACAACGATATCGGGCTGTTCTTCCGCTCCTGGGCCGTGGCGGGCTGGGACGAGATGGACCAAATTCCGAAAGTCATCGCGGTCACCGGGTCGAACGGCAAGTCGACGACGACGGCGCTGATCCACCACATCCTCAATGTCGCCGGACGTCCGACCCAGATGGCGGGGAATATCGGCCGTGGCGTGCTCGACATCGACCCGGCGGAGGACGGCGAGGTCGTGGTGCTGGAACTCAGCTCCTACCAGACCGAACTTGCGCGCTCCCTGACCCCCGATATCGCGGTCTTCACCAACCTCTCGCCCGATCACCTCGACCGGCACGGCGGCAAGGGCGGTTACTTCGCCGCCAAGCGCAGGTTGTTCGCCGAGGGCGGGCCGGACCGGGCGGTGATCGGGGTGGACGAGGTCGAGGGGCAGTTCCTTGCCAACCAACTCGCGCAGGGGCCGGCGGACGACCGGGTGATCCGTATCTCGTCGGGCCAGAAGCTGGACGGCGAGGGCTGGACGGTCTTTGCCCGCAAGGGGTTCCTGTCCGAATGGCGCAAAGGGCGGCAGGTGGCCGCAATCGACCTGCGCGAGGTCGCGGGGCTGCCGGGCGCCCACAACCACCAGAACGCCTGCGCCGCCTATGCGGCCGTTCGTACGCTCGGCCTCGCGCCGAAGCTGATCGAGGGCGCCTTGCACTCTTTCGCGGGGCTTCCGCACCGGAGCCAGCTTGTCGGCGAGCGGGGCGGGGTGCGCTTCGTCAACGACTCGAAGGCGACCAACGTCGACAGCGCCGCCAAGGCGTTGCAGGCCTTCCCGAAGATCCGCTGGATCGCCGGGGGGCTTGGCAAGGACGGCGGCATCGCGGCGCTGAAGCCGCATCTCGGTTCCGTGGTGAAGGCCTATCTCATCGGCCATTCGGCGCGCGACTTCGCGCTGGAGCTTGGCGACACCCCGCACGAGATCTGCGAGACAATGGAGCGCGCCGTCGCCCGCGCGGCGGAAGAAGCGGAGGCGGGCGAGGTCGTCCTCCTCGCTCCGGCGGCCGCGTCGTTCGACCAGTACCCGAACTTCGAGAAGCGCGGCGAGGATTTCGCGGCGCGGGTCGCGGACTGGTTGGCGCGGGCGTAATCTTCGGGTCGTCAGCCATTCAGCGACAGTCGCTGTCAACCCATCCGGATTGACGCCCAAGCGCCGCCAATGGCGCGGAATAGCCGCAGTTTCGGCGGGAAAATGTCGGAAATGGCCGGCTACGAAGGTATATCCCGCATTCTAACCGACACCACGCAGCCAAGGAGGACTTCATGCCGAAACCGTCCAGCTCTGGTGGAAAGGCCGCGCCGACGCCGCCTGCCGGTGCCATCGTCGGCACCGACAGCGCCGATCTGATCACGCCGCTCTCGTCCGGGATCTTCTCGACCTCGGGCGATGACGTGATCTGGGGCCTTGGCGGCGACGATGAGATCGACGGCGGGGACGGCAATGACGTGATCGAGGCCGGGGCCGGTGACGACACGATTTATGGTGGTGCCGGAAACGACGTGATCAACGGCGGCGATGGCAGCGACGTGATCATCGCAGGGCCCGGCAGCGACACGATCGACGGCGGGACGGATGGCGGCGTCGACACCGTCATCTACTACGGCGAGGTCGGGGTGGACTATGACTACACCATCCACACGACGACGGTCGGCAAGGGCAAGAACCAGCAGACCGTGGTGACGGGCTTCACGGTCACCGCGCTCGACGGGTCGGGCGACGTCGATATCATCACCAATGTCGACGAGCTGATCTTCGTCCAGCTGCCCGCGACCGGCGATATCATCACGCAAGGCGACTTCGACTACGCGCCCTTCGACGGAACGGCCACGGTCGATGTCCTTGCCAACGACTACCTCGAAGGCGGCCAGCCGGGGGTGGGGCTGACGCTCAGCGCCATTCTCGACGTGCAGATCGACCTCGACCAGGACGGGATCAACGACATCGACCTCATCCCGGATGGCCAGCCGCTCAGCTACTACATGGGCGGCGGGCTTCTGAACGACGGCTCGCTTCTCACGCTAAATTCCGACGGCACGCTGACCTGGGATCCGAACGGCGTCTACGACATCGAACCGGGCGCGGGCGCGCCGCCGCCGGTGGTGCAGTTCTGGTACGAAGTCTCCGACGGGTCCGGCAACGTGCAATACGGCGACGTGACCTTCCAGGTGACCTATCCGGCCCAGGCCGGCGATATCCAGTTCGAGGACATGGTCAGCGTCTATGACGATATCACCGCCGAGATCTTCGGCATCTGGATCTACCAGGATGGCCCGAACGGCAGCTACTGGATCAGCCAGCTGAGCTCCGCCACCAACTATTTCGAGAAGCGCGACGAAGGGGCGACGAGCTTCGACTACGATGGCGACGGTGATGACGAGTTCCGCATCTGGACCGATCCGAACGGCACCACTCACGAAATGAACGTCAAGCACAAGGACAACGCCGCGTTCGACCTCGTCGGCTTCTCGATGATCGGCTTCGACGTGGGAGAGACCGCCGAGATCGTCTTCTCCGACGCGGTCGGGAACGGCATCGGACAGGTGACCGTGACCTCGGCCGATGTCGACCCGGATGGCGTGCTGCGCTTCACCAACGCGACCGACGTCATACAATTCAACGTGATCGCCGGGGCGGGCGACGCGTTCTACGTCGACGATATCCTCCTGGCCTGACCGGGGCGCGAACTTCCGTCTCGTCTGATCCGGCGCGGACCTGCTAGGCTCGACCGGCGAAGGGGAGATCCGCCATGCACGAAGGCCGCTGCACTTGCGGGAAGGTCCGTTACCGGATGACCGACCGCCCGCTCTTCACCCATGCCTGCCACTGCACGTGGTGCCAGCGCGAAACCGGCACGGCCCATGCGCTGAACGCGATGATCGAAGCGGACAAGGTGGAACTTCTTTCGGGCCAGCCCGCCGAAGTGCTGACACCGTCCAGTTCCGGCAAGGGCCAGACCATCCTGCGCTGCCCGGACTGCCACGTGGCGCTCTGGTCGTACTATCCGGGGGCGGGTCGGAAGATTGCCTTCGTCCGGGTCGGAACGCTCGACGATCCCGGCGCGTGTCCGCCGGACATCCATATCTTCACGTCGACCAAGTTGCCCTGGTACGTTCTGCCCGATGGCGTGCCTGCGGTGCCGGGCTATTACGACCGCAACGTCTACTGGTCCGCAGGCGCACTCGCGCGGTGCGACGCGCTGCTCGCCCGATGAAGCGGGTGCATCCAACCGGCACGTTTCCGCCGGGGCGGCGGCGGCGATGTTTCCCTAGCGCCATCTGTTGTTCCGCGTTACACTGAATTCGAGACCCGGCAAACGGGCGACATCGAGGCAGTGAAAGCGGTAATCCATGACGGAAATGGTCTACGGCACCGTGCCCTTGCGGGCGGGTGAGCCGGTTCTTCCCCGCTGGTGGCGTACCATCGACAAGTGGTCGCTGAGCGGGGTTCTGGTGCTCTTCGGTATCGGGCTGCTGCTCGGCCTCGCGGCCTCGGTGCCCTTGGCGGAAAAGAACGGGCTCGATCCCTTCTACTACGTGACGCGGCAGGCCTTCTTCGGCGGCATGGCGATCGTCGCGATGCTCGTCACATCGATGATGTCGCCCGATCTTGTGCGCCGCCTGGGGGTCCTGGGGTTTCTGGCCGCGTTCGTGGCACTCCTCTTGCTGCCGGTCTTCGGAACGGATTTCGGCAAGGGCGCGGTGCGCTGGTACTCGCTCGGCTTCGCGAGCTTCCAGCCGTCCGAGTTTCTCAAGCCCGGTTTCGTGGTGATGGCCGCGTGGCTGATGGCCGCCGCGCAGGAGATCAACGGCCCGCCGGGGCGGCTCTACAGTTTCGTCCTGACGCTGATCATCGTGATCTTCCTCGCGCTTCAGCCGGATTTCGGTCAAGCCTGCCTGATCCTCTTCGCCTGGGGCGTGATGTATTTCGTCGCCGGCGCGCCGATCACGCTTCTGACCGTGATCGGCGGCCTCGTCGTCGCGGGCGGCATCTTCGCCTATGACGTGTCGGAGCATTTCGCCCGCCGCATCGACGGGTTCCTGTCGGCAGAGGTCGATCCGCGGACGCAGATCGGCTACGCCACCAATGCCATCCAGGAAGGCGGCTTTTTCGGCGTCGGCGTCGGCGAGGGGACGGTGAAATGGTCGCTTCCAGACGCCCATACCGACTTCATCATCGCGGTCGCGGCCGAGGAATACGGGCTGATCCTCGTCCTTCTCATCATCGCTGTCTATGCGTCGATCACCGCCCGGTCGCTCTTCCGGCTGATGCGGGAGCGCGACCCCTTCACCCGGCTCGCCGGCACCGGCCTTGCCTGCGCCTTCGGGGTGCAGGCGATGATCAACATGGGCGTCGCGGTCCGGCTTCTGCCCGCCAAGGGGATGACGCTGCCGTTCGTGAGCTACGGCGGATCGTCGGTCATCGCGTCCGGGATTGCGGTCGGCATGCTTCTCGCCTTCACCCGCGCCCGCCCGCAGGGCCGGATCGAGGATTACCTCATCAAGCGGGGCCGCTGATGTCCGCGCCCCTTCTTCTCATCGCGGCCGGGGGCACCGGCGGGCACATGTTTCCCGCCCAGGCGCTTGCCGAGGCGATGGTGGCGCGGGGCTGGCGGGTGAAGCTGTCGACCGATGCGCGCGGCGCGCGCTATGCCGGCGGCTACCCGAGGGAAGTCGTGATCGAGGAGGTCGCCTCCGCCACCTTCGCGCGCGGCGGACCGCTCGCGAAACTCGCCGTACCTTTTCGCATCCTCGGCGGGGTCATCGGCGCCTGTGTCGCGATGCTGCGCGATAAGCCCGCCGTCGTGGTCGGCTTCGGCGGTTACCCGTCGATCCCGGCACTGGCGGCGGCGAAGATGCTGAAACTGCCGCGCATGGTGCACGAGCAGAACGGGGTCCTTGGCCGGGTCAACGCGTTCTTCGCCGCCCGCGCCCGCATTCACGCGGTGGCCTGCGGCACCTGGCCGACCGAGGTGCCCGGCGGCGTCGAGGTGATCCATACCGGCAACCCCGTCCGCGCCGCCGTTCTGGAACGGGCAGGCGCGCCCTACATCCCGCCGGGCGACTACCCGATGAGCCTGCTTGTCATCGGCGGCAGCCAGGGCGCGCGGATCCTCTCGGACGTCGTTCCAGACGCGCTCGCATCCTTGCCCGGTACGCTACGCGACCGCCTTCGCATCGCGCATCAGGCCCGCCCCGAAGACCTCGACCGCGTCACCGCCGCCTATGCCGGGGCAGGGATCCGCGCCGAGGTCAAACCCTTCTTTGACGATGTCCCCGCCCGCCTCAGCGAGGCGCAGCTGGTGATCTCCCGCTCCGGCGCGTCCTCGGTCGCCGATATCTCGGTGATCGGCCGCCCGTCGATCCTGATCCCCTTCGCCGCCGCCGCGGGCGACCACCAGACGGCCAATGCGCGGGGCCTCGTCAGTGCCGAGGCGGCGATCCTCATCCCGGAATCGCGCCTTGACGCCGCGACGCTCTCGGGGCATGTCGCCGCGATCCTTGAAAACCCCGGTGCCGCGACGCGGATGGCCCATGCGGCCCTCGCCTACGGCATCCCCGATGCGACCGACCGTCTGGTCGAGATGGTCGAAGCCCTGAGAGTGAAAGAATAACCGATGAACGCCGCGACGAAACTGCCCGGAGAGCTTGGCCCCATCCATTTCGTCGGCATCGGCGGGATCGGCATGTCGGGCATCGCCGAGGTCTTAATGACGCTCGGCTACCGCGTACAGGGCTCCGACGCCAAGGCCTCGAAGATCACCGACCGTCTGGTTAAGCTGGGGGCCACCTTCTTCGAGGGCCAGCGCGCCGAGAATATCGGCGAGGCGGCGGTCGTTGTGATCTCCTCGGCGATCAAGAAGGGCAACCCTGAACTGGAAGAAGCCCGGCGGCGCGGTCTGCCCGTCGTGCGCCGGGCCGAGATGCTGGCCGAACTCATGCGCCTGCGCTCCAACGTCGCCGTCGCCGGCACGCATGGCAAGACGACGACCACGACGATGGTGGCGACGCTTCTCGACAAGGGCGGTTTCGATCCGACCGTGATCAACGGCGGCATCATCCATGCCTACGGCTCCAACGCCCGCGCGGGCGCCGGCGAATGGATGGTCGTCGAGGCGGATGAAAGCGACGGCAGCTTCAACCGCCTGCCGGCGACCATCGCCATCGTCACCAATATCGACCCCGAGCATATGGAGCACTGGGGCTCTTTCGACGCGCTCCGGCAGGGCTTCTACGATTTCGTGTCGAACATCCCGTTCTACGGCGTCGCCGTCTGCTGCACCGACCACCCCGAGGTCCAGACCCTCGTCGGCCGTGTCGCCGACCGCCGGGTCATCACCTTCGGCTTCAATACCCAGGCCGACGTGCGGGCGATCAACCTGACCTACGAGGCGGGTGTGGCCCATTTCGACATCGCGCTGCAAAGCGAAGGCAAGGACGAGGATGGCAAGCCGTCGGTGATCGAGGGCTGCACCCTGCCGATGCCGGGGGATCACAACGTTTCGAACGCGCTCGCCGCCGTCGCGGTCGCCCGCCATCTCGGCATGAAGAAGGACGAGATCCGCTCCGCCCTCGCCAATTTCGGCGGGGTGAACCGGCGCTTCACCAAGGTCGGCGAGGTGCTGGGCGGCGTTACCGTCATCGACGATTACGGCCACCATCCGGTGGAGATCGCGGCGGTCCTGAAGGCCGCGCGGCAGGCGACGAAGGGCCGGGTCATCGCCGTTCACCAGCCGCACCGCTACACCCGTCTGCACAGCCTCTTCGACGACTTCTGCACCTGCTTCAACGAAGCCGACGTCGTCGCCATCGCCGAGGTCTATGCGGCGGGCGAAGACCCGATCCCTGGTGCGACCCGCGACGATCTGGTCGCGGGCCTCGTCGCCCACGGTCACCGCCATGCCCGCGCCATCCTCGACGAGGACGACCTCGTGCGGCTGGTGCGCGAACAGGCGCGGCCCGGCGACATGGTGGTCTGCCTTGGCGCCGGCACGATCTCGGCCTGGGCCAACGCCCTGCCGCAACGGCTGAAGGCCTGATCCGTTGTCCGGGGCGCTCAAACGCCGCCTCGGGCTCGGGCTTCTCATTGCCTACGGCGTCGGCGTCATGGTCGGCGCCGGCATCTATGTCCTGACAGGGGCTGCTGCCGGTGCCGCCGGCCTCTGGGCGCCGCTGGCCTTCCTTCTCGCCGGGCTCGTCGCGGTGCCCTCGGCGCTTTCATTCTCGGAACTTGCCTCGCGCATCCCCGAAGCGGCAGGCGACAGTTCCTATGTCGAGGTCGGTCTTGGCCGGCACTGGCTCGCCATGCTCATCGGCGCGATCAACGTGGTCGCGGGCATCGTCGCGGCGGCGGCGGTGCTGCGGGGCGGGGTGGGCTACCTCACCGCGATCGTTCCGGTGCCGTTCGAATGGGCGGTGATCGGCCTCGGGGTCGCGCTGACCGGCATCGCCATCGTCGGCGTCCTTGAAAGCCTGACCTTCGCCGCCGTCCTCACCGTGATCGAGGTGGCGGGCCTCCTCCTCGTCATCGGCGCGGGCTTCAATGCGGACCCTGTGGCGGCGTTCCACCTGCCGCTGCCCGATCCCGAATGGACGGGGATCGCCGCGGCCACGACCTTCGCCTTCTTCGCCTTCATCGGGTTCGACGATCTCGTCAACATGGCCGAGGAATCCCACGCGCCCGAACGCAACATGCCGCGCGCGATCCTGTGGTCGCTGGCGATCACGGCGAGCCTTTACGCCCTCGTTTCCCTCGCCGCCGTCCGCGCCGTCCCGCGCGACGTGCTCGGCGCCTCCGAACGGCCGCTCGCCCTGGTGTGGGAGGCCGGAACCGGCACCAGCGCCACCTTCCTCGCCGCAATCGCGGTCGCGGCGGCGCTGAACGGCATCCTCGCGCAGATCGTCATGGCCTCCCGCGTGCTCTTCGGCCTCGGCAAATGGTCGCCCGCGCTGCTGACCTTCCGCCGCGCGCATCCGACCTTCGGCACCCCCGCAAGGGCGAACCTGCTCGTCGGCGCGGCGGTGATCGTCTCGGCGCTCACGCTGCCGGTGGCGGTTCTGGCCGAGGGCACGACGCTGGCGCTTCTGATCGTCTTCACCACGGTTAACGCCGCGCTGATTGGGGCGAAGAAAAAGCGACCGGAGGCGCCGTTTACGGTCGCGCCCCTGGTCCCCTGGCTCGGCATGGCAGGCTGCATCCTCACCTTCGCGGCGGCGATCTGGGGGCGGTTCGCATGACGCTGCCGGTCGTCCTCGCCTGCTTCTGGGTCCTCGCCGCGACGATCGTCGCCTTCCTGCCGATGCGCTACCAGATCCTGCCGGGCCTTGTCCTCCTCGTCGCCGCGCCGGTGATGATCGTCTGGCTGGCGATGGCCACCAACGTCTGGATCGGCCTTGCCGCCTTCGCCGGCTTCCTGTCGATGTTCCGCAACCCATTGCGTTATCTGATCAAAAAGGCGATGGGAAAGAAAACGCCCACCAAGGAGAGGGAACCGGAATGAGCCACTCCATCACCCTTGCCTGTCTCTGGGCGATCACCGCGACCGTCACCGCAATGCTGCCCTCGCGCGATCACCACTGGCGGGCGGCCTATCTCCTTATCGCCGCCGGCATTCCGATCCTTGGCTGGGTGACTTACGAGAACGGCCCCTGGGTCGGCCTCATCGTCCTTGCCGCCGGCGCCTCGATCCTGCGCTGGCCGCTCATCTACCTCTGGCGCTGGGTGCGGCGGAAGACGGTGCGCTGAGGGCGTACGGGAGCATATCTTTCGCGTAGGTTTCGCGTAGGTTTCCTGTAGCTACAGCGTAGCTACGCGCGCGTTTGGGCCATAGCGGCCGGCATCGCGATCTTCGGGAACATGAAGATGGCTGATGCGCAGAAGGTCGCGAAGGAGGCGTTCAAGGATTGTGCTGCCCGGTTCACGCTGACCGGAGAGCTGCAAAATCGGACCTCCGTGCCCGCGTTCGGGACGACCGAAAAGCCCAGCCCGACTGCGTCTCAGCCGTACAGGATCGCGTAGAGGCGGTAGATCAGGCCGGGGTCTTTCGCGAGGTCGACGACATCCAGCACCGGGTCGTGATCAAGCGCGAGACGCCGTTCCCGCTCTGCGATGACATGAGACGGCGGGGTATAGGATCGGCCGCCGGTCGACGGGTGCGGTGTGTGTTGGACAACTCTCATCACCATTCTCCCAATAGTATGTCCTAGGATCATGATCGTGGTAAATTCGGGCGGCGCGGGGGCGGTTTTGTGCCGATGAGGGTGTCTTTTCGCGATCCCTTTGCGACGAAGGCGGCGGTTGGGTCGGCACTGGGGGTTGCGGCTTTCGGTGCCGGGCTCTAACTCCTCGGGCCATGAGTTTCGACCTTCCCTCCGTCCGGGGCACGCTGACCCCGAACCGGCCCCTGGCCGACCTGACATGGCTTCGCGTCGGCGGGCCGGCGGAGGTGCTGTTCCAACCCGCCGATCCTGAGGATCTCTGCGCCTTTCTCGCCGCGCTCGATCCCGCTGTGCCGGTCTTTCCGATGGGGGTGGGGTCGAACCTCATCGTCCGGGACGGCGGCATACGGGGCGTGGTGATCCGGCTCGGGCGCGGGTTCAACGGGATTTCGGTGGCGGGAACCCGGGTGACGGCCGGGGCGGCGGCGCTTGACTCGCATGTGGCGCGGAAGGCGGCGGAGGCGGGGGTGGACCTTACCTTCCTGCGCACGATTCCGGGCGCCATCGGCGGCGCGGTCAGGATGAATGCGGGCTGCTACGGCACCTACACGGCCGATCATTTCGTTCAGGCGACGGTGGCGATGCGCGACGGGAGCCTGCGGGCCGTCGGGCCGGAGGAGATGGGGTTTGCCTACCGCTCCTCGACCCTGCCGGAGGGCGCGGTGATCGTCGAGGCGGTGTTCGAGGGCGATCCCGGCGATCCGGCGGTGCTGGAGGCGAAGATGGCCGATCAGCTCGCCAGACGTGACGCGACGCAGCCGGTCAAGGACCGCACGGCGGGCTCCACCTTCCGCAATCCGGCGGGGTTTTCCTCCACCGGCCGCGCGGACGACGTCCACGACCTCAAGGCCTGGAAGCTGATCGAGGACGCGGGCCTCAGGGGCTACCGCCGGGGCGGCGCGATGATGAGCGAGAAGCACCCCAACTTCCTGACCAATGCCGGCGGCGCGACGGCCGCGGAACTGGAGGATTTGGGCGAGGACGTCAGAAAAAGGGTTTTCGAATCCAGCGGTTTGACGCTAGAGTGGGAAATCATGCGCGTGGGCGAAAAGACGCCCGAGGCAGACGCGTAGAAACGTAAGAACAGCGGTCCGCAAAAGGACCGGGACGAGGCACAAGTGGCGGGCAGGTCGAGCAGGACAGCCCCCAAGGTGGCGGTACTGATGGGTGGCCCTTCCGCGGAGCGCGAGGTGTCGCTGGTCAGCGGGCGTGAGTGCGCGGCCGCTCTGCGGGAGGCGGGATACGAGGTGGTCGAGGTCGATGCCGGCCGCGACCTGCCGTTGCGCCTTGCCGAGATCAAGCCGGATGTCTGTTTCAATGCGCTCCACGGCCGCTGGGGCGAGGATGGCTGCGTGCAGGGCATGCTCGAATGGCTGGGCCTCGCCTATACCCATTCGGGGGTGCTCGCCTCGGCGCTCGCCATGGACAAGACGCGGGCGAAGGACATCTACCGCGCCGCCGGGTTGCCGGTGGTCGAAAGCCTGCTGGCGCCGAAGGCCGAGGTCATGGCCCGGCACGTGATGGCGCCGCCCTATGTGGTGAAGCCGAATGCCGAGGGGTCGTCGGTCGGGGTCTACATCGTCGCGAAGGATGCCAATTCGCCGCCGCAGCTCGGGACCGAGATGCCCGAGATCGCGATGGTCGAACAGTACGTGCCGGGGCGCGAACTGACCTGTTCGGTCTTCGGTGACCGGGCGACCTGCGTGACCGAGATTGTGACGGCGGGCTGGTACGATTACCACGCGAAATACGCGCCGGGCGGGTCGTCGCATGTCTGTCCGGCCGACCTGCCGGAGGAGATTGCCGAGGCGGCCCGCGACTATGCGCTGCGCGCGCACCGGGCGCTGGGCTGCCGGGGCCTCAGCCGCAGCGATTTCCGCTGGGACGACACGCGGGGCCTTGCGGGGCTTTTCATTCTTGAAACCAATACCCAACCCGGCATGACGCCGACCTCGCTCAGCCCCGAACAGGCGGCGGCGGAGGGGATGACATTCGCCGATCTCTGCGCCTGGATCGTGGAGGATGCGTCATGCAACCGATGAGAGCGCCCGAACGCCGCTACGCCGAGCCGCAGCGCCGCGATCCCGCACCGTCGCGGCTGTCCTACCGGGTGGAGCGTCTGTGGCTGACGCCGGCCTTCCGCAAGGTGGTGCGGGTGGGCCTGCCGGCCTTCCTGGTCGCCGCGACGGTCGCGGGCTACCTTGCCGACGCCGACCGGCGCGGCGCGTTGCAGACGATGCTTTCCGATCTGAGGGAAAGCGTCGAGAACCGGCCGGAATTCCAGGTCAGCCTCATGGCCATCGACGGCGCGTCGGAGCCGGTCGCGAACGCGATCCGCTCCATGCTGCCGGTCACCTTGCCGGCCTCGTCCTTCCGGCTCGATCTTGCCGCCTTGCGGGCGACGATCGCGCAGATCGACGCGGTGGCCTCGGCCGACCTTCACATCCGCAAGGGGGGCATCCTTCAGGTGACGGTGACCGAGCGCCAGCCGGCGGTTCTGTGGCGCACCCCGTCCGGGCTCGAAATGCTCGACGGGACCGGGCACAGGGTGGCCACACTTCTCGACCGGACCGCGCGGCCGGATCTGCCGGTCATCGCCGGCGAAGGGGCCGATGCGCGGGTCGCCGAGGCGCTGGACATCCTCGGCGCCGCGCGGCCGATCCATGCGCGGATCCGCGGCCTTGTCCGGGTCGGAGAGCGGCGCTGGGACATCGTTCTGGACCGCCAGCAGCGCATCCTCCTGCCCGAGGCGGGGCAGGTGGAGGCGGTGCGCCGGGTGATCGCGCTCGATCAGGCCGAGGACATGCTGGGACGCGACCTCACGGTCGTGGACATGCGCAATACCAACCGCCCGACGATCCGGCTCGCGATGCCGGGCGGGCAAGATGAACTCGAAACCAAGGTGGCAGGGCAATGACCGATCTCTATCAGTCTCAACGGGCGATGCGGAACATGCGGCGCGCGGCCCTGCAACGGGGCGTGGTGGCGGTTCTCGATGTCGGGACATCGAAGATCGCCTGCCTCGTCCTGAGGTTCGAGAATGCCGAAGAGGCGCGCGAGGACGGGCTCGGGTCGCTCGCCGGGCAGTCGCAGTTCCGGGTGATCGGCGCGGCCACGACGCGGTCGCGCGGGGTGCGCTTCGGCGAGGTCGACGCGATGCAGGAGACCGAGCGCGCGATCCGCACCGCCGTGCAGGCGGCGCAGAAGATGGCACAGACGCGCGTCGATCACGTCATCGCCTGCTTCTCGGGCGCCCATCCCCGCAGCTACGGCCTTGCGGGAGAGATCGAGCTGCACGAGGGGCAGGTGAGCGAACAGGACGTGGCCCGCGTGCTGGCGGCCTGCGACGTGCCGGATTTCGGGCACGGGCGCGAGGTGCTGCACGCCCATCCGGTCAACTTCGCCATCGACCACCGGTCAGGCTTCGGCGACCCGCGCGGTCATGTCGGCAACCGCCTGGCAGCCGACATGCACCTTCTGACCATCGACACGACGGCGGTGCAGAACCTGCTGTACTGCATCCGCCGCTGCGATCTGGAAATCGCGGGGCTGGCTTCGTCCTCCTACGTCTCGGGGCTGGCGAGCCTTGTCGAGGACGAGCAGGAACTGGGCGCGGTCTGCATCGACATGGGTGGCGGCGCCACGGGGCTGTCGATCTTCATCAAGAAGCACATGATCTTCGCCGAAAGCGTGCGGCTTGGCGGCGATCACGTGACCTCGGACATCTCGAAGGGGCTTCAGGTGCCGCTGGCGACCGCCGAGCGGATCAAGACCATCCACGGCGGTGTCCATGCGACCGGCATGGACGACCGCGAGATGATCGAGATCGGCGGCGACAGCGGCGACTGGGAAAAGGACCGCCGCAAGGTCAGCCGCACCGAACTGATCGGCATCATGCGGCCGCGGGTCGAGGAGATCCTCGAAGAGGTGCGCACCATCCTCGACGCGGCCGGGTTCGACCAGCTGCCCTCCCAGCAGATCGTGCTGACCGGGGGGGCGAGCCAGATTCCCGGCCTCGACATGCTGGCCGCGCGAATCCTCGGCCAGAACGTGCGACTCGGACGCCCGCTTCGCGTCCAGGGGCTGCCGCAGGCCGCCACGGGGGCCGCGTTTTCTTCAACCGTGGGCATGTGTCTCTTCGCGGCCAACCCGCAGGACGAGTGGTGGGATTTCGAGATTCCGGCGGAACGCTATCCGGCCCGCTCCCTGCGCAGGGCCGTTAAATGGTTTAAAGACAACTGGTAACCCCACGATCTTGAGAGGTCGGCGAAATGCCGCTTAAATGGAAGTGCGACGCACCATATTATGTGGCGGGAGGGTGTTTTTTGCGTGACCTAATGGGAATCTCTCATTAGAATCGCGTCAATGCGGAAAAGGCGGCCCAAGTCAGGCCGGGGACATGACAGGCGGATAAAATGGCATTGAATTTGACTTTGAATGAACAGGAGGACCTGAAGCCGCGGATCACGGTGTTCGGGGTAGGTGGTGCTGGCGGTAACGCCGTGAACAACATGATCGAGAAGCGGCTGGAAGGCGTGGAGTTCGTGGTCGCGAACACCGACGCGCAGGCGCTTCAGCAAAGCCAATCCACGGCCCGCATCCAGATGGGCGTGAAGGTCACCGAAGGTCTCGGCGCCGGTGCGCGCCCCTCGGTCGGCGCCGCCGCCGCCGAGGAGACGATCGAAGAGATCGTGGACCATCTGGCCGGCGCGCATATGTGCTTCATCACCGCCGGCATGGGCGGCGGCACCGGAACGGGTGCTGCCCCGATCATCGCGCAGGCCGCGCGCGAGTTGGGCGTGCTGACCGTCGGCGTCGTCACCAAGCCGTTCCAGTTCGAGGGCGGCAAGCGGATGCGCCAGGCCGATGACGGGATCGAGGCGCTCCAGAAGGTCGTCGACACGCTGATCATCATCCCGAACCAGAATCTTTTCCGCCTCGCCAACGAGAAGACGACCTTCACCGAGGCTTTCGCGCTGGCCGACGATGTGCTCTATCAGGGCGTCAAGGGTGTTACCGACCTCATGGTGCGTCCGGGCCTCATCAACCTCGACTTCGCCGACGTCCGCGCGGTGATGGACGAGATGGGCAAGGCGATGATGGGCACCGGCGAGGCGTCCGGTGAAGACCGGGCCGTGCAGGCGGCGGAGAAGGCGATCGCCAACCCGCTTCTGGACGAGATCAGCCTCAAGGGCGCCAAGGGCGTTCTCATCAACATCACCGGCGGGTCCGACCTCACGCTCTTCGAGCTTGACGAGGCGGCGAACCGGATCCGCGAGGAGGTCGACCCGGACGCCAACATTATCGTCGGCTCGACGCTCGACGATGGCATGGAGGGGGTGATGCGGGTGTCGGTCGTTGCCACCGGCATCGACGCCACGGTGTCGCATGCCGAGATCCCGACGCCGCGCCGCCGTCTGGCCGAACCGCTGCAACCGGCGATGGTTCTGGAAGAGCGTGCGCCGGCCGCCGCTCCGGCCCCGGTCGAAGCCGCGGCCCCCGCGGCCCCCGCCGCGCCCGTTGCCCGCGAGGAGGTACGCGAACCGGCCCGGGCCGAGCGCGAGGACGAGCGGTCGCTCTTCGACGCGCAGAGCGCCGGTGACGATCTGCCGCCGCCGGCCTACCGTCCGGCCCCCGCGCCGCAGCCCGCCGCTGTCCATGTCGAGGACGAGGCGCAGGCCTTCGTCGCCCCGCGCCCCCGCGCGCCCGGCACCCCGACGCCCGAGGCGATGGCCCGGCTTCAGGCCGCCGTCAACCGCGCGCCGGCCCAGCAGCGCGCGGCCCAGCCGGCGGCGCGTCCGCAGGCCCCGGCACCGCAGCCGCAGTCGCGCATGGCAGACAAGCCGCGTTTCGGCATCAACACGCTCCTCAACCGTATGGCCGGTCATCCGGCCGAACAGCCGGAGCGGGTCGAGCGCGCCGCCCCGCCGATGCGCCAGCAGCCGCAGGTTTCGGCCGCCTATGACGAGGAGCCGGAGATCGATCCGGACCAGGAGCGGATCGAAATCCCCGCCTTCCTGCGCCGCCAGGCGAACTGATCTGCAGTCACGATTTCGAGGGAAGGGCCGGAACGTTCCGGCCCTTTTCCTTTGTTGATCAGGGGGTTCCGCCCCGCTCCTGGCGCGATGGGCCGACCTTCGCCGAGCTTTGAATGGATTGTTACATTCCGTCGCAAAGAGTGAGTTGAGCTTCACGGGCGCGCCCATTACCTCAACGCTACCGAAGGGATAACCTTCGATTAACCGGGGTTGCGACGTGCAAACGACCATCAGATCGGCGGTGACCTTCACGGGCAGGGGGCTGCATTCCGGCCTTCGCGCGCGCATGACCGTGCACCCGGCTTCGGCCGAATACGGCATCTGGTTCCGCCGCACCGACGTGATCGGCCGCGACGCGATGGTGCAGGCGCACTGGTCGGCGGTGTCGAACGCGAGGCTCTGCACCGAGATTTCCAACGCCGCCGGCACCAGCGTGTCGACCATCGAGCATGTGATGGCGGCCCTTGCCGGCTGCGGCATCCACAATGCGCTGATCGAGATCGACGGGCCGGAAGTGCCGATCCTCGACGGATCCTCCGCCCCCTTCGCCGCGGCGTTCCTCGCCCGCGGCGTGCGCGAGCTTGAGGCGTCCTTGCGGTGCTTCGAGATCCTTGAACCGGTCGAGGTCCGCGAGGGCGCGGCCGTGGCGCGGCTGGAGCCGGCCGAGACGCTGGAAATCGACTTCGAGATCGACTTCGCCGATGCCGCGATCGGTCACCAGCGTAAGCACCTCACGATGTCGAACGGCGCTTTCCTTCGCGAACTCAGCGACTGCCGCACCTTCTGCCGCCAGGCGGATGTGGAGGCGATGCAGGCCAACGGCCTCGCGCTTGGCGGCGCGCCCGGCGAGAATGCCGTCGTCTTCGATGGCGACAAGGTGCTGAGCCCCGGCGGCCTGCGCCGCGCCGACGAGCCGGTGCGCCACAAGATGCTCGACGCGCTCGGCGATCTCGCGCTGGCCGGCGCGCCGATCCTTGGCCGCTACACCGGCAACCGGGCGGGCCACGCGATGACCAACCGGCTTTTGCGGGCGCTTTTCGCCAATCCGGCGGCTTTCCGCATCGTCGAATGCGACGAGGCGCGCCGCCGCCTGCTGCCCGGGACGGGGATCAACCGCTCCGATATTCCGGCCGTCGCCTGAACGCACGAGGCGTGCGAAAGGCGTTTTGCGCCCCGGATTTTTCTGTGCTAGGACGAGGCGAACCGCGGACCGAAGGGTGCCTTCGGCGGCGGAAAAGCGTGAAGCAGGAACGGGGTAGGCGGGCAATGGGTCGGGGCGGAAAAGCGGCGCATCTGGTCGGCAGCCTCGCGCTTGTCGCCCTGCTTGCGGCCTGTGGCGGCGGCAATCAGGAACCGGCCCTCGAAACGCTCGACGCGGAATCGATCTACAAGCTCGGCGAATACCAGCTGGAGACGAGCCGCAAGGGCGAGGACGCGGTCACCTATTTCTCCGAGGTGGAGCGGCTCTATCCCTATTCCGAATGGGCCAAGCGGGCGCTGATCATGCAGGCCTTCGCCTATCACAAGGACCGCGATTACGAGAACAGCCGCGCCACAGCGCAGCGCTATATCGACACCTATCCGGCGGAAGAGGACGCGGCCTATGCCAAGTACCTTCTCGCGCTCAGCTATTACGACCAGATCGACGAGGTCGGCCGCGACCAGGGCCTGACCTTCCAGGCGCTTCAGGCGCTGCGCGCGGTGATCGAGGAATATCCTGACAGCGAATATGCCCGCTCGTCGATCCTGAAGTTCGACCTCGCCTTCAACCATCTCGCCGCGAAAGAGATGGAGATCGGCCGCTACTACCTCAAGCGCAAGCATTACACCGCCGCGATCAACCGGTTCCGGGTGGTGGTGGAGAATTTCCAGACCACGACGCATGTGCCCGAGGCGCTGCACCGGCTGGTGGAAAGCTACCTCTCGCTCGGCCTCACGGACGAGGCGCAGACGGCAGGCGCGATCCTGGGCCACAACTTCCAGTCCACGGTCTGGTACGAGGACAGCTACCGGCTCCTGACCAGGAAGGGTCTCACGCCCGAGGCGAAGGGCGACAGCTGGCTCGCCAAGGTCTACCGGCAGGTGATCCGCGGCGAATGGCTGTGACGGTGCGCTGAGGCGCATCCATCGGGGGCAAGGATGCTTCGGTCGCTAGAAATCCGCGACATGCTGATCATCGACCGGCTGGATCTCGATTTCCGGCCGGGCCTCAACGTGCTGACCGGGGAGACGGGGGCGGGGAAGTCGATCCTGCTCGACTGTCTCGGCTTCGTTTTGGGCTGGCGCGGGCGCGCCGAGTTGGTGCGGGCGGGGGCCGAGCAGGGCGAGGTGACGGCGGTCTTCGATCTGCCCGTGGGCCACGCGGCGCGGTCGGTCCTTGCCGAGGCGGGCCTTCCCGAGATGGACGAGTTGATCCTGCGCCGCGTGAACACCGCCGACGGCCGCAAGACCGCCTTTGTCAACGACCGCAGGGCGAGCGGCGAGGTCTTGCGCGCGCTCTCCGACACGCTGGTGGAACTGCACGGCCAGCAGGACGACCGCGGCCTTCTCAATCCGCGCGGCCACCGACAATTGCTTGACGCCTTCGCCGGCGCCGACCTCGCCCCGGTGCGCCGGGCCTGGGCCGAACGCGCGGCGGCCGACAAGGCGCTCGGTGCCGCCGAGGCGGAGCTGGCGGCGATGCGGGCCGAGGAGGACTTCCTGCGCCACGCCGTTGGCGAACTCGACGCGCTCGATCCCCGGCCCGGCGAGGAAGCGGACCTCGACGCCCGGCGGCGGATGATGCAGAGCGCGGCCCGGATCCGCGAGGATGTGGCCAAGGCGCTGCAGGCGCTCGGGCCCGACGGGGCCGAGGGGCTCATGGGCGATGCGATCCGCTGGCTCGAGGGCGCGGCCGACCGGGCCGAGGGGCTGATCGACGAGCCGGTCGCGGCGCTTGGCCGGGCACTCACCGAGCTGGGCGAGGCCGCGCAGGGGGTGGAGACCGCGCTCGACCGGCTGAGTTTCGATCCGCACGAGATGGAGCGGGTGGAAGAGCGTCTGTTCGCGATCCGCGCCCTGGCGCGCAAGCATGGCGTCCTCCCCGACGATCTCGGCACCTTCGCGGAGGATCTGCGGTCGCGCCTCGCCGCGCTCGACGGCGGCGCCGCCAATCTCCGCAGCTTGCGCGACCGGGTCGCGGCGGCGGGCGCGGCCTATGACGCGGCGGCCGCCCGGCTCTCGGACCAGCGGCGGAAAGCGGCTCAGCGCCTCGACAGGGCCATCGCAGGGGAACTCGCGCCGCTGAAGATGGAGCGCGCCCATTTCACTACCGAGATCGCCGAGGGCGAACCCGGCCCCGAAGGCCGCGACCAGGTCGCCTTCACGGTGGCCACCAATCCCGGCGCGCCGTCGGGGCCCTTGAACCGCATCGCCTCGGGCGGCGAGCTGTCGCGCTTCCTTCTCGCGCTCAAGGTCTGCCTCGCACGGGGCGGAGAGACGCTGACGATGATCTTCGACGAGATCGACCGCGGCGTCGGCGGCGCCACCGCGGATGCAGTCGGCCGCCGGCTCGAACGGCTGGCCGAGGGGGCGCAGATCCTCGTCGTCACCCATTCGCCCCAGGTTGCCGCGCGCGGCGCCCATCACTGGCGGGTGGAGAAACGGGTCGCGAAAGGGGCCACGACCTCGACCGTCACCGCGCTTGCGCCCGAGGAGCGGATCGGCGAACTGGCCCGCATGCTCGCGGGCGAGAACGTCACCGAGGCCGCGCGCGATGCCGCCCGCGCGCTCCTCGCCGGCTGAGCGCCGACCGTCCTTTCACCTTGCCGAAAATACCTCCGCCGGAGGCGCCTGAGCCGCCGTCCCGGCGGCGAGGCAAAGAGAGCGGCCCGGAACGGGCCTCCGCCGGATCGCGGCACGCCCGCCCGCTTGCCTGACGGCCCTCTTTCGCATAAGCGGGGACGACCCGACTTCCAAGGACCGAGACCCCGATGCGCCTTTCCCGCTACTTCCTGCCTGTCCTCAAGGAAAACCCCGCCGAGGCGCAGATCGTCAGCCACCGCTACATGCTACGCGCCGGCATGATCAAGCAGCAGGCGGCCGGCATCTATTCCTGGCTGCCGATGGGCTTCCGGGTCCTGCGCCGGATCGAGGAGATCGTCCACCAGGAACAGATCCGCGCCGGCCATATCCCGCTTCTCATGCCGACGCTCCAGCCCGCCGATCTCTGGCGCGAATCCGGTCGCTACGACGATTACGGCGAGGAGATGCTGCGCATCCGCGACCGGCATGGCCGCGACATGCTCTACGGGCCGACGAACGAGGAGATGATCACCGACATCTTCCGCGCCCATGTCGGCTCCTACAAGGATCTGCCGCTGACCCTCTACCACGTCCAGTGGAAGTTCCGCGACGAGATCCGCCCGCGCTTCGGCGTGATGCGCGGCCGCGAGTTCCTGATGAAGGACGGCTACAATTTCGACGTGACGAAGGAAGACGCCCTTCAC
Organism: Defluviimonas sp. SAOS-178_SWC; assembly: GCF_039830135.1. Classification (NCBI taxonomy): domain Bacteria; kingdom Pseudomonadati; phylum Pseudomonadota; class Alphaproteobacteria; order Rhodobacterales; family Paracoccaceae; genus Albidovulum; species Defluviimonas sp. SAOS-178_SWC. The sequence continues at coordinate 2,932,803 of NZ_CP156081.1, read as the reverse complement.
GCCTACAACCGCCACATGGTCAGCTATCTGCGCACCTACGAGCGGATGGGCCTGACCGCGATCCCGATGCGCGCGGCCTCGGGGCCGATCGGCGGCGACAACACCCACGAATTCCTCGTCCTCGCCTCGACCGGTGAGAGCGAGGTCTTCTACGACGACCGCGTGACCGACCTCAAGCTCGGCGCCCGCGACATCGACTATGACGACAAGGGCCAGGTCGCGAAGGTCTGTGAGGAATTCACGACGCTTTACGCCCGCACCGACGAGACCCATGACGAGGCGGTGTTCGCGAACGTGCCCGAGGCGCATCGCAAGGTCGGGCGCGGCATCGAGGTCGGGCAGATCTTCTACTTCGGCACCAAGTATTCCGAACCGATGGGCGCGACCGTCGTGACCCCGGACGGCACCCGCGTCCCGGTTCATATGGGTTCGCACGGGATCGGCGTCAGCCGCCTTCTCGGCGCGATCATCGAGGCCAGCCACGACGATAAGGGCATCATCTGGCCCGAGGGCGTCACGCCCTTCCCGGTCGGTATCGTCAACCTCAAGCAGGGCGACGGTGCGGCGGACGCGGCCTGCGACGCGCTTTATGCCGCCCTCAGGGCCAAGGGGCTCGAGGCGCTTTACGACGACCGCGACGAACGCGCCGGCGCCAAGTTCGCGACGATGGACCTGATCGGTCTGCCCTGGCGGATCACCGTCGGGCCGCGCGGGCTTGCAGCCGGCAAGGTGGAATTGACCTCGCGTGCGACCGGAACAAGCGAGGAGATGAGCCCCGAGGCCGCCATCGACCGCGTCGCCCAGATCTACGCAGGGCGCTGATGCTGAGGCTCCTGGCCTTCGTCGGAGGACTGGCCGGGGCGGGGACGCTGTCGCAGTTCCCCGAATTCTCGCAGCAATACCTCCAGCGCCTCGGCGGTCAGGTCGATGCCCTGGCCGCCGTCACCGCCGATTTCGACGCCTCGGCCGAAAAGGCGGGCATGGACCGGGAAAGGGCGCTCGCCTCGATGACCGGGACCGAGTTCCTCGGGTTCCGGCAGGAGGATATGCGCAACGCCTTCGCGCGGTTCGAGCGGCTGACCGGCGACCTTACGCTCCTGCGCGCGGCGGGGCCGGTGGAACGGGTCTTCATGCCGCAACGTTTCGCCGATACGGAGCTGTTCCAGGCGACACTCGCGGAGTTCAAGCCGGCGGTGCCGGTGACGCTGACGGGCGTGACCACGGCAGGGATCGGGTTTCTCGGCGGCTGGGCGGCCGTCATGGGGCTTCTGACGCTCGTCGCGACGCCGTTCCGCAGGCGCGCGCCGCGCTGAGGGCGGTGCCGCCCTTGACCTTTCCCCCCCGCGCCGCCACCTTGCGCGCGCCCTTCCGACCGGAGCCAGCATGGCCAGCCGCACCGCGCCGTTTTCCCCTTTCGAGTTCATGATCGCGTGGCGTTACCTGCGGGCCCGCCGGGCCGAGGGGGGCGTGAGCGTGATGACCTGGATCAGCCTGATCGGCATCGCCCTTGGCGTCATGGCGCTGGTTGCGACGATGGCGGTGCGGGCCGGTTTCCGGGCCGAATTCGTCGACACGATCCTGGGCGCGAATGCCCATGTCTCGGTCAGCCGCGCGACTTACCTGGACGAGAACGGCGTCGCGACGCGGGCCATCGTGAACCCCGATACGGTCGCCGCCGAAATCCGCGCCATTCCCGGCGTCACCCGTGCCGCGCCGATCATCCGGGGGCAGGCGATGGTCACCGCGAACGACCGCTCCAACGTCGCGGAGATCTACGGCATCTCGCTTGCCGATCTGAAGACCATTCCGCGTGTCGGCGGCTCATCCGATGCGCTGGGAGAGATCGACCGTTTCGACGAGGGGATCGCCATCGGCTCGGGCATCGCCCGCGATCTCGGTATCGGCATCGGCGACAAGGTGAAGCTTCTCCAGCCGAACGGTGTGAAGACCGCGTTCGGCACCAGCCCGCGCGTCAATGCCTACGAGGTCGTCTACATCTTTTCCGCCGGGCGCTGGGACATCGACCGGACCCGCATCTACATGCCCTATGCCGAGGCGCAGAGCTTCTTCAACCGCGAGGCGGGGGCGGACGAGATCGAGGTTTACGTCGCCGATCCCGAGGCCGTGGACGACTACACGGTTCCGCTTCTCGGCGCCGCGGGCGCGGGCACGATCCTCTGGAGCTGGCGCGATGCGTCGGGCGCGTTCCTGAGCGCCCTTTCGATCGAGGATGACGTGATGTTCGTGATCCTCGCGATCCTTGTCCTGATCGCCGCGATGAACATCACCTCGGGGCTGGTGATGCTGGTGAAGAACAAGGGACGCGATATCGGCATCCTCAGGACGATGGGCCTGACCGAGGGCTCGGTCCTGCGCGTCTTCTTCCTCTGTGGCGCCTTCACAGGGGTGATCGGCACCGTTGCGGGGGTGATCCTCGGCTGCCTCGTCGCCTGGAATATCGACGGGATCATGTCGGCGGTGAACTACCTTTCCGGCGGCGGGGCGTGGGACCCGTCGATCCGGGGTATCTACCGGCTGCCGGCGGATCTGCGGGCCTGGGATGTTGGCCGGGCGGTCGGGCTGTCGCTCGTCCTCTCGTTCGTCGTGACCATCTTCCCCGCCAGACGGGCGGCGCGGATGAGCCCGGTGGAGGCGCTTCGCTATGAGTGACAGCGTCCTCGCCCTCAAGGGCATCGCGAAATCCTACCTCAAGGGCATGCCGGGCGAGGTGCGGGTGCTCTCTGGCCTCGATCTTTCGGTGAAGCGCGGCGAGGTCGTGGCCCTTGTCGCCCCCTCGGGCGCGGGCAAGTCCACGCTTCTGCACATCGCCGGGCTGCTCGACACCGCCGATGCCGGCGCGGTGGCGATTTCGGGCTGCGAGATGACCGGGCTTTCGGACCGCGCCCGGACCGAGGTGCGGCGGGGCGAGGTGGGCTTTGTCTACCAGTTCCATCACCTCCTGCCGGAATTCTCGGCGCTGGAGAACATCGTGCTGCCGCAGCTCGCCAATGCCGTGCCGAAGGCCACGGCCGAGGCGCGGGCGCGGGAGCTTCTGACCCGCGTCGGCATCGCCACCCGCGCCGATCACCGTCCGGCGGAGCTGTCGGGCGGCGAGCAGCAGCGCGTCGCCTTCTGCCGGGCGCTCGCCAACGCACCGAAGCTCCTTCTGGCCGACGAGCCGACCGGCAACCTCGACCCTGCAACCGCCGACCAGGTCTTCGCGACGCTGATGGAGCTTGTCCGCGATACCGGCCTGTCGGCGTTGATCGCCACCCACAATCTCGAACTTGCCGCTCGGATGGACCGCGTGGTGCACCTCGACAACGGAAGACTTCACTAAGTCAGAAGGACGACCATGCCGCGGATCAGCATCGTCGAGATCGAAGACCGCTCCAGGGCCGCGCTGATGCAACATGGCGCGGCGGAGTGGGTCGCGGCGGAGGTCGCGCGCGCGATTGGCCGGGCCGAGGCCACCGGCAACGTGATCTGCGGGCTCTACTACCTTGAAAGCTATTGCCAGCAGCTCCGCTCCGGTCGGGTCAAGGGCGACGTGGAGCCGGTCGTCAGTCGCCCCCGTCCCGGCACGGTTCGGGTCGATGCGCGCATGGGCTTCGCCCAGCCGGCCTTTGCCTGCGCGCGCGGCGTTGCGGTGGCTGCGGCCCGCGACTACGGCACCGCGACTCTGGCGGTGGGTCACGCCCATACCTGCACCTCGCTTGGCTATTTCACCGAGCAGATCGCGCGCGATGGGCTGATCGCCATCGGCTTCACCAACGCGACGCCGATCGTCGCCCCGCCGGGCGGCAAGGCGCGGGTGATCGGCACCAACCCGATCGCCTTCTCGGTGCCGGACGGGGCGGGCGGCATCGCGATGCAGTTCGATTTCTCCACCTCCGCCGTCGCCCTTGGCAAGATCACCATGGCCAAGGCGGCGGGCGTGACGATCCCGCTTGGCTGGGCTGTAGACGCGGACGGCAATCCGACCACCGACCCCGAGGCGGCGCTGTCGGGCGCGCTCCTGTCGTCGGGCGGGCACAAGGGTTGGGGCTTTGGCCTCATGGCGGAGCTTCTGGCGGCGGGCATGACCGGCGGCCGCAATTCGTTGGACGTGAAGCCCCTGAAAGCGCCGGAAGGGCCGCCGCACGACCTTGGCCAGTTCTACATCCTGATCGACCCGGCGACCTCGCGCGATTTCGCCGCCCGCTTTGCCCGCCTGGCCGAGGCCATCGCCGCCGACGAGGGCGCGCGACTGCCCGGCGCACGGGTCGAGGGCGAGGAGACCGCCGAGGTGCCCGATCCACTCTGGCAGAGCGTCCTCTCACTCGCCGGCGCCGCCTGATCCGGATCAAGGCGCCGCATCCGTATCCCGGCGCAGGATGGCGCCACGCGAACCGGAGGTTCCCATGTTGAAACCCGTTCTTTTTCTGCTTCTTGCCGCAGGTCCGGCATTTGCCGCCGATGACCTGACCCTTGGCCGCGAAACCTATCACGGGGCCTGTGCCGCCTGCCACGGAGCCGAGGCAAAGGGCGACGGGCCGATGGTCGACCTGATCAGCATCCCGGTGCCGGACCTGACCCGGATCGCCGCGCGCAATGGTGGCGAGTTCCCGTGGCTGAAGGTCGTCCACATGATCGACGGACGCACCGGGCTGCGCGGCCACGGCGGGCCGATGCCGCTTTTCGGCGCGCTCTTTTCAGGCGACACGAAGGCGGCGGACGCACCGGACGGCAGTCCGGTGATCACTTCCGCCCGCGTCCTGGCGCTCGCCGACTACCTCGCCTCGATCCAGACGGCGGAGTGAGCCGGTTGCAGCGCGGTCCGCGCCGGGGCAAAGTGGGGAAAACGGGCAGGAGGCCGACATGATCCGGATATTCGCAACGAGCATGGCGGCGGCGGCGCTGCTTGTGGCCTGTGCGCCGGAGCGCCAGGTCTCGGGCCGGGCACTTTTCACGGATTATTGCGCATCCTGCCACGGCGACAGCGGCAAGGGCGACGGGGCGGCGGCGGAGGGGCTGGGCAAGGCGCCGGCGGACCTCACCACGATTGCCGCCCGCAATGGCGGCACCTTCCCGATGGTGCGGGTCATGTCCACCATTGACGGGTATACGCGCCGCGGCGACCGCTCCTCGGTCATGCCGGAGCTTGGGGTCGCGCTTCAGGAAGGCCCGCTGGTCATGTACGATACCGGCGACGGCATCGCGACGCCGACGCCGGTCAATCTGATCGCCCTCGCCAACTACGTGAAGGGTCTGCAAAAGTAAGAGGATGCGACGCCCGGGGGAGGGCAGGGTGCCGAAAGCCGAACTTTGCTATTTTCCGGGATCGCCTTATGCGCGGATGGCGCGGGTTCTGATTGCCGAATGGTCCTTGCCGATCACGCCGGTGGAATGGAGCTTCCCTCCGCTCGACGATCTGTTCCGGCTCAATCCGCTCGGCCAGGTTCCGGCGCTCGTCGAGGGGGACAAGGCGCTCTTTCCCACATTTCTGATCCTTGAACGGCTGTGGGATGTGGCCGGGCGGCCCGACGATGGATACCGGCCGGAAGACGAGCGGCAGATACTGCTGACCACGCTTCAGGCCGGCGACGCGATGGTGGCAGCCTTCTATCAGGACTGGTGCGGACTGCGGCCCGTGGCCACGAACCATATCGGCTACGATCTCGGGGCGCGGCATCTGCGCCGCTTTGCCGAGACACTGGACTGGCTGGAGGATCACGCCAGTGCCGGGCGGTTGCGCCCCGGTGTGACCCTGCCAGGTGTGGCGGCGGCGTGCCTGCTTCTGTGGTCGGAGGCGCGCGGCGGCCCGGATTGGGGTGGACGGGAACGGCTCTGGTCACTCGTCCGGTCGCTTGAGGACCGCCCGAGCTTTCAGGCGACGGTGCCGCAGGTCTGGTCGCCGGGCTGACCGCTTACATTAGGTCGACGACCGATTTGCCCAGTCGGAACGGGGCCGCGAAGGCGACGAGGCAGAGCGCGAGGACCTGAAGCGTGAGGATGCCGGAGCGGGACTGGAGATAGTCCCATTCCGCGCCGAGATGCATGACCTCTTCGATCAACTCCTCGTAGGAGCGGGCGATGACCAGGTATTCGCCCGCGATTCCGGCCGTCGAGGGCGCGGCGCGCAAAAGCGCCACGGCGGCGCGGGTCACGTCGTCCTCGGCCACGAAGGCGAGGAAACTCGCAGGTTCGAACCGTGCCACCTCCGCTTCCATCTCCGCCATGCCGCCGGATCCGAAAAGGCGGAGCCCGCTCAGGGGCGCCGCGCGTTCGGTAACGGCGATGAAAAGGGGCAGGGCGCTGTTCCCGGCGGTTGAGGCCGACAGGAACTCGACCTTCTCGCAGAGGTCGCGGATCGCGGAGCGGAAGGCCGGGCTCGGGTGGTCGGTCTCGCAATGGGCGAGGCGGAAGCGGGCCGCGTCGCGGTCGAAGGCCCCGCTCGCCGCATAGGCGAGGTCGATCTGCCGGTCGAGGCGCGAACTGTCGGCGGTGTAGACCCCCGCGATGACGGCGGTGATCGCGCCTATGCCGCCGAGGCAGACCCAGACGAGATCGGCGATCTTCCACGCCCGCGCCGTGACGCGGCGCCGGAAAAGCATCGTCGCACCAAGGCTGCCGAGGAGGAAGCAGGCGAGGATCAGCGGCAGCTGGTGGTCGTTGACGAAGCTCATCGGACCCGGCGGCTTGCGTTTCGGCCCCAGCGTGGACGAGGTCGGGTGCGTTGGCAAGCCGCGCGACAAGGGCCCTAGATGGCCGCGACGACCTCGGCCAGCATGTCGCGGACCTGATGGGCGAGGTTTTTCAACCCGGAATTGTCAATCGCCGCCATCGAAGCGACAGGGTCGATGGCGCTCACTTCCACGCCGCCGCCCACCGCGCGCAGGATCACGTTGCAGGGCAGCATCGCGCCGACGCGGGGCTCCATCCCGATCGCCTCCCAGGCCATGCTGGGATTGCAGGCGCCGAGGATCCTGTAGCCGGCCATGTCGCGGTCGAGCTTCTTCTTCATCGTCGCCGCGACGTCGATCTCTGTCAGGACGCCGAAGCCCTTGGCGGAAAGCGCGGCGCGGGTGCGGTGCTCGGCCTCCGCGAGGCTCGTGGAGGGGAGAATTCGGTCGATCGTGTAGGACATGGGGGCCTCCTGTTGCTTCTCCCTGCCTAGGTAGGAAGGCGCGGCCGGCAACGGGATGCGGCCGGTTGGCACGGGCGGCAGGCCGTCCACGCGCTTCGGGATCGGGCCGGTTTGGTGTAATCTGCGCGCTTTCATCACGGAGGAACCGGAAATGCATTGCACGATCACGACCTTCGATTACCCGGCGGACAAGCGCGGCGAGGTGGAGGCGTTCTGCCGCTCCATCGCCGACAAGGTGAAAGACCTTGGGCCGAAGACCTCGGTCCTCGTCGATTTCGGGGCCGGCAAGGCCGCGAACGTTGCCCTCTACGCCTCGGCGGCGGAGGCCGAGGCGGCCACGCTCGGCGCGATGGCGCTTTACGAGGCAGCGGGGAAGGCGGGGCTTCTGAACCCGCAATCGGTGGATCGCCGCCACGGCACGGTGATGTTCGATTATCTGGGGTGAGCGGCGATCAGAAACCCTCCAGTGGAGGGTTTCCGCCGCGAACGCCTGATCCGCAAGGATCGGGCCGGGCCTCTTGTCCTTGCGCCCTAATCCTCCGTGCGCCCCGTCCCTTCCCGGTCACGTTCGTAGCTGTGCCTGACCCGGAAGGGCGGCAGCCAGCGCTCGCGGCGGATCGTCCAGTTCTCGTAGGTCGGCAGGAACCGGTCCGGGGCGTCGAGCGTGCCGAGATGGACCTCCACCTCGTCCTCCCAGCGGGCGAAGACGGAGGAGCCGCAGCGCGGGCAGAAGTGGCGGCCGTTGTAGGCGCTGGTCGTGCCATCGACCGTGACGGCGGTAGCGGGAAAGATCGCGGCGGCGTAGAAGAGAGCGCCGTGATGCTTGCGGCAGTCGAGGCAATGGCAGAGGCCGACCCGATAGGGCTCCCCCCGCGCGGTCACCCGCACCGCGCCGCAAAGGCATCCGCCGGTGACGTCGGTCATGCTGGGCCTCCCAAGCCGAGTGCGTTCGGGGGGAGTGTCGGGGAAGGGCGTCAGGTTTTCAACTGGCGCAGAGGACCGTCAGCGGAAGGTCCAGTGTATCCCTCCGGCGGAGGTCGTCTGACGGGATTTTGGCGTCGGTGTTAAGTTCGACCTTATGGCCGACCATAAGTTCAGGCCCGAGATCGAAGTGCTTTCTGCCGCGGATGTCCCGCGCCGGCGGCCCTGAAGCGATGCGGACAAGGTCCGGATCGTGGAGGAGAGCTTTCCGGGGCATCGCCAGGTGACTGCGACGGCGCGGCGGCATGGCGTTTCGCGCTCTCTGCTGACGATATGGCGCGGGCAGTATCGGAACGGCGAGCTTGGCGACGAGACGCTGCCTGCATTCATCCCGATGACGCTTTCGCCAGATGGTCCTGTGGTAGAGCCCGCGCCGGCCTCAGTGGCGCGGTGTGATCCGCCGGCTGTCCAGCTTGAGGTTGTATTGCGCGATGGGCGTCGGCTTATCTTCAGTTCCTCTGCGGATCCGGAGATGCTGGCTCGGCTGCTTCCGGTGCTGGAAGCTCGATGATCGCCTTCCCGGCGGGGGTGCGCGTCCGGATCGCCGGCGGGGTGACGGATATGCGGCGGGGCATGCTGGAGCCATGCCCGCCGGAAGTTCTTCGAGCTTGCCGACATCAAGGGGAATGTCCGCAAGGGCAAGTCCGCCCACGACATATCTCCTGTCGCGCTGGAGGCGGTGGCGAGGATCGACGCCATCTTCGAGATCGAGCGCCAGATCAACGGGCTGGATGCCACTTCCCGTCTCAAGGCCAGGCAACGGCTGTCCCGTCCGCTGCTGGAGGAATTGCGCGACTGGATGCTCGCCGAGCGCGACACGATGTCGAAGCACAACCCCGTCGCCAAGGCGGTCGGCTATATGTTCACGACGGGCCGTTGGGAGGCATTCACGTGCTTCCTCGAGGATGGACTGGCCTGCCTGACGAACAACGCGGCCTAGCGAGCACTCCGCGGCGTGGCCCTCGGTCGGAAGTCATGGCTCTTCGCCGGCTCCGAGCGGGGCGGTGACCGCGCCGCTTTCATGTACTCCCTGGTCGTCACCGCAAAGATGAACGACATCGACCCACAGGCTTGGCTTGCTGATGTCCTTGCTCGGTTGCCGGACATGCCCCCCTCGCGCCTGCCGGATTTTCTCCCCTGGAACTGGACAATCCAAAACATGGCCCAGGCAGCCTGAACATGCAGTTGAACAAGGCGCACGCCGTCAAGACCGTCGATCGCGTCGCAGCAGAGCTCGGCGAAACCGTCGATCGGCTCCATAATCTCGCCATCGGCATGGAGCCCGCAGACGGCGCCATCTGGGTTCATTGCTCCACCAGGTCGAAATCCTCGCCTTCACCCAGTTCGGCGTCGAAAATCTCATCGAGATGATCGCAATGGAAGGCGACCCCAAAGCCTGATCCCCCACGGCCTTCACCGGATGGATACGGTCCAGTGGACCGTTCCCCGGTCCGATTGGCCGAAGGCGTGAGCCGGAGGGCA